>JASBUC010000018.1 GCA_030148065.1 Legionellaceae bacterium | reverse complement strand
CTTTAAACCTTCTTAAGGCAGAAAAAACAGCTAAAGTAGGTATTAAAAATAAAAGACTTATGGCTGGCTGGGATAATGCTTACCTAGCTAAATTGTTGAATGTTGGACTTGTTGAGTGAATTCTGGCGCGATTCCCGTGGTTGACAGATCAGATCGCATTGAAAGAGTAACAAATTATGAACAGCTAATTTTGGTGCGTGCGTAACATAATAGTATGGACCCCACTCCTTAAGTTTCGGCATCTATGTGCCAGAATAAAATTAAGTAAGATTTTATTCAAAAAGGAGAGGGTCCATGAGTGATATTAAGGTACTAGGCATTGATTTGGCAAAAAATATTTTTCAGCTTCATGGGAACAATAGTCGAGGCAAAGAAATTTATACAAAACGTGTTAAAAGAGGTGATTTAACAACAACATTAGCCAATATGAAGCCCTGTTTAATTGGTTTAGAAGCTTGTGGCGGTACTTATTACTGGGCCAGAAAATTTAAAGAAATGGGACATGAAGTAAAGATAATGGCGCCGCAGTTTGTAAAGCCTTTTGTTATGTCGAGTAAAAATGACGCAAATGACGCTAAAGCAATTGCTTTAGCCGTTGTTCAACCAACAATGCGCTTTGTCCCAATAAAAACAATTGTACAGCAAGATATGCAATTAGCTCATAGAGTAAGAAGCCTGGTTGTTAAACAACGTAGTGCGCAAGCTAATCAAATAAGAGGTTTATTAGCAGAGTATGGGATAACGATCCCACTTGGTATTCGATACGTTTTGCAGCTACCGAAGACTTTAGATGAACATAAAGAGAAATTAAGCCCAACAACATTAGAAATATTTGAAAGGCTTTTTGAACAATTTAAAACATGTAGCAAAGAAATAGAACATTACAATAAGGTCATTAATAATCAGGTTCGTGATAACACAATATGCCGGCAACTAATGGAAATTGAAGGTATGGGACCAATTTCAACATCTGCTATCGTTTCTGCTGTTGGAGATGCAAATGCTTTTAAAAATGGGAGACAAATGGCTGCGTGGTTAGGGCTTGTTCCTAAACAGCATTCGAGTGGGAATAAAATCGTTTTAGGGGGTATTACGAAAAGAGGTGATACTTATGTAAGAACACTTTTGATCCATGGCGCACGTTCTGCAATAAGAGTCCTGGGTCAGAAAAGTGATAGAAAAAGTATATGGTTAAAAAATCTAGTAGTTCGTATAGGGCCAAATAAAGCTGCTGTAGCACTGGCTAATAAGAATGCTCGTATTATTTGGGCCATGATGTCTACTGGTGAATGTTATAGAAAAGTATAAAAAGTGATTAGAAAAAATTTAACTAGTGGGAAAATAATTAACTAATTTGTAGGTGTTAGACCTACCCGGAGTTTGCGAAGATAAAATTTATATTGATAGCAAAAAGGTAAGACCTTCTCTTGCGAAACCTACATAACTCATGGGCTCAAAGAAGCCGCTAACGTGATTAGGAGCAAGAGCGCAAATACTATCAGGGCCCGGATGAGCGTATATCATCCTATTTAAGAGGCCGAATACATGTGCGCATCTCAACTGTTTTGCTAAAAATAATTAAATCTTATCCTTGCAATAATAGTGGGGTCCATACATGAGTGATAAATTGCGTTAGAACTTCTTACTAGGAAAAATTTAGATGTCGAGTCAAACTGATGAACTGAAATTACAAGAAGCCCTTGGCTCGATAGATAAAGTCTATGAATTAAGCCAAAACTTAACTCCTATTGTGCCTTCTAACTTTGCAACCCTTAAAGAAGCAGCCATTCAAAAACAACTTCTTGAGGAAGTTAATCAATTACGCCAACTTTTCTCATCTAATGCATCATTAGATGAGAAAAAAGAGGAGTTTAAAGAATTATTAAAAGCTCATCTTGAGGCGACTAATAATACTGCCTTATCGATGAGTGCCATGCCAAACGGAGACCTTAATGCTCTCTATTTTAAATTAGCAATTGATTTATTTCAGCCAAAGAACCTAGCAGAGCTTTGTGAAATTTTTGCAATTACGCCAGCAACACATTTGGAGCTAGAACTTCCTTCTCTACCAAAAACGCACAATAGAGAACAATTAAGGGAAGCAATGAGTAACATAAGCAATAACAAGGAAATGGTTCTTCAAGCAAGTAACTTCTCTGAATGGGCAAGTAAAGAGCCTTGCCCAAGGACTGCTGAAGAGTTTGCAAGTTTCCTCTTTGCTGGGAATAGTTGTGTTTCTTTAAAACGTGATGTCTTAAGTCTAACTTTCCTCGAACACAGAAATCTATATCGCTTAACTAAAGAACAACGCCCTACTCTTTTTAACGCACTCTACCAACGTAATGAATGGTTTAGAGCATTAGAAGAAGACATTAATACCTATGAAAAAAATGGGGAAACCCCACGAGAAGCCATTCAAAAACTCATTAGAGGCTTAAGACTTGGTGGTGAGAGAATGACTGGACAAGAACTTGCTGCTGATTCATCAAGAGAGGCCTTAGGATATTTTTATCATTATTTAAATCGTGTTCCAGAATCTCTTGTCGAATCAATTAAAGAATTAAATTACGGAGGAAAAACCCTTAAAGACGTTTTGAATGACTTGGGAAAAGAAGATTGCGTAGAAACTGCTGCCAATGACTTAGCGCATATTTTAAACAATCAACAAAACGATTCCGTATTAGATAAGCGCCCTGCGCTAAATGAAAAAGAACTCACTAGAATTGAAGAAAACTATAATAGCTTAAATCATGAAGCAATTAATCTCAAACAAGAATGTAGTGCCCTACCAACGGATTTGTGTAAAGAGTTAATAAGCACTATTACCTTAACTGAGCCACACGAGCTTTTTACCTTATTAGTCAACTTCCCAGAAGCATTTTATGAGGAGCTATTAAGAGAGCTTAATTTATCACAGGTTGCAAACCCCTTAGACGTTCTTGGACAACACATAAGTGAAGGTTTTTTTAATAAAGAACAAGCTATAGCAGTCATCATAGCTATTCTAGATAATAAAGATAAGTTTCAAAATCATAAGAAACTGATATTTCATATCTATAAACAACCAAACCTCCTTCATTTCTACTTAAGCTCTCTTTCTAATGGATATGAACGATTTGAAGCAGTGAATGAAAAAGATAGCAATGGCGAGACCGTCTTACACCGTGCAACACACAAACCAGAGAGCCTAGAAAAGCTATTAGAATCCTTTGAAACTGATGAAGCACACCTTCGGGCGGTGAATGAAAAAGATAATGCTGGCAATACCGTCTTACTCCTTGCAGCAGACAACCCAGAGAGCCTAGAAAAACTATTAGCACTCTATAAAGACGATGAAGCACGACTTAAGGCGGTGAACGAAAAAAATATGTTTGGCAATACCGTCTTACTCCTTGCAGCAGACAAACCAGCGAGCCTAGAAAAGATATTAGAATCCTTTGAAACCGATGAAGCACGACTTAAAGCGGTGAACGAAAAAGATATCTATGACAATACCGTCTTACACTGTGCAGCAGACAAACCAGCGAGCCTAGAAAAGATATTAGGTTCTTTTGAAACCGATGACGCTCGTCTTAAGGCGGTGAATGAAAAAAATAAGTTTGGCAAGACCGTCTTACACTGTGCAGCAAACACACCAGCGAGCCTAGAAAAGATATTCAGATCCTTTTCTCCAGCATTTGCGGTTAAAGTTGCGCATGCTCTTATTCGAGATAATGTACTTTCCGAAGAAAGCCTTCCTGAGTATTTAAAGAAAAGTCTAGTTTTTGATAAGAGAGCAACTGGTACTAGTTCACATTTCTTTACAAGTAGCTCTGGCAACGAGTCAAGTGAATCAAGTCACATCACTGATGATCCAAGTTCAGGTGCTTCAAATTCAAAAACCTAAACCCGTGATAAGGCCTGCTTATCAGTAAACGTATGGGCAACCTTTCAATTACCGGCTTTGTTGCAGCACTATCTATCCTGCTTTCAACAGGCGGATCTAGACAATTTTTGAACTCACCGGCATACCAAGGCTAGTCATTTTGTTGAGCACACCACAGCCAATCATAAACTCCTGCTTTTGCCGTGGCCTTGTTGCTTCGCTCAAAATTAAATCACAATTGCTAAAGTTTAGTATCCCTTTAAAATCGATTCTTTTGACAAATTGGACGTTAAAATGCCCAACAAATGGTTGCATGACAAAGGAATAGAGCTCAAAAATCAGCGA
>JASBUC010000047.1 GCA_030148065.1 Legionellaceae bacterium | reverse complement strand
AGAAAGAATTAATATCTAGTTAATTATCGACAGGTATTATTATGAAAACATTAAATTTAACGCCAGCCATTTACCATGACCTCGCAAGCAACCCTAATTCCAGTTGTCAATCGCTACCTTAAACGGCAAGGCCATCACTTTCGACTAAACCATCAAGGGATCTGCAACGGCTTGGTAGTCCTCTTTATCCAAATGGCCTTAGAAAAAAAGAGAGCGCAATTTTTTCAACTAAAAAAATCCCTAGCAGCATTAGATGAAACAAACTCAATGTTATCTGCAGAGGAAAGTAGCTTCATACACAAATCATGTTTTGCTTACAACCCGCAAGGGTTTGGAGAAAAGATAGGACAAGAAGAGCTTGAAAAATACGTAAGCATTTTTGGAGAGCCCATACAGCATGAATACACCCTCTCGTTAAAGACACATGAAGACGTCTGGCCATCCATTATTAGAGACGTATGTTTTAATAACCGGCTCATCTATCTTGGCAGCAATGAGCATGCCATGGTGCTCTATAAAGAAAATGAACAGTATTTTTTATATGATCCTAATTATGAAGAAGATGTGAGAGTCTTCCATGATGAACGAGCACTTGTTTCTGAAATAAAAGAGTGCTTTGACTACAATGACCCTTTCTTTTTATTAAACCTGAAAGCGTATGCAAGCCCATTTAGTGCTGCCAAACCAAACTACCCAACGAAGGCCGAGCTTTTAAATAGAGTGCCATTTGATGAGATTGAATCACTTACTACCACCTTAGTGATGTCAGCAAAAATTGGTGATTTAACAATGGTTGACGATCTAATGCTGCGCTTTCCAGAGTTAGAGACGAGTGTTGCCTTGCTTGCTGCAAGTCACGCAGGCCATCTCACATTGATTGAATATTTTCTAAAAAACGATCATCGCTTGACAACAGAAGACCTTATCAGAGCATTAAAAAAATCTATTTCAAAAAACCAAGATGATGCAATGATGCTCTTAATAAAAAAGCTTCTTAGAAGAGTGGGCAATAAGTTCGAAACCCTTGAAGCCTTAATTAAATTAACGTCAGAAGGCTCAGAGCGAGAAAATTTATCTCTTTTACAAAGTGCGGCAAAACACAATTCTGAGCGCGTTATAAGGCGCTTATGGCATGAAGTCTTAAGTACAATGGAGATCTCTGAATCCTGTCTTCAAGATAAGGAAAATGACCTGAACTTAGATGCCATTTCCATTGCCGTTTTAAAAAACAGTGAGAAGTCATTAGCACTTCTATGGCCTTTTTATGAAGAGCGAATCCTTCTAAGTGAGGAGAAGTTACTAGGGTTAATTAGAGTCGCCATCAGAGAAAAAAGTGATAAAACACTAGCCTATTTACTTACCAAAGCAAAAAAAAATGGTGTGAGTGTTAAACATCAAATTGTATTACCCTGCGATTTATTTGAAGATAGGGATGAAAAAAGTAAAGTAATATTACGTTTACTATTAAAAGCAGACGCAAGCCTTCCGATCGAAACTACAGCCGTTTCTCTTTTAACAAGCGTTGCAAAACAACGAGATGGGGACTTTCTAAAAGAGGCCATAGACTATCTTTTAAGGAGCCATAGTGAAGAGAGCACACTAAATGCACAATTAATTGAACTGCATCACCTGTTAAACTCTGATAATGAGAACACTCGTCTGCATATTAACAAGCTTCAGGAGCCAACTATTGCAGATGTTTTGGTGTTAGACGTACTGTTAATGCGAAAAGAGCCCTTATCTGACTTTCAATTTTCAAGAAGACTACTGCCAGAGTCCCAGGAATCTCAAGAAAAGGTGCTGGCAATTGCTATTTTGCAAAGTGATTCGTTTCTTGCAGAAAAGCTGGCCTCACATGGGGTTTGCTTAAGTACCGACAGATTTCTGCGCTTAAGTTACCATTTAATAAAAATGGGAAAAACAGAAGGCCTAAAGAGTTTAAACGACTTAAGAATGCAGTTTCCGGAAAGTGTTTGGCAAAAGGCTTTAAAATCAAAGAATCATAAAGCTTTAAAATTGTTACTGTCTTTTAACAACCTGCCTGATTTATCAACTGAGACTCTAATAAAGCTTGTCACTAAAGTCTGTCAATGGGATGATCCAAAAGCCTTTGAGAGCCTCGAGCCAATGCTTACAAACAAAGAGCAACAACAGTTCTTTGATACGCCTATTAATTTAGCTGCCAACAAGGTATGTAAAAGTATTATAGAAAGACATGGCCTTTCAATCCGCTCTTTTGAAGAAGGGTTGTTAGGTAGTCTTTTTCAGAATGCACATCTGAAAAAAGATGAAGAGTTCTTTGCTTATCTGCTAGATGAATGCCAAAAGCCAATCACAGAGGGCTGCCTACCTTTAACTAAGGACGTTTTACACCCACCCTTTATCATTAAAATGATCAAACAGGGCTTACCTGCAAGTTGCGATCTTATTCACTACTGTGTGAAAAATAATTGCCAAGAGGTATTAAGTTACTTAAATGAGTCTATGGGAAACATGTCACTTAGTGAAGAAATGGTGCAAAAATTGCTTGAATCAAGCTTTTCTCTAGAGTCTGCCTCCCCCTTATTTGGGCTACGATTTATAGGCGTTTCTCTTAAAGATTTACAGGTTTCTAATCATTCCTTGCTGCATCATGCTGTGATCACAGGAAAAACAAAAATAATTGAGGAGGCAAGCCATTTATTTAACGACGACGGTGAAAAGTTTGAGGCTTTAATTTCCTCCATTAATGCACACAACTTTAAAGTGGCAAACATCATTGCTGGGCTCTCATTAAATATAACAGAGGCACAAACGACTCAGCTGCTTAATTCCTTAAAAAGGGCATTTAGCATGAAGTACAATGCCACTAGCGAGCAAGTTGTCGACAAACTGTATCAAATGAATCTTGCCTTGGTTAGTGAGTTGGTTCTAGTAAAAAAAAGTGAGCGCGTAAAAATACAAGAGTCGCTGTATGAGGCTGGTCAATTACTCGAAGCGTACCCCCTTGGCTCATGGCAAACCCTGCAAAATGGAAAGAACCATCAAGTTACTCTCCGTGAAGACATCATTAATATGAAACCTCTGGTTACCGCCTATCGCTTTTTTGACACTAACCGCATGATGGCGTTTATTCAGCAAGGGGCCTCACTAACCGATCTTCCGCAACAGGGCTTGCTTGCCTTTAAAAAGGCCATCAATGAAGGCAATGAGGCATTGGCTGAAATAATATTGACGCACCCTCAGTTTAGAGACAAGCAGTTTGCAGCACTGTGCTATGCAGCAGAGCACCATAGCATACCGCCAAATTTTAATGATGAAGAGGAGCTCACTCTTCTTCTAAACCAGGCATTAGAAGAGAAAGAATACTTACTTGCCTTTCAATTACTTAAGCGTCTTCCTTTAGAGCTAAGCATAAGCCAGAAAACACGTTTGTCACCGCATCTAAATGCCATTTGGCAGGCTTATATCGAAAATGCCAAAGAGTTAATTACAATTGAAACCAACACCATCGCTGACTATCGAGAGGAATTGTTTAATCAACTCTTTGGCAAAGAGCAAGATAAGAGCGCTCTCACACACCTTCTATTAGCGCGACAAGACGAAGTATTAGAGACCATTAGCATGCTACAAGGTTTAATGGAAGAACATCAAAAAACACTTGGAAACTTTCGCTTTGTCGCTGAGAGTGAAGCGCAAAAGAGTGAGTCCTACTTTTCAACGACACTAACAACCACTGTGGTAGGGATGGGCGTAGTGCTCGCGTCTGCCTTATTTATGTATGTTTATAAACATTGTCAGGAGAGCGTAGAAGCAGAAGATCCTAACGCCTACACCTTAAAGCCTTAAGCAGCCATTTGTCTGTTTTTTGGCGACTGGGTTTGTTTTTTTCAGTTAACCAGGAGAGTAGTTACAAGTTACTTAAACGAGTCAAGTCTTTGCCTACTCTCTAAGTCCTCTTGTTGCTCAGAAATAAAAACTTCAATGAGTTCTTTTTCTTGTGGGCTAAGTGCTTGGTATTTTTCATTGTCAGCAAGGGATTCATTATACTCATCCAGAGCATCTTGTGATTCAAAGCAGATGATTTCAGATCTAAACTCTTCTATAACCTCCTCTTCAACCCCGCTTTTTATCTCTTGAAGCTTGCTTTTTAAATCAGAAAAAGCATGCTTATTTAATTCCAACTCGTCAATCAACCGAAGTTCTTCTATTACTGTTGCGATCGACAGTCTATGCTGAGGGGATGCTGTGGTCATTCCCTGAATGATTTCTGCAACTCTTTGCCCTTCTTCAGAATCAGTAAATATTGGCTGCGTAAAATCAAGCCGTTGTTGCCATAATTTTTCATCAACCAACTCTCTAGAGTTAGGCAAAACCAACGCCTGATAAAAAGCAAGTCCCAATTGGTAGCTCATGAATTTTTCAGCACTAATCAATTGAGATGTCTCCCGTTCGGGAGCTTGAAATTCTCTTGTTGTGTCAAAGTCTCCAGTTAAAATGCTTCCATCACTTCTAACTCTGCATAAAGTTTTAGTATCACGAATGCTAATCTGACCAAATTCATCGACTAGAAAGTTAGCAAGCTTAATATCTGGGTGCATTACACCATTTTCTAACATCAATTGACAATTTAAAACCAGCTCCTTAATCCTCGTTGTTGCTTTAAGAACTAGTTCACTGTTTGATTGAACTTGTGATTTTCTTTCTTCTGCTTCACTTTTTAAATCTCCAGCATAGGCAAAGTCAACGATGCTAAAGCTTGCAGACATCTCCTTACTCATTGCCTGCTCTGGTAAATAGACTTGACCAATGAGTTTGGCAACTGGCGTCCTATTTAATTCATCCAGTAGCTTTAAATTAAAATTGGAATATTGATGAGCTTGAATGACATACTCTTCTGCTTGATCATGGCTGGTTATTTTCCAATTTACATTATTTTGTCCCCCTAGCTTTTGAATGCTGTAGCCTTGTAAGCAAGGTACCAATTCATGTATTTCTGCTTTGGGTTTGGTAAAACAATCGATAAAGCGTTGTAATTCCTCTTCATTGAAAATGTACGCCGAGATACTAGGCATCAATTCTTTTATTTTTTCGGAAGTTATACCATCATCGGAGGATTTTATATGTTCATGCATTGCACGAAGTTCATCTGCTCTAATATCATACTCGATCAAGCCATTAATATGAGCCTTTATTGAGTTCTCTTGTGGTGGCTCTAGATTAAAGGCATTGGGATTTTTAAAATACGTTGCTAAAGTCCTCAACTGTTCGCTTGATAACAGGCCAAACTCTCTTGACAAATTTGATTGTAGATATGACTGCATGTTCTCATCACGCATAACTAGATAGGCATTCTTTTGCCTGATGTCCGACATTTCTTTATCGAGATTTGCAATCAAGCTACGAACTAAGCGGTTTGTATTATTGTCGCCTACAGGGATAACCTTAGCAAGATCACTAAGGAGCTTATGTTGTAGCTGGTGTAACTGATAGTAATAAGCCTCAAACGCTTCTGAAGATGCCTCGGGCGAATTCCTAGAGATAGAGCCTTCGTTTAAACTTGCCTTGAACTCATTGAGCCTTATTATTTGAGTGAGTATTGAGCTGGTATAGCTTGATAAGGCGGGTCCAGAAAGAAATGGTAAAACACTCGTTTGATGCAGCCTTTCTAATTCGATTGGAAGGCCTTTACTGCCAGTTAGTTCAGCCTTTATAAAGGCTTCAGCGTGACTGTCTAAGACTGCTGTATCAATCTGTAATAGATCTTTTAGTTCTCTGCCTATGCCCGAATACTCAGCAATTGTACCCGTGCGATCACTTGATGATTCTCGTTGTTCAT
>JASBUC010000041.1 GCA_030148065.1 Legionellaceae bacterium | reverse complement strand
GTGAACTTTCAGAGGCCTTGAGTATTCCTGAATTTTTCAATTGACTGATTATATTGGATAATTTATCCTTTGCGCCCTTTTTAAAGTCAACTGATATATATATGGGTGCAATCAAAGATTCAATGAAAATCATTGAAATGTCAGAGCAACAAATTGATGCACTCAAGGAAATAATTGATGAGCTGGCCTTATCTGGCGAAGATAAAGCTGCCATTACCTATGGTCTTAATCTAATAATCTGGCTACCAAAGTTAATTTTAGAACAGCGGATTTCGCTTCATAGACTTCAGCTCATGCTATTTGGCAAAACTGCTTCGGCAAAAAAGTCCAAAAGTGGCAATGATAATAAAACGGGTAATGACCAAAAGCCTGACGATAACCAGACATCGTTAGATAATAAAGAGTCAGCCAATGACGAGGATTTAGATAGCACAGCAACTTCAGATTTAGATGATGAACCACAAACATCAGGACGCACTGGCAGAAAACCTCATAAGGATTATAACGCGACTGATCACTTTATTCCTCATGAAGCCCTAAAGTCAGGTGACTTATGCCCAGAAAAATGCGGTGGCAAAGTATATGATTTTGAACCCCAGACAATTATCCGCATTAATGGTCAAATGGATGCATGCGCCAATCGCTATATAATTGAGACCAAACGTTGCAATCTATGTGGCGAACTATTCAGACCAGAACTACCTGAGCATATTGGCGATGACAAATATGATGGTAAATTTAAAGCGCAACTAGCAGTGCAAAAATACTTTATGGGTACGCCATCATATCGACAAGCATTTTTCCAATCGAGCATTAATATTCCAGTGCCTCACACAACTCAGTGGTATTTAAATGAAGATGTTGCAGGTTGTGCCATTCCCATCTTCAATTTTCTTTGTCAGCTCGCTGCCAACAATAACTTGCTTCATATTGATGATACATATCTTAAGATAATTGAAGAAATTATCGGTAACAAAAACAAGCCCGATAAAAAACGACGAGGTATGTTTACCACTGGAATATTGGCAAAGTTTAATACGCATAAGATAATCCTATATTTTAATGGTACTGACCATGCAGGCGAAAACCTGGATGCTCTTTTAACGCATAGAGCTGTAGATGAACCTGTCATCATTATGAGTGATGCCTTAAGTCGAAACATTCCGTGTTACAAAAATATCATTAGTTGCTTCTGTCTCAGCCATGGTTACCGCAAGTTTGAAGAAATCAAATCGTTTTATACTGTGCCATGTGAAAAGGTGGTTAACATGATATCTGAGGTTTACAAAGTCGATTATCAAACCACTGATATGACTGACCATGAGCGATTAGAGCATCATCAAAAGCATAGCCAACCCATCATGGATAAGCTGTATGAGTATTTGCACTATTTGCTGGATGAAAAACTGGTTGAACCAAATGATGATTTAGGCAAAGCTATCAATTACATGATTAATCACCGTCATGAGTTAACTCAGTTTCTAAGAGTCGCAGGTGTGCCACTCGACAACAACGCATTAGAACAATGCTTAAAAATACCTATCAGGCACCGCAAAAATTCAATGTTTTACAAAACGAAATATGGCGCATCTGTTGGCGGCATACTTACAAGCGTAATTTACACCTGCATATTGTCAGGCATCAACCCAATTGATTACCTGACAATGTTGCAGGAAAATAGAGAACAAATTATTAAAGAGCCAAGTGCTTATTTACCCTGGACCTACCAGGACACTTTATCTGAATCAATAGCTGCCTGATTAACCGACTTCCAGTCATCAGGGATAGCCGCTTTTTCTGGATTGCCTTGAGCCAGTATAATCATTAATTCACTCGCACGAATCGAAGCTGTTTTATCAACTGACTTTGGCCACCAAGCGAGCTTGCCTTCACTAAATCGCTTCTGACATAGCCAAAACCCGCTTGCATCATACACTAGCAACTTTACAGATGTGCGAGCTCGGTTAGTAAAGGCAAAGACAGTTCCGCTAAATGGGTTTAAGTCCAAATGATTTAAGCATAGTCCTTTTAAGCCACATATTCCTTTGCGAAAATCGACTGGCTCTACAGCCAAAAGCAATCGATGTTGAGGGGTTAACTGTAACATTAACTACCAACAAAGCTGGGAATTAGAGTGGTTACAACTGATATTGGCAGTGCATTGATTTTTAGCACGCTGCCACAAGGCCGCTTTAGCTCAATATCACACTTCTGATCATGATTATTTTCAATTGTTGATTGATGGACTTCAATATCACTTGTTGTGCCGGCTACTGCTTCAACAAAACTAACAGACTGCTCAATGACATTTTGCTTTAACTGCGAGTGGCTTAAACCTAATGAGCGACTGACCATTGAAATGGGATATTCATCCATCAATGGCTTAACCATCTCCCAAAGATAAAGCGGGATCTTGCCAATCTTGGGCCGACTATCTCGCCATTCTTGAAATGCTTGTTTAACAATGTCTAGTTGATCTGGTGTTGTTGAATTCATTTACTGCCTCACTTCTTGGTTATTGAGGCATCGATCATAGCTCGGTGAGGTGTATATAGTTACGCAGGTTTATCGAAACTTCTCAATCGACTTATTTGGATAAGGCGCGCGATGAAGTTGGGCTCTCTGCCATTCCAGATGGCAATGAGTGCTACCAACACTTAGTGACTCTAAACAGTACCTTATTGATTACCGCTGAAGACATTCATCAACTGGGTCTACACGAAGTGGCCAGAGTTCGAGAAGAAGTGATTCAAATCGGAAAAAGGCGTTATGACTCAGAAAACGTCAAAGAAATCTTTGCTAAAGCGAATGAAGAGGGCTCTCATGTTTTTAACACAGAACAAGACATGCTTGATTATGATTTCGCTGCTCTAAAAAGAGTGAATGAGAAAATTCCAAACTACTTTAAACAAGTTCCTGTTTCAGAAGCAACCATCAAACCCTATCCCTTACACCGAGCTAAAAATGGTGCACCCGGTGAATACCAAGCCCCCGGTGAAGATGGCAGTCCAGGGATATTTTTTATTAACACCTATGAACCAGAAAATAAAAGCCGCATGGATTTAGAAGCAACCCTTTTTCATGAATTAGTCCCAGGTCATCACTTTGAGGTTGCCCTTTTATATGAGAACAAAGCCATCCCAAGCCTCAATAAATATTTATGGAATTCAGGGTTTGGCGAAGGTTGGGGGCTTTATGCTGAGCGCCTAGCTGATGAGATGGGGTTGTACGAAGATGATATTTCAAAGCTTGGCATGCTATCGAATGAAGCACTCAGAGCCTCTCGCCTTGTGGTTGACTCAGGAATGCATGCGCTAAACTGGTCTCGTGATAAAGCCGTGCAATACTTAAAAGACAACACAGGCGTTGAAGAAAACATCATCGAAGGCGAAGTAGACCGCTACATTATGATGCCTGGGCAAGCGACTGCTTACATGCTTGGTAAACTTGAAATCGAAAAGTTAAGAGATGAGGCAAAGCGCGCCAAGGGTGATTCCTTCCACATTGCTGATTTTCACTACCATGTTTTAAAGTATGGGAACATTAGTTTGCCGTTACTACGCACCCAAATCGAGCGTGACTATATAGGGAGTAAATAATATTTATTTGGTTCGGGATCCTTTTGGCGCCTCTTGAATTAAAATGACGCGCAAATGTGCTCACACACCCTACGTCCCTCGGCTTGTCCGAGGGAACCAGACTATTATGATTCATGGATTCCGCGGACAAGCCTCGGAACGTAGGGTTGGAGGATTTCCGCGGACAAGCAGCGGAAAGTAGGACTGGGGGATTTCCGCGGAACGTTGAGTAGAGCATGTTAGTTAGAGTCAACCATTCACTATTAACTATTTACCATTTACTTTATTTCAATTCTCGTATCTCGTATCTTATTTTATTGTTTGGGCTTTAGGATCCCTTTTTTGACTGATTGATCGAGCAAATCGTCAACAAGGCAGGCAAGTTCTTTAGAGCCTTGTGCAACGGGTGCCATACGCGCTTCTACTTGTGTTCGGTTAATGCCATGACGAGTCCAGCTACCACCACCTGTAACCACATTGTGTAAAAGAGGTTGTATTCTATCAAGACTAATGGCAAATTTAGCATCCGCTGATTGTCCTTCTTCAAATTCCAACCATAAGCTCATTAGCTCTTCTTCTTGTTCAGGTGGCAACATGCCAAATAGGCGTTTAGCCGCTTTTAATTCATTTTCTTCCTTCTCTTTGTGAGCAGCAACATCGTAGCAAAAGGTATCACCGGCATCAATTTCAACTAAATCATGCAGCAGGGCCATTTTGATGACTCTAAGTAAATTTATCTCTTCATTGGCGTATTCTTGTAGTACGAGTGCATAAAAAGCAAAGTGCCAGCTGTGTTCGGCTGAATTTTCATATCGGCTGGTCTCCGAGATTAGATTGGTTTGTCGGAAAACAGTTTTCAATTTATCGATTTCATGGAGGAAATTTAGTTGTTGCATCAATCGTTCGTTCATAAAGACACCTAGCTAGTAAAAAGTAAGGATCCATCATAACAAAAGATCTTAGGCTTGGCATTGTGGGTTTTCAACATCATAGCCAACTGCTAAGTTCTGATAGAGTTGCACGATGGTTAGTAACTCTTCTAGTTTATTTTGGTTAACAAGCAGCTTTAAGCGATCATTTTCAGTCTTAATATTCAATAGTTTTAAATAACTTATAATACCCTGCTGATAGAGTTTATTTTGTAATTGATAATCCTTGTTCAGGGCCGTTTCTGATTTCTTCGTTTGTTGGTAGCGAGTGCGATAGTACTGATTAATCGCAATGGCATTATCAACCTCTCTTAGTACCTTGCGGACTCTGTCAATATAGGCATAAAAGCTTGCTTTCTTGATTCCTTTACTTTTGTTTAACTCACCAAAGAGACTCATGTTTACCATTGGTCCTTGTAAAATGGCTTGGTTAAAATGCACCGCTTGGCCAAGGTTTCGGCTGTTTTCTGTTTTGCCAATGTTTCCTCGAGCCAAACTTAAGTTCGCACTTGGTAGAAAATTACTCAACGCAATTGAGACCCCGTTGGTCTCAGCAAAAAATTGACTGGCGGCTTCTTTTATTTCTGGATGATTGTCGATAACAGAAAGTGGTTTTTGACCTGAAAGCACTTTGTTGCCGGACAAACGTGAAAAACTATTTTTAAATTGGAACGCTTCGGGGTTTTCATCCATCAAATACCGTAACATGTTGCGACTTATTCGAAGATCTTTATTTATTTCCTGCAGATCGGTTTCAATTAAAGCTAACTCACTACGTGCTTTAGAGAGCTCTATTTTAGAATTCAAGCCACCTTGATAGGTGGATTCATAAATATTTACAGCTTGTTCTAAATCGTTTTTTACAGTGAGGAGTAAAACCTTTCGCTCTCGTAGCGACTGATAATAAAAGTAGCTACTGGCTGTTTGTGAAATAACATCCATCTTTACAAAATCATGCATAGCCTCGGTTATCTTAACTTGTTGGTTAGCCTTTTTTTCCTGGTAAATTTGTGAAAATAAGTTAAGCGTGTAGCTTGGTAAAATTAAAGCCATGGCCCCCGGGAAACCGGGGGCCGGGAAGGATGAGTAACCAAACAATGCATCCATGGTTGGTAGCCAGTTATATTTAATTTTTTCAGCCTCACCTTTTGCCGCACTAATATTCGCCATGGCTATTTGAATGGTGTTATTTTTCTTTAGGCTTTTATTTATGAGGCGATTTAGCGTGTCATCGTCATAGCGCTTCCACCAAGCAATGCATGAGAGAGGCTTTGAGGATTTTCTAAGCTTCTTATTGTTAGCATCCCACTTTTTGGGAACCAAGTTCTTAGTTTCTGGTAGATTTTTAGGATTAATCGAGCAGGCTACAAGCATAAAGGCCATGCTGGATATTATTATGGTGTTTATGTTTTTCGTGGTTCGCATGTCTTAATTCCTTCGTCGTTAAAATAAGTCATGCGACTTAATTGTTTCAAGTCTTTTTCTGTTTTCAAAATCAAAGACTGTTCGAACTTTAATTGGTTGTAGTAAATCTTATTAAGATCAAAAAATATTGATTCAGCCAACTGATAAAAATCCTCTGCTGAATTAATTATTTTTTTATCAATGTGAAAATCATGGCGTAAAGTCTTTAAAAACCCATCCATTTTTATCACAGACTTATCTAGCACCACCTTCCCTTTCAGATATTTTGCTCTTTGATGAGGCTTATGAACCGCAATTAAAAACAAACTCTCTAAATTGGCAATGATCTTTTTTTGTAGATCATGATAGACCTTCTCACTAACATTACTGCTTTTAAAAATGTATTTTTCAAACACAATGCAAATGCACAAGGCAAGTGTGGTGGCCAGCGCATAATCAAAGAAAAAATGATCCACTGATTTTGTATTACTATAGAAGTAGTCACTACCAAAAGCGGTTAAACTAACGGTGAAAATAGTGGGTGTTACATAAAAACGGCTGAGTGAAAAGTATGCAAGAAACAAGACGATTGGCACAACTAAATAAATGGTTTGATAGTGAATTCGTATGACAAAAAACAAACAATAGGAAAGAAACAAACCAAAGACTGCCCCCCAAAATCGATGAAAGGAACGATGAAGCGTGGTGCCAGAGTCAAGTCCTGCATAAATCATCATCACGGAGAACCCCAGCCACCCCCTATGACTTGGATCTAGCAAATTTTGAAATATCATTGCCGTTGCAAAGACTAGTGATATTTGCATCGCTCTTATTTTCCAAAAATTTACGTGATCAAACATAAACGGTTCCATGATTTAATAAGACGAACCAAAGTTGGGTCCATCTCTTCTTCGACAAAACAGGGCTGATGATGATAAATGTTTTTTAATAAGACTTTTAAGTGCCTTATTAGCGTTTCTTTATGTGCTTTAATCTCTTCATCAAAAAGTCGGTTTGCCTTTGAGTATTTTAAAGAGAGCCTCTGTGTTAACAAATTAATTTTTAAAATACTAAAGGTTGCTGATTTTTTTGGCATCATATTTGATAAACTCATCATGCCACAGTGGTGCTCTTGTCTTAGCAGTAAAACTGTATCCCGCTCTTCTTGTTTTATTTCTAAGTCTTCAATTAGCTGAGAAACAAAGTGATGAAAAGCTCTGGCCCAACAGCGATAGTAGTAACTCAGTGGAAATAACATTAATGATGCTAATATGATCAACGTTGCTAAGCTGGTTATAGAAATATCTCGCAACATTACTTCTCGATTGTAATTTAAGTCTGTGTAATTAAGGGAGTAGGCAGCAAGACTTAAGATAACAGGCGCCAATGGTAGCAAACTTTGATATCTGTCAATGGCTAAACTGTAGAGCCCCCATGCAATCAAAAAAGAGGCCGGGATGTAAAAAATTGGTGTGGGGATAAAGAGATTTAACAGTACCGCCATTGCACAAATTGCAATCACAGCATAGATAAAAGATAAATATTGCTGTTTTAAATTATCATTTAATACTACTGCACTCATTGCGGTTAATGGTAAATAAAAATAGTAAAAATACGGATTTGGAATGTTATAGAAAATATTTGCCAACATTAAAATCATGAAGACATAGACCACCTTAAAGCCATTAAGCCGATGCTTACCATATGGATCATAATGCTCAACTTCCTTAATAAGTTTGGATATATACATAGGCGCTCAAACCAACGTGCATGGGATAGTCTGGATCGAAATCTTTTATTTTTATTTGCAGAGGCAGTCTTTGTGGGACCAACAACCATTCATTCTCATTCTGCACTCGTTGCTGTTGCGAGCTTGCAACCGTTGTCTGTCGGTCAGAGACCCAGACTTGATTGACCACTTCACCTTCAAATAGTTTGTCAAAGTAATAAAGCCTTAACATCACATAGGCCTTATCTCCAGGCCGAACCCGTCTTAAGTCTGTTTCGTTAAAGTTTGCCTGCACCCACCAAGTAGAGGTATCAATAAAGGAAAATAATGGTTCATGAATTTTAACAGGCGTTCCTTTTGAAATGTACATATTATCGACCACCCCATCAGTCGGTGCTCTCACCAGGGTTAAATCGAGGTTAACTTTGGCGTTCTCCATCGAGGCTTTTAAAGCCTTCACCGCTTTTTGTTGTTCTTTGATCCTTTGCCTATCTACCGCGATTTGCTTTCGTAGTGTTTCTTTTTTCTTCTCATAAAATTCCCGGTCATAATCTAAAAGCTCTACTTCTAATTTAGCAACGGCACGTTGAACATCGATGTTGCTCTTTAACTGATAGGTAAGAGAAGCTTTTTGGTATTCAATTTCGACTTCTTCCAACACATCTTGAGTTTTTATAATTTCTTTCTCTATGGTTTTTACGGCCTCTATTGCTTCTTGGTAACGAGCTTTAGCCTCTTGGTAGGCAAGCTTATAAGGCTCTTGAAAGACTTTAAAAAGGACCTCCCCCTTTTTAACCCGCTGACCATTTTTTACGTATATTTCGGTGATGAAACCAGAGACGTCCGCGGCAATCGGTACATTATTAGCAACCACAAAGGCATTGCTTGTAAAGGGTAGATAGTAAGAGAAGATGTGAAAAACAATTAAAATAACGCCAACCCACACCACAAGCTTTGGCAGGTTTATTTCTCTTTTGGATACTTTAAATAGCGTCATGCCCACACAGTTACCCCTGTTGTCCTCATCAGCTTCACAAAACCTTGTGCCATTTAGAAATAATTTTGTGCAAACCGAGTTTTTTTTGTCTCTTTGTTCTTATAGAGAGTCTGTTTTTTTTAAGGTCTTTATTTCAATGTAAGAGAGGATTTTGTTTTTTTCAAAAGTGTTCTCATCTCTTTGAAAAATTGAGGACTTTATCGATATTTTTATGTACAATTTACCTTTTTTTAACCCATAGAACCATGTTTTGGCGCAGACAAAAAAAAACAAACTCGGTTGTTCCTTGTATAGATAAAACCTCCCTAGTTGCAGGACAGTACGTCTATCAAGACGAATACGGTCTATGCTTGAAGATTACCCAGTTCAATCATAAGAAATTTATCTCTAAATCATCTTTTGTGAAATTGTTAGAACACGTCTATGGAGGAGCCCACCTACAAGAAACAGGTTCTCAGAAGACCTTAGAGCTATTCTCGGTGCTAAAAAATTGCACTGACGACGCACCACTTCAGTGCCTTTTAATCAATGCCAATTCTCTATTAACAGACAAAATGATCTCTAACGCCATGAGCTTCCACAACAAAAAAGTCTCCTTTGAGTTATCTCTAGAGGCTGTGCATTTACTATTTCCAAGCCCTGAGTTTTCTCTACGGATGCAAGGATCTGTTCCTTTTCTCGGCAGCCTCACCCCATCAACCGCACTCTCTTTGCATTTAATTCTGCCTAAAGAGCCTTTTGCGAGTTTGAGACAACGAGTGTTTAATACCCCTATTACAGCCCCACTCTGCCATGATTTAGCCCTTTTTAACTCTGTTTCCAAAGAGTCTCTACAAGCCCTTTTTAATATTGCGGTGCATCAAGAAGAGTTAGCCCCTCCGCCTCAGCCTCAGCCAGAAGAGTGGACGCCCTAACAGGCTTTACTAACTTTGGCTAAAAAAACGCTAATGTCTTTTTCTATTGGTTTGCCAAACATGTCGTTGTGATCTTTGTTGGGGTAGAGTTTAAGACTCACATCTCCTCTGGCTTTTTGATAAAGCGCTCTTGCATGATCTGCTGGAATCAGCGTGTCTTTCTTACCATGAAGAATCAATAGTGGTGCGTTCAGTTTGTCAATTTTAGAGAGTGAATCAAACTTATCCCAAGGCCCTAAGGGACTCCAAGGGTAATAGCGCCTTGCCATCTCGGTGATGCTTGTATAAGGCGACTGCAGAATAACCCCAACAGGCTTATTGTGCAGAGAAAGCTCTACGGCCACCCCACTACCTAAGGACTCGCCATAGTACACCTGACAGGTTTCCCTTTTTTTAACTAAATAGTTGATTGCTGCTTGCCCATCTTTGTACAACCCGTGCTCACTCGGTGAGCCTTTATTACCTGCAAAACCGCGGTAGCTAAATAATAGCGCGCCATAGCCTTGCTCTAAATAAGGTTTTATTTGTCTGTAGCGACTGCCAAATTGGCCGGCATTCCCATGAAAATATAGAAGAGTGGCATGAGCAGGTTTGGCTTTCTTGTACCAGGCATGAAGCATTAAACCATCACGAGTTTTAAAGTTAACTTCCGACATCTCTGTTGCGCGGTAGGCTTCAAGCGATGGCCTATAGTTGGCCGGATGATACAAAAAAGAGCGTTGGCTTAAATAGAACACGGTATAAGCAAATAAGATAGCAACAATTAAGATCCTTAAATTCTCGCTTTTCATTTCAGCTCGTTCCGCCTATATTATTAGTTATTGCCCTTAAGTCATTAGTCTAGTCATGAAAAAAGCATCTTTCCTTCTTTTTCTCTTTTTAGGGTTTGGTAATGGCTATGCGGGCACCCCTTTTAACCAGTGCATGCATCACTGCCAAATAGTTGAAAAATCCTGCTTAAATACCTGCTCTTGTCGAGCAAGAGACATCCCATCTTGCAGCAATCAATGTGTAACCAGCAATACTCGCTGCCAAACGCTTTGTAAAGCAGAACAACTAACCCCACTAGACAAACTGCCAACCACCTCTCTGCCTAATCAAGGAAGTGATCTAAGCTGCAAGCTTGCGCCAGAGACTTATCAATACTGGTAGAAGCCTTGCTCCTGGATGTAATCGGTGTGATAGCGATGGACTCTTATGCTTTTTGACCAATAGTGTTTAGGAAGTCCGGCCTTTTGCTTTAAATGTTCAATGAATTCGTGTTTTTTTGGTAGATGCTGCCACACACTTGGTAAGAAGGTTGCTCTTAATCCCTGCTCTTCTAAGATTAAACCATCCACCCCTACCTTTAGTTGATTTAGTAGTGCCTCTTCACTCTCAAAAGACATCTCAACAGGTTCACTCAACACTGAAATTGAAATCTTAAGACTGCTTAATTCTTTTTCAATTACAGGACTAAAGCGGTGATCTTTAAAGGCAGCGTTAAAGGCATTTTTTGAAATGTTCTCTATTAAAGGCTCTGTGGCTTGTAGAGAGCCGATACACCCCCTTAATTTTTCATCTTTCTCCAGGGTTACAAACGACGCTAAGTGTTTAGTGAGGACATCACTGTATTGTTCGAGGTTTGGTTTTTTCAAGGTATGAGTCTTTAGCCCTTCACAAATAGAGTCTCTGGCAACCGTTAACATTGCTTTTTTATCCATATCACTAAAGATCATATACAATAAATCCTCCATAACCGACCACTCGGCTCACATCTCCCGTAACATCCCCTGAATTACAACGACTTACTTCAGCAATGCTAAATCCTTTCTCTTTTACGACTTGTAAAAGTCCCAATATGCCAAGTTGGCCACAAGCATCATCGCTTTCTAAGTTTTCACCCTTTAATGCCACTATGTTTTGGCAAGTCTGGCCGTCCTTTTTAGAGCACGATTGATAATCTAAAAAATGGCTTAAGTCTGAACTAATTACAATTAACGTCTCTTTATCCTCCCAAAAATAATTGATTAACTCAGCAACTTTCTCTGGTTCACAGTGGCTAACCAAGGTTGGAATAATAGAGACTTGGTTTAGCACTAACTGCAAAAATGGAAACTGTACTTCTAGAGAGTGCTCCCCATCAAAGGCCTGATCTTGATAATGAATACTTTCAAACTCATCAACGAGTTTTTCTATGAGCTCTCGCTCAATTTTTATGCCGCCCAAGGGCGTATTATAAAAATCATCTTGTAAGACCCCAATGCCATGAAATGCTTTGCGGTGTGCAGGCCCTATTAATAATACTTTCTGAAAGCTATTCTGATAGGGCTTTAGATATTGATAAACCTCACCTGCCACCTCCCCAGAATATTGATATCCAGCATGTGGCACAATCAACGCTTTGGGTTTAATGTTTGGTTTGTTATTTTGAAGAAACAGCTCTACTTCATGCCTTAACACAAATGGATCATCTGGGTAAAACAGTCCTGCCACCGATGGCTGCCGTATCCTCACTTTCTCTCCTTACCTAAACTGTTTCACTACGATTAAACAAGTGTTTTTGTGGCACCATGCTCTTGTGTAAAATCGCAAAAATGACAATTTGTTCATGAGCTTTTAAATAATAAATGATGTGACTGGTATGGGGGAAACTATAAACATCTCTGCCAACTTCCAGCCTCTCCTTACCTATTTCTGCATTCTCAGACAACAACTCTATTTTTTGTTGTAAGGTCTGAAGATACTCTCTTGCCTGCTCCCCGCCCCATTCTAATTTTGTATATTTTCTAATTTCGAGCAGATCTGACTTAGCATCAGTGGTTAAAAGGTATTTTTTTGTCATCAATCATGCTTACCGTCAATAAGTTCAGCAAAGAAAGTATCACCTTCAATTAACTGACCAGACTCAGCATCTAAATGCGCTTGAAAGGCTCTGGTTTGTAATAATTTTAATTTAAGCGCTTCTAAACTCTCATACTCTTCATTTGAAATAACAACCGCTACAGGTTTACCATTTTTACTGATCTGGACAGGAGAACGTTGAGCCTTTAGTAGCAATTCTCCAAAATGTGTTTTCGCTTCATTTGCGCTAAGTTTATCCATTTAAAGCCCCTTAATTCATGTATTACCACAAATTATAGACGAATCGAACGAAACGGTCGAACTTATCGACTTTGTGAGCTAGAAGATCCCCTATAATAACAATAGTGAGAGTCTTTTCTTTTGGTTTTTTTTTATTAGTTGCTGTGAGTCTTATGTCAAACTCGATGTATGTTAAAGAAACAAACTATTGGCACCGTTTATCGGATTCTCGTATTCAGTGCGATGTCTGCCCGCGCGAGTGCAAATTGCGAGAAGGTCAACGCGGCCTTTGTTTTGTACGACAGCGTGAAGGTGACAAAGTCGTGTTAACCAGCTATGGAAAATCCAGTGGTTTTTGCCTCGATCCCATTGAAAAAAAACCGCTTAACCATTTTTTACCTGGCTCGAGTGTTTTATCCTTTGGCACAGCAGGATGCAATCTAGCCTGTAAGTTTTGTCAAAATTGGGACATGAGTAAATCTCGCGAAATGGACACCCTCTCAAACAAGGCCATGCCAGAAGAACTCGCTCAAGCTTGTAAAAAATATGGCGCCCAAAGCATCGCCTTTACCTACAACGATCCGGTTATTTTTTTGGAGTATGCCATTGATACTGCCATTGCCTGCCATGAGCTTGGAATAAAGAGCGTTGCGGTAACAGCAGGCTACATTTCCCCAAAGCCCCGAGAAGAGTTTTTCTCCGTCATTGATGCCGCCAACATCGACTTAAAAGCCTTTAGCGAACGGTTTTATAAAAAATTAACTGGCTCTAACCTCAAAGACGTACTCGATACAATACTCTACGTTCATCATGAGACCAATGTCTGGATGGAGTTAACCACCCTTTTGATTCCTGGTGAAAATGATAGTAAAGGCGAAATTGAAACAATGTGCCGCTGGTTAAGAGATAATGTTGGCAAAGACGTCCCACTTCATTTCACAGCCTTTCATCCTGACTGGAAAATGAAAGACAAGGCACCCACACCAGTTGAAACATTGCATCAAGCACGAGAGATTGCTATAAACTTGGGGCTAAAATATGTCTACACAGGAAACGTGCACGATTTAGACGGCGCTAGCACCTATTGCCCTTCCTGCAAACAGCCTGTCATTGGTCGTGATTGGCATCAAATACACTTCTATGGCTTAGATGAGAAAGGCCAATGTAAAAATTGCCATTATGAAATCTCTGGGTTTTTTAATCAAAGCAATGGTCATTGGGGTCGAAAGCGCCTACCCGTTTTTATTCGCTAAGGCCTTGTCTTAAGACGTCTTTACATCAGGAGCAAAGCGAACCCTTCTTCGGCCTTGATAAAGATCTTCTTGGCTTTTCTCAAACTGATTGATTAATCGAAAAGCGTTCGTGTAAAACTCTTGGACTTTGTCATGTCGACGACCTTCCACGGAAAAGAAAGAAAAACAGCCTCGGCTATAGTTTTCAGGCCTTTGTCGTGTAGCCAAAATATTTTTAATTGTATTCAGAGAAGAATAGTCTTCTAAGTTTTCTAGCTCACGAAGTCCTGTTGCTCTTTTTTGTAAGGTCCATGAAGTAAGGCCTTCAAAATTATCTGATCTTGCTTGATTTAAGATGATACGTTTTATTGTCGATTCTTTTACACAAGACATATCGAGACTATCTAACTTTAGTAAGGCATCGAAAATAATGTTGTTTGGCTCTTTTAACGACTTTTTCTCGATTGTTGGAGCAAGTTGTGACAAAGCATTTACTAACCCGTCATCGTCTAATAGTTTTGATAAGTCTTCTTTCAAATCTGATAGAAGCCCTGAAAAATAAATCACCATCACGGCTTGTTGTTGATCGTTTGAACAATCAATTCTTTCTCTGAGCTTTCTCTTTTCTTGAATCGGTAAATCGAGTTCTGAAATGGCTATGCTTGCTGCAATCATAGAGGGTGAAGCAAGCTCTTGAGTCGGATCTGTATATTCGGTTCCTAAAACATCCTCAAGCTCATTGTCGTTCATAAATTGATCGGTTACGAAGCATTTATCCTCATCTTCTCTCGTTTCATGGTTAGTTTTTCCTTGAAAATTTGTTGTTGGAATATTTTCTGGTACATAAATGGTTCGCTGCAGTGCAATAATATCTAATTGCTCGTAAGAGTAACTCATCGGCTCTGGCGGAAGAAAGAGTAAACTTCCTACCAATATTTTCGGCTTATCTTTTAAATTTACCCCTCTTTTAGCAAGCCCCCAGTCGATTAAATGAACGCGACCATCTTGATTAAGCGTTACATTTTCAGGTTTTATATCTCGGTGAGCGATGGGGCGTCCTTGATTTGAAAGCCAGCCTTGATGAGCACTGTGCACTTGCCAAGCAAGCTTTATGGCAACTTCGAGGTTTTTCTTATCTTGCTGTTTCGATGTGGCGTCTTTAGCTAGGTGACTGGAGGTTTTGCCAAGATAGGGAATGATGGTATAGCGCTGTTTCTGCCCTTTAGGTAACACTCTCTCTGCCGTTCTAACGTCCCAGCCAACTTCTTGCATGCAGTGATACTCATCATCGCTTGCTTGTCGAACGCCTTTGGTTTCTATTTTGACGACATAGGGCTGATTATTCTCATCGATGGCATACTTTACCTTGCCAAAATTACCAGCTCCTACAATTGCTGGATCAACTTTCCCTTCCGATAACTCAGGGGTATGAGGAAGGACAGCCAATAGCTTTCCATCAATATGTAACATAGAGTGGTGTAAAGCTTGTAATTCTTGAGCACCCTGGGAACCATATTTTTCTTGGTTTCTAGTGCTAAAGCTCTTTTGACCAAAACGTCGTTTTTTCTCTTTATTTTCAGAGATTTTCTTATTACCTCGGGGAAGTTTTAGGTCGCCATTTGGTACTAAATATTTTTTAGCCAGCGCCCACTCTTTAGGTTTAACCGAATACATCTCATCATTAAAAAAGTCAAAAGGGTTGGAGCTTGCCATGTGGTTTCCAGTGTGTTGCTTCTACCGGAAACAGTAACCGCCATTTATTAACCAAATATTAAGCAGTGTGTTTATTTGTTCTCCGAACTGCAACTGTGGCATTAGTGTCTTGTGGTTTTTTTCCCAGCAAAGAGCACAGAGTTTTGTTTAGCGCTCTCACATTGCTCGATTAAAGCATAAGCTTGGTCATAGAATCGTTGTACGCTGGGGGCTCTTCGCTTTTCTGTCTGAAAAAAGAAAGGGCTTCGATTGCCAGGCGTGCTTTGGCGAGTCTCTAAGATGTTTTTTATTGACTCAAGGCTTGCATGCTCTCCCAGCCCTTCTATCTCGCTTAAGCCTTGAGCTTTCTCTCGAAAAGCATGGGTTTTCCTTTGTTGATATTTATCCTCACTTGCTTCTCTTAGAATAATTTCCGTCAAAAATGTCTCGGCAGCATTAATATTCTCATCACTAAAAAAACCTTCATCCGAGTCAATAAGCTGACAAAGCACTGCGAATGAATAATTTTTAGAGTTTTCACGAACGAATTCTCTAAAACTTTGAAACTCATCGTCGGGTTTATGAATCACCACCCCAACCTCGTCATCTTGCTCATATTCATCATCAGTAGCCCCTTCAGATCCTATTGATAATTGCTCCCTTGCATGAGGTTGAGAAAGTCGTAAAAAGGTTTCTAGATCCATTTCATTCTTTTCTGATAACTTTTCAAACCTTAGTTCTTCTTGCTGCTGTTGTGACTCAAACCAGCTTGTTAGCAATTCACATGTCTTTACTGAACTATCCTCCTTGATAGGCATCTTATCAAGCAGCGTTATAAACGGATTTTCTCTGTCTGGTTGTAAAGATAATTGGATAAATAACTTTTCAACAAACTCTTTGGGTAGTAAATAAGCAAACGGTTGTAAAATTGATAGTTTTTGCACTAACTCCTGGGAATATTGACTGGCCTCTACTTCCCCAATCTCCAGAAAGCTTAACAAAGATTCAACCTTTGGATCTCTTATAGTTGTATCAGTCTGAGCCCTTTGTGGCAAAGGTGATAAAACTTCTGGTTTTTTCTCTTGATAGTCCTCTATGTCTGTAGAGTCCTCACTGCCACTGGTATGCGCCTCTTCAGAAGAGTCCTCCTCATAGAACGAATCCAAACCACTTGCTAAGTCTCTGTCTAGCTCTGATGGCAGCGCCACTCGTAAAAAGCGTTCTAACTGTGCTTCTGTTAAGGTTTTGGCCTCTTCTTTCGGTCTTTTTTCAATAGTTGGTGCTAATCTAGATAATTCTTCAATTAGGGGAGGTGCATTTAAAATATTACTTAATTCATCTTTTCGTTCTTCCAAGACGCCTGCAAAGAACAAGACCATCAAGGCTTGTTGTTTTTCTTGAGAGCCATGAATCATGAGTTTAAGCTCTTCTTTTTTATTCTTGTCTAAGTCTAATGCCGAAATTGCGATGCTTGCTGCAATAAACGATGGCAACAGAGGCACTTTTGTAGGGCTAGGACTTTCACATCCTAAAATATTATAGGCCCCCCCCAACCCATCTAAGTTATTTTCACGTACAAACGCATCTGTTAGTAAACACTTATCCCTTTCTTCATCGCGAACTCGACCATAGGGCCCTATCTGATCAAAGGTCCTTAGCGGCACGTAAAGGCTTTTTTGCAAGGCAAAGACATCTTTTTGTTGATGGGTATAAGCTCTAACGTTGGTTGGTCGAAAACGATCTGTGCCAAAACCATTATTTGCAACCTCGGTAATATTGATTCCTCGTTTAGCAAAGCCCCAATCGAGTATATGCACGCGGCCATTTTTATCTCGAGCCACATTATCTGGTTTCAGATCGTGATGCGCAATTGACCGCCCTTGAATAGAGAGCCAACCTTGATGAGCGCAGTGAACCTGCCATGCAAACTTGATGGCAGAGTCTACGTTGGTCTTATTTTGTATGGCCTCAGTGGGGCGCGTAACGCTTTTTGAGAGTGTCTTGCCTAAGTAGGGCATCACGGTGTAACGCTGCTCTTGCCCATTTGGCAGCACTCTCACCGCGGTATCGGCCGTCCAGCCCACTTCCTGCATAAAGGATAGCTCTTCGTCTTGGGCTGACGTTACACCTTTATGCTCTATCTTGACGACATACTCATTACCCTTTTCATCAATGGCGTACTTAACTTTGGCATAAGAGCCGGCACCAGCAATGGCTGGATCTTCACCTATTCCTGGTGTGTGCGGTAAGAGTGCTAATAGCTTACCATTAATATTGATAAAGCTATGTTTTAGATGTTCATATAGCTCAGCAAGTACATCTTTTTCATAGAGCTCTTCGAGTCGCTTTCTAAAATTCTCTTGACCATACCTGGCTTTGCGAGCACGGTACTCTCGCTCATCTTTATTAGCTCGAGGAAGCTTAAAAGATTGAGGGGCTATTTCTAATAAACATTTACGAGCAAGTTGCCATTCTTTTTCAGTAACCCTAAAACGTTCATCTTGAAAGACTGCAAACGGATCTGGACTCGACACTTTGTTTCCATAATTAGGACTTATAGCCTAATTATAGAACAACCATTTTTTTATTTGCCGATGCAGAAGCTTGAGAAGATCTGGCCTAAGAGCTGATCGGCACTGATTCCTCCTGTTATTTCAGACAACGCATCAGTGGCTAATTTTAGATCTTCTGCCAGCAACTCCCCGGCTTTATGCTCTTTTAGCTGCTTTTGGCCGGTGATCAACGCTTTTTGGGCTGACTCTAGGGCCAGAATGTGACGTCTTCTTGCAAGAATGAGCCCTTCGCCTTGCAGATCTTTAACCCCTATGAGAGTTTTTATTCGTTGCTTAAGATCTGAGATCCCAACGCCTTCTTTTGCCGAAATAAACAAACTTTCAGGCCGTTTTGTCGCAAGATCTTGGCAAAGATCGGCTTTATTAACCACCTCGATGACCGGCAGATCTTTTTCTAAGATCTCCTGAGATAGGCTGCTTTCCATCGAAGCATTGTCATTAATAGCCTTCAAATGCAGTACACAATCAGCTTTTTTTAGCTCTTTAAAGGTGCGCTTTATGCCCTCTTGCTCAACGACGCAGTCTGTTTCTCGAATGCCGGCCGTATCCACCACATGCACCGGGATCCCATCAATACTAATGGTTTCACCTTTCAGATCTCGAGTGGTGCCAGGCACATTGGTTACGATGGCCAATTCTTCTTCTGCCAAAGCGTTTAAGAGGGTGGATTTTCCAACGTTTGGCAGACCCGCTATGACTAAATGTATGCCCTCTTTTAGTAAGCGCCCCTCTCTCGCATTGGCAAGTAACTCCTGTAAAAGCTCAATGAGACTTGCTAATTGCTGGCCGACATGAGAGTCCGACAGAAAATCAATTTCTTCTTCTGGAAAATCAATGGCTGCCTCGACAAAGACTCGAAGGCGAATCAGCTCATCAATCAAGGAATTGATTTTTTTAGAAAAATCCCCCTGAAGCGATTTCATTGCTAACTGTGCGGCTTGCTGACTGCCTGCCTCGATTAAATCAGCAATCGCTTCTGCTTGGGTTAAGTCCATTTTGTCATTTAAAAAGGCGCGTTTTGAAAACTCACCGGGCTCTGCCATTCTGGCACCTAGCTTGATGAGCGCCTGGATAAGCAAATCGACCACTAGTGGGCTGCCATGGCCTTGAAACTCAATAACATCTTCACCAGTGAAGGAGTTTGGCCCTTTAAAGAATAATACCAAGCCTTGATCGATGACAGTGTCATCGAGAGCATAAAACTTGCTGTAGGTGAGACTTCGAGGCTTTAGAGTCTTTTTGGTCATCTGACACCCAAGCTTAAACGCTTGCGGGCCAGAGAGTCGGATAACCGCTACCCCGCCACGACCGGGCGGAGTAGCCAGTGCTACGATGGTGTCATTCATTTTGAGAACGCAGGTTTGCCGCTAATGCGTCCTTTTTTTTTATCTGACTTATTTCCATACTTTTCAGTGATGTACCACTGTTGCAGGATGGATAGAGCATTGTTGACCACCCAGTATAAAACCAGCCCAGATGGAAAACTCAAAAACAAGAAGGTGAAAAAGATTGGCAAAAAGGCCAAAACTTTTGCTTGAGTTGGATCCGGTGGTGGTGGGTTCATCTTCTGTTGCAAGAACATGGAAGCACCCATCAATATCGGCAAGACATAATAAGGGTCTTTCGCCGCCAAATCATGGATCCAGAGTATAAAAGGCGCTTGTCGCAACTCCACACTCTCAAGTAACACCCAATAAAGTCCAATAAAAACCGGGATCTGGATTAAAATGGGTAAACAGCCTCCCAATGGGTTCACCTTCTCTTTCTTATAGAGCTCCATGGTGGCTTGAGTAAGCTTTTGCTTGTCACTGCCAAAACGCTCACGAAGTTTCTCTATTTGAGGCTGCAATTGTCGCATGGCAGCCATTGAGCGATAACTCTTTGCTGATAAACGGTAAAAACAAAGTTTGATGAAAACCGTTACTAAGACAATGGCCCATCCCCAATTTCCAACCACGGAATGAATGGCTGACAATAAGAAAAACAAGAATTTAGAAATAAACCATAACCAACCGTAATCCACGGTTAAATCCAATCCTGGCGCTATTTTCTCCAAGCTGCTGGTCACTTCTGGCCCAACGTAAAGCTTTGAGACTTTATTTACGGTGGCGCCTGGTTGAATCTTTATCAATGGGCTGACTAGGCCAATGACATAATCATTATTAACAAAACGAGTGTAGATCTGGTTCTCTACCTCAGCATTAGGAACCCAGGCAGAAAGGAAGTAATGTTGCTGCATAGCAACCCAGCCGCCTTTGACGTTTTTATTAAGATCATCTTTTTGTATGTCTGAAAAAGAGATTTTTCGATAGAGCCTGTCGGCCGGATCGGACATTGAAGCCCCAACATAAGAGCCAACATTAAACAAACTTCGCTTATCTTCGTGCGGATTACTGCGAAGTAGCTGCAAATTAATGTGTCCAGACCAAGCATTGGCCGTTTCATTGGTAATTTTATAGTCTTGTTTGACAAGATAGCTGCCTCGCTCAAACACAAAAGACTTTTCAACCAATAATCCATCTTTGGTTTTACCATGGAGGGTAACTGTGAGTTCATTTTGTCCCGTTGGTAAAACGTAAGCCATGTCTGAGCTCTGATAAGAAAGCGCTAAATTCTTATAATCACCGTTTGAGTTGGTAAATAAGTTGCTTTTTGCCACATAGAGTTCGCTGGGGTTGCTGCTAAGTAAGCTAAAAGGGGTATTTTTCTCTTGTAGGCTCTCAGGATACGCCGGCAAAGAGGCATCAACCAGATCCCCATGAGCCAAATCAATGTTAACGTTTAAAACATCGGTCTTAACGCTAATGAGCTTGTCACTCTGATAACGTTTCTTTGTCTCGCTGGTTGGAGCGCTCACAGAGTCTTTCTTGCTCTCACCATTGGTGATTTGACTCGGTAAATAGCTATTTTGACTGGAGTGCTGAGTCGAAACTTGCTCACCTGCCTGTTTTGAGCGTTGTTCGTTGGGGTAGTCCTTTTGCCATTGTCCCCATAAGCTGAAGCCAACTGCAAAGGTAAGTGCGTATAAAACGGTTCGCCTAAAGTCCATCATTGATTCTCTATCTGGTTAAGGTTCTTCTCGACGGGGTCATAGCCCCCTTTTGCCCATGGATGGCAGCGCATTAATCGCCAGCATGTTAAGGCAAGGCCCTTTAAAAGGCCTTTTTTTTCAATTGCTTGGATTGAGTAATCCGAACAACTTGGGTAAAAACGACAACAAGTCCCGAAAAAAGGACTAATGGCGTATTTATACATCTTTATAGGAAAACAAAAGAGCGTTTTTATCATTGCGCCTGCTTCCCATAAGAGCGCTTAAGTTTGTCCCATATGCGTTGAAGTTGAGTCAAGATCTGTTGATTGTCTAGTTTTAGAGCGCCTCGGCGGCTTAGCACTATCACATCAACAGGAATAGGGCTGTTTAAACGAAAGCTTTCTCGTATCAAACGCTTAATTCTATTTCTATCGCAAGCACGTGGGCAATTTTTTTTTGAGATACAAAGTCCTAAGCGAGCCTTTGCCTGATCATTTGGTTTGTATAAGGCAAATAGATCTCCGAAATCGATTTTTTTAGCATTTTTGAAGACGGAGCCATAATCTCGCTTAGTTCTAAGTCTTTTTTCTTTAGAAAAGGAGTGCACTGTGATTAAGCAGAAAGTCTTTTACGTCCTTTCGCTCTTCTTCTTTTTAAGATTAAGCGGCCACTTTTAGTAGACATACGCTTTCTAAAGCCATGATCTCTCTTTCTTTTTAGGTTACTTGGTTGAAATGTACGTTTCATTATCAGTCTTCTTTAAAATACAAAAGAGGGAGATTGTAAAAAAAGCAAATAAATCTGTCAAATAGTCTTATTTTTTTATTCAAGCGGTAATCTTATAAGAAATTAACAGGCGATAATAAAAATTAATATATAGATCTTTTTATTTATATTTATTATTAGAAACGCAAATTTTGTTATTAAGTCTATTTTTTAAAATAAAATCAATAAGATAACTGTTAATAAACTGTGTTTGTTATTCCTGTTTAACTGAGATCATAATTTGTTAATAAGTCTAGTGCCCCTTTTTATTAACCATTCATTCAACCCTGAACAAAGGATTTATACCCAGACTTTGACTCAGTCATTCTTGGCTTTCTCTAATTACTTGCTAAGGGATGGTTTTTAGATTGGCTTAATTTCTTTGTAGAACGGATAACCTTTTTCATGAAATGTCGGCTTATTCCCTGCTTAATAATTAATATTAAATATATATTTTTTATTTAATGATTATTATTAGTGAGCCACCTATCTGTTGATAAGGTTTATTTATATAATAAAAACATGAGGTTATGCTTTGTGTGACCTTGTTTATTATGAGTTGTTTTAAACCTTATTTATATGTGGATAAGTTAAGTTTATGATTTTACTAACCTTTAATTCAGTTTAGAGATCGCTAGTTATACAGAGGGTTATTATTGTTGGTATCAACCACTAGCAATTGATAAGATCTTGGGTATACTTGTACGCCAAACCATTGGAAATGCGTGGTTTTGAACGTCAAAAATTGCCAAGTGTCAGATTTTTTTACCGCAATAGGGCTGTCTTTTGTGAAAGACAAGTAAGCCTTACTTATTGAATGAGATCTGAGTGAATACTCAATAAAAAATCAGAACAACTGCAATTTCTTTTAGTTCAACAAGATCTGTCTTTTATTTAATGTTTACCAGTTGTTTTAGCAGCCCTCTTTGGCTTGCCTAAAATGACGCTCTTGGAGGTTGGACAAACAGTGCCTTCTGAAATTTGGAAAAAATGCCTAGATTTATTAAAAAATGAGTACTCTTCGGTCCAATACAACACTTGGTTGAGACCTTTGCAGGCCCAGAAGCGAGGCTCGGAGATCATTCTTTTGGCCCCCAATCAATTTGTGGTTAATTGGGTTAAGAAAAACTATTTTCCACGTATTCCTGAATTGGTGAATAAGTTTTCTGATGGTGAGTACTCAGATGTCTTTGTGGAGAAAGGCTCCATCGAAGAATTGAAAGCTAAAAATTTAGTGGTTGAGAAGAAGTCACCAGAACAAACGGTACGCTCTCAAACCTCTGCAGCTCCAGTGGCATCAGTTCCTGAGTTTAAAAAGAGCAATTTGAATAAAAACTTTGTTTTTGACAGTTTTGTTGAAGGAAATTCAAACCAATTGGCAAAGGCTGCTGCAAAGCAAGTGGCAGATAATGCAGGAGAAGCCTACAACCCATTGTTTATATACGGTGGTGTTGGATTGGGTAAGACTCACTTAATGCACGCCGTTGGTAATACCATCTTGCAACAAAACCCAAATGCAAAGGTGCTCTACCTTCATTCTGAACGATTTGTAGCAGACATGGTCAAAGCATTGCAAACCAATGCAATCAATGAATTTAAACGTTTTTACCGTTCCCTCAATGCTCTTTTAATTGACGACATTCAATTTTTTGCTGGAAAAGATCGCTCTCAAGAAGAATTCTTCCATACTTTCAATGCCTTACTAGAAGGTCAGCAGCAAATAATTTTAACCAGTGATCGTTATCCGAAAGAAATTGAAGGGGTTGAAGAGCGCTTGAAGTCTCGTTTTGGTTGGGGCTTGACGGTGGTTGTTGAGCCGCCTGAGCTTGAGACAAGAGTGGCCATTTTAATGACAAAAGCCTCTCAGTCCAACGTAGATCTTCCTTATGAAGTGGCCTTTTTTATTGCCAAACGCGTTCGTTCTAATGTTCGAGAATTAGAAGGTGCTTTAAGACGGGTCATTGCAAATGCACACTTTACGGGCAAGCCTATTACCATTGAGTTGGTGCAAGAGGCCTTGCGGGATTTACTAGCCTTACAAGATAAATTGGTGACCGTTGATAACATTCAAAAGACCGTTTCTGAATATTACAAAATAAAAGTGGCTGATTTATTGTCCAAACGGCGAAGTCGCTCGGTTGCTAGACCTAGACAAATGGCAATGATGCTCTCAAAAGAGCTAACCAACAAAAGTTTGCCTGAAATTGGTGATGCCTTTGGCGGTCGAGATCACACGACGGTGATTCATGCCTGTCGAAAAGTAAAAGAACTAATTGCGGAAGAGACAGACTTTTCTGAAGACTTTAAAAACTTAATGCGTATTTTGACCTCTTAAGGATGGTAAGCGATGACTGTTGAGTTTTCCATTGATAGCGATGTGTTATTGCCAGCGGTAAGTCTGGTTTTTGGCGCCATTGAAAAAAAACAAGACAATCCAGTGTTATCCCATATTCTTTTTACGGTGGAAGAGAATAAACTTTTGTTAAGAGCAACAGATTTAGAATTGGAGTGTCTAGCTTGTGCTGAACCTGCACAAGTGCAACAAGCCGGCCAAATAGTGGTTCCAGCTAAAAAACTAATGGACATCAGTAAGGCTCTGCCTGATAAAACGTGCGTTAAGTTTACCTACCAAGATGGCAAGTTATTGATAAAGATTGGTCGTAGTCGTTTTTCCATCTCGACCATGTCTGAAAGTGATTTCCCTTTATTAGAAGAGCACCCCAACGAATTACAGTGTCGTATTAATCGAGAAGCCTTGCTTGCCCTTTTGCAGTCATCTGCTTTTTCAATGGCACAACAAGATGTTCGTTACTATCTAAACGGCTTGTTAATTGAGACAGATCAAACCAATATACGGGCGGTCGCAACCGATGGACACCGTTTGGCCATCTCTCATTTATCTGTTCCAGAGCTGCTTCCTAAGAAAAGAGTCATTGTGCCGAGAAAGGCCGTTACAGAGTTTCTCCGTTTTTTAAATGGGGTTGATGATGAGGAAGTGATGCTTAGCCTTTCTTCCCTGCATTTTCAAATTTGCTCGGCGTACATACAATTGTCTACCAAGTTAATTGATGGTGCTTTTCCTAATTACCAAGCGGCCATACCTGAGAATAATGATAAGACGGTTTTAGTGCAACGTGATGATTTAAAACAATCTTTATCGAGAGTATCGGTACTAGCTAATGAGAAAGCCAGAAGCATTAAACTAACCCTCAAAGACAACTTAGTGCTTTTTACTGCAAGAAACCAAGACAAGGATGAAGCCTTAGATGAAATCATGGTGCACACAAAAGGAGAAGAGTGTTCGATTGGTTTTAATGTTGCTTATTTAATGGATGCATTGTCTAACCTTCCTGAGGGGGAGGTCTTAATCAGTTTTTCAACACCTTATAATAGCATTTTAATAACCTCTCAGTTTGCTCCAAACTGTCAATACATCATCATGCCGGTGAAAATTTAGGGCAATGGTTATATACCCATGAGACTCCAAAATGCCAATTTTTATGATACTTAATTCCACCCCAACGCCTTATCAAAAATGCGCCAAATCTATCGATATGACTTATTTCAGAAAAGCCGCTGGGATGAAATTAACCACACCTAAAATAGGACATTTCGAAGTATCATGGTTATAGAACAGTTGCTTATAACAAATGTTCGAAACATCAAATCGTTAGCTCTCGAGTTTTCTCCTCAATTAAACATCATTCATGGTAACAATGGCAGCGGTAAAACCAGTGTGTTAGAGGCTGCCTACCTATTACATGTGGCAAAGTCCTTTCGTTCCACACAAGTACAGCCAGTCATTCGTTATAATCAGTCGCATTGTACGGTTTTTGCGAAATGCTCTTCTGATTTAACCTTAGGACTGCAAAAGAGCCGTGGTTCGACTCTCATCAAGCGAAATCAAACCCCCCTGCTCTCTGCTGCTGAATTAGCTTCCCTATTCCCGGTTGTTTTAATTTACCAAGATCTTTTTTCTGTGATAGATCAAGGACCTAGTGTACGTAGGCGTTTGCTTGATTGGGGGGTGTTCCACGTGGAACCAAGTTTTAAAGATCATTGGCAAACCTTTAAAAGAGCCCTTTTACAGCGAAACAACGCCTTGAAACAGAATTTTGAGGATAAAGTAATAACAAGTTGGGATGAGATGCTTGCCAATTCGGCTGAACAGTTAAGTTCATTACGAACTCGATATCTTAATAAATTAAACCAAGTACTGAGCCCCCTACTCTCCAAATATGAATTGCCAGAGGTATCAGTTAGTTTTCATCCTGGTTGGAAAGAAGAAAACTTCAAAAAGACCCTTACCAAGAACTTAAAAACCGACAAGCGATTTAAGACCACTTCAGAGGGGCCTCATAGAGCCGATCTCATTTTGACTCATCAAAAGCATTCTCTGAAACATGCTTTTTCACGAGGACAAAAAAAACTATTTCTTTGTGTCCTTAAGTTTGCTCAAGCCGAACTACTCAATAAGTCCTGTATCTATCTGATTGATGATCTGAATTCAGAGTTGGATAAAACGGCTGAAAAAAAAGTGATGAGTTATTTAGTCGAACGAGAATCTCAAGTACTGTTAACAGCACTCGACCCATTACCATACCAACACTTGCCAGATTCAAAGAGCTTAGAATTAAAAGATGGCATGCTTGTTTCACGTGAAACATAATTAGCGAGATGCGAGCCCCCAACCCTACGTTCCGCGGCTTGTCCGCGGAATCCACGGATAAGAGTAGCATGGGTCCCTCGGACAAGCCGTGGGACGTAGGGTTTATTAGTTACGAGATGCTAGACGCTAGATGCTAGATGCGAGATGCGAGATGCGAGATGCGAGATGCGAGATGCGAGATGCGAGATGCGAGATGCGAGATGCGAGATGCGAGATGCGAGATGCGAGATGCGAGATGCGAGATGCTAGATGCTAGATGCTAGATGCGAGCCCCCAACCCTACGTTCCGCGGCTTGTCCGCGGAATCCATTGTTAAGAGTAGCATAGGTCCCTCGGACAAGCCGTGGGACGTAGGGCTTGCTAGTTAGGAGCTGTGGGACGTAGGGCTTGTTAGTTAGGAGCCGTGGGACGTAGGGGCGTGTTAGTTAGGATCCGTGGGACGTAGAGTTTGTTAGTTACGAGACGCGAGAGAGACGGGCGTAAGAATGGGCTTTTGGTAAAATAAATGGTAAAATATCAGAGTTTATTTTAGCCATAAAACTGAATGAAAAGGGTACCCGAATGACAGTTGAAGAAGCTGAATATGATTCCACCAATATCAAAGTCCTAAAGGGACTTGATGCGGTTCGCAAACGACCAGGGATGTACATAGGCGACACCGATGATGGCACTGGTCTGCATCACATGGTGTTTGAAGTGGTTGATAATGCCATAGATGAAGCACTAGCAGGCTATTGTTCCAGCATTAAAGTGGTGATTCACACCGATGAATCAATTTCAGTAAGCGATGACGGTCGAGGGATTCCTGTAGACATTCATGAAGAAGAAGGAAAGTCTGCTGCAGAAGTTATCTTAACGGTCTTGCATGCCGGTGGTAAGTTCGACAACAGTTCCTATAAGGTCTCTGGTGGTCTGCATGGGGTTGGGGTCTCTGTTGTAAACGCCTTAAGTGAGGAACTCCACTTAACCATTTCAAAACATGGAAAAGTTCATGAACAACATTACCGACAAGGGGTTCCAGATAAACCTTTGGAAGTAACCGGCGAAATTGATACAAGTGGCACAAAGATTTGGTTTAAGCCCAGTGCTGAGACCTTCTCCAACATTGAATTTCATTATGACATTTTAGCCAAACGACTAAGAGAGCTTTCTTTCTTAAACTCAGGCGTACGGATTCATTTGGTTGATGAGCGCAGTGGAGAGGAAGAAGTGTTTGAATACGAAGGGGGTATTCAGGCCTTTGTAGAGCATTTAAACCGAAATAAAACCCCAATCAATCCAGCCGTTGTTACAATTAGTGGTGAAAAAGAAGACATTATTGTGCAAGTGTCACTGCAATGGAATGATTCTTTTCAAGAAAACATTTTTTGTTTTACTAATAACATTCCTCAAAAAGATGGTGGCACTCACTTAGCAGGGTTTCGTGCGGCTCTTACTCGCACTATGAACTCCTACATCGATCAAGAAGGACTTGCTAAAAAGGCAAAAGTTAGCACCATTGGTGATGATGCCCGAGAAGGTTTAACGGCAGTTTTATCAGTCAAAGTCCCCGATCCGAAGTTTTCATCACAGACAAAAGATAAGTTAGTTTCCTCTGAGGTAAAATCAGTCGTTGAGTCTTTGGTCAGCGAGCATTTAAATGATTACCTGTTAGAGAATCCACAAGCGGCTAAAACCATTGCATCGAAGATTATGGAAGCAGCACGAGCGCGCGAGGCAGCTCGTCGAGCAAGAGACATGACCCGTCGAAAAGGCGCTTTGGATTTAGGCGGACTACCTGGAAAACTGGCAGACTGTCAAGAAAAAGACCCCGCTCTTTCAGAGCTCTACATTGTGGAGGGAGATTCAGCGGGAGGTTCAGCAAAGCAAGGTCGAGATCGAAAGACTCAGGCAATTTTACCATTGAAAGGTAAGATCTTAAATGTTGAGAAAGCACGATTTGACAAAATGCTATCCTCTCAGGAAGTTGCTACTTTAATTACGGCTTTAGGTTGTGGCATCGGTAAGGATGAATACACCCCTGAGAAAGTTCGGTATCACCGCATCATTATCATGACTGATGCTGATGTTGATGGCTCTCACATTAGAACGTTATTGCTAACCTTTTTCTATCGACAAATGCCTGAACTGCTCGAGAGGGGCTTTATTTACATTGCTCAGCCACCACTCTACAAAGTAACAAAAGGCAAACAAGAGCAGTATGTAAAAGATGATGAAGCATTAGACGATTACCTCTTGCAGCTAGCCTTAGATAAAGCTGAGTTTTTTGCTAGTAGATCGGCGCCAGCCATTAGTGGTCAGTCTCTAGAGCAGCTTCTAAAGCAATTGATTGTGGCTCGAAATGTGATTAATCGGCATAAAAAGCGGAACAATGAACACTTTTTAAAAGCTAGTCTATATTTGCCGGCAATTGCTACTTATCAAACACTTGATAGAGAGGCTCAAAATGAATTGGCTCGTTCTTTAGAGACGCGCATGAACCAAGGCTTATCTGAAAATGATCAGTACAAAGTCGACATTGATTCAGAAAATGAAGAGCAAAGTGTTATTAAATTAACCTCGAAACAGCATGGCGTTCCACAAACCTTCATCGTACCAAGTAACTTCTTTGCCACTAAAGATTATCAAAAGATTCATAAGCTTGCCGAAACCATCTGTGATTTGATTGAAGAGGGCGCTTATGTGCGTCGAGGTGAGAAAGAAAAAGACGTGGAAAGCCTAGAAGAGGTGTTAGATTGGTTAATGAGTCAGGCCAAACGCGGTCAGGGCATACAACGCTATAAGGGCTTAGGTGAGATGAACCCTGAGCAGCTTTGGGAAACAACGATGGATCCTAGTGCTAGACGTATGTTGCAAGTAACCATTGAAGATGCGATTAGTGCTGATGAAATGTTTACCACTTTAATGGGCGATCAAGTAGAGCCTAGACGGGATTTTATTGTTAGCAATGCCTTAGATGTAGAGAATTTGGATGTATAAACGTTAAAGGGTTGGTCGAGGGACCTGTCACATCATTTCTAATATCATTTGTTCCTTTCGGAAAAATAATATTAGAAACGATGCACCACCCTGTTGAATAGATTTTAACGTTTAGTGTTTGTATGAGGGCTGGTGGGCTTTCACGATGTGAAAGGCTGATATATGGATGTATAAACGCTAAAGGGAGGTCGAGGGACACATTTATTTTTTTTTGGAACTTTTTTGTTTTTTTTGAGTCTAAGTTAGTAAGAGCGCATTCCCCCTTATTTGCGCTCTGGCTCTGCTAGTCTATTCTAACAGAGTCCTTGTCCATGCTTCCCCGGCATGGGCATTTTTTGCCTCGGGTTTTCCGGGGCTTTTTTTTGAGATTGCTTTATAGCTTAAGGTTTTCTTAAGGGTTTGCCGGCAAAGTTTATTTTTTTCTTTAGTGGTTTTTGATGAGCTGTATTTTTGAAGACAATGCCCCAGCAAAGTTTAGTAAAGAATTTGGGGCCCTGAGAGTAGTAAAGCAGGCACGTGAAGACGTGAAACAAAAAATCTACCCATTTTTATTAGAAAAGTTTAATAGTTCAGATCTGGCAAGCTTAGATAATTTTAAAAAGAAAGCAGCCGTTGCAATGATTGAGCAAAACGCCTCTATTTTTAGTTTTTATTTGGCACTTTGGCATGTCTTAGAAGAGTATTACACATTTCTAGAAAATAATTCCTCCGAGAAAAAAGCCTTAGTAAATAGGTTTTGTCTTTATTTTAAAAACTATGCTGAAAAAATAGTTTCAACACCGGGCAGGGGGTGGCTTGCTCGAAATCGAGAGACGCAATTTAATAGCTTAATCTTGCTAATTAATGGTTGGTTGTCTCAAAACTTCAAGCAAGAGGATGCGCATTATCAAGATGAAATAAGTAGACTACTCTATTTACTATTAATGAGCTTTCCTAGACTTGTATCGCTTAAGGGAGAACAAAAAATAATAGTAGATGATTTTTTAACTAAGACAGAAGCGCATTTAGAAACGCTCTATAAGAGCTATGAGTTTTCAGAACGGCACTCACTGCATGAAAAAGAACTCTTTAATGACCTTTTTTATTTCAACAGAACTCTTTGTTCAATGACAAGAAGGGCTACAAGGAAAGATGAACACGTTTTATTGACTAAAATAAAAGAGCAAATTGATTATATAGAAAAAGGTTTTCTAACAGCTCGAGCATTGGATTTAACGATAACAATTAAAAAACATAATAATGCTCGTAGTAATACCATCACTAAGGCTCTAAACATGGGACTGCAAAATGATTACTCTGAGAGTAAATCATTGGACTTGCCTTTTGAGCAGTTCATGCTTCAAGTGAAAAAATGGCAAGCAGCTCAAGGCCACTTAATTAGTGCTTTATCGAGTCTTAATAAAGTAATTGTTGACTATAAAACACAGTTGTACCGAACATCTGATTGTACGGCGGCAATAACCATAAGAAACATTGAGACCCTAGAGACTTTGTCGCATAAACTTACCAGTCATTTTGCAAAAAATATTAAACTGTCACCATTAGAGTTTCAATCTTTGAGCTTATTAAATGATTATCAGAAAAAGGTATTAATCATACAAAACAATCTCAAAAAAAGGCTCAAAGAGTGTGAGCTGTTAAGTCAGCAAGGAAAAGTTGAAGTAGGGGTTGCTGTGTCTATTGGCATTGCTTTTGGTGAGATAATGGAATTGAGATCTCATTGGAATAAGAAATTGTTATATCACTGTTACTTTTATTTAGTAGAACCATTGTACCGACACCGAGTGCAGGCGATTGAGCAAGCCTACCAGAAATTAAAGCTCTCAAAAATACAAGCCTTTGGAATAAAGACAGGCATTCAACAAGAAAAAAGAAATATTTTAAACAATGATCAAGAGCTTCCAAAATCGGTACAAGAATCTATAGGGGGACTTTTTACCACCAATAATTTTAACTATTGTTGGTAGACTCTGAATAATCCACTTTGCCTCGGGATTTAAGTATTTAAGTAGCGATAGAGCCTATCTACTTTATCTTGGCTTAATTTGTGCTTGGCGATGGCTATTTCGTTTGCTGTTTCAAGAAGCTCTAAAAACTCATCTTGCAATGCCTCTGGAACGTGCTCAAGTTTTGCTTTTGCCACCTTATTCTCTTGCATAAAGCCCGCCATTCTTTCAAAGTGTGAGAGCAAATGATTACAGGCCTCACTAGATACGCCTTCTTTTTGCAAATAGTTGAAAATGTCGTCTTTAATTTCAGAAGAGAGATAGCTCTCATTTAAAGACTCAAAACTAGGGTCTGAGAGTGAAATTTCAGTTGAGGCATAGAGCTCACAAAGGTGGAGCAGATGGTGGAGCTTATCATCGCCTAAAAGATCCAGCTCTGGATTATTATCAACAAGTGAATCAAAGTGGTTTGCAAAGCGCTCAAAGTCTTGTTGATGCTTTCGTGACCATTCATTCAGTTCTATGTACTCCAGCCGATTTTCAATCATGAAAGAGGCTAAATCTAACAGAAGCGATTGCAACTCATCTCTTAGCATGTCAGAGAGTTTATGTTTGATAAATAGTTCTTTTGTCTGTTCAATAAACCGTTGTTCGCGTGCCTTCTCAGAAATTAAACGTTCCTGTTGTAATCGTTGTTTGGTTAAATCTAAAGCCAGCCCTTCGCAGAGGTTTCTTAAAGTTGCCAAATCAACATCATTCATTTGGTTAAATACATTGTTGGCCTCTGGTAAATTTCCCATCTCATAAGCAAAGCGATCATATTGGTTTAAGAGGTGGGCAGGCACAAAATTAGAGTCCAACCCTTTGATATTATTAGAAGAAAGAAAAAGAGCTATGTCCATTAAGTGCGATTGTATTTGCTCAAGCGTGTGATCATTGCAATCAAAGGATCGAAGAAGATCGGCTGATTCGTTAATAAAACGTTCTCTGCTTTTGCTCATGTTGGACTCCTCAAAAGAGCTTTTCCTAATGATAGTTACTTACAGTGTAGAACATAAAAATAAAATTATTTAACACTTGGGTTGTTTTTTTAGCTCTAATGCCAGTTTATAAGCGCTTTTTGCATCAATATTACTTAACTCAGCACATAGCTTGGCAGATTGCTTGGTTGGCAGATAGTTTAAGAGTTTCTCTAATAAGGCTTTTGCATCAAAACTCTCTGCTTCTTCGGAGTTTCCAGAAATCACAAGTACAAACTCTCCTTTTTGTCGCTCTTTATCTTGCTCCAACCAGTTAAGTAAATCAGAAGCAAGGCCTCTTAGGTGGGTTTCAAATGGCTTGGTGATTTCTTTTGAGAGGGAGAGCTCTCGTTCTGGTAGTATGGCTTGAACATCTTGTAGCGTTGCGATCAAACGGTGAGGGGACTCAAAGAAAACAGTGGTCTTACTTTCATACTTTAGTTGTTTTAGTTGCGCTGCACGCGCAGAAGGTTTTGCTTTTAGAAAACCTTCAAAGCAAAAGGCATTTAGAGGCAAACCACTTGCAGAAACAGCAGAAATAACAGCAGAAGGCCCTGGTATCACTAACACTTTAAACTGCTTATCTTGACAGTAGCGCACTAACGGAAAGCCTGGATCACTAATCAGGGGGCTGCCGGCATCGGAAATTAAGGCAATGTTTAAGCCTTGTGAGAGTTTCTCTCCAATTTTACTGAGACTGCTGTTTTCATTGTGAGTATGATGAGCTAGCATTGGGGTGTTGATTGCGTAATGATTCAATAGTTTCTTAGAATGTCTGGTATCTTCAGCTAAGATCAAATCAACGTCTTTTAGGGTATTAATGGCGCGAATGCTCATATCGTCTAGGTTTCCAATAGGGGTTGCGACTAGATATAAGCAGCCAGTGTCTGCTTGGCTCATAAGACTTTATAAAAAGAGAAAATTGTAATGATAACCTTAAAAAATAGGAATGTCCTTAAACTTGCACAAGTTCTACTTTTCATCAGTACGGCGGTGTGCTTGTCTGCCTGCACAAGCAGCATTCGTGAACCTCTTCTAACCAGTGCGGCGATTGAAACCCCCTACCCAGAAACGGTTACCTACTACATAGATAAAGCAAACATTAGCCAGCAAAGCAGTGAGAGAAATGACTACCTACTTAAGGCGGCAGGTCGTTTAATTGAGCAACGAGAGCTTTCTAAAGCATCCTCCATCTTATCAAGCATAGGCAAACTAGCAAAAGAGCAACAAAGTGAAAAAACACTACTTTTTGCAAAGATTAACTACCTCAGAGGACGAAACCAAACAAGCTTGAACTTGTTACGAAAAATTAGTGAAGCGTCATTTTCCAGCAGGGAGTTGCAAGCTTATTACTTACAACTACTGAGTTTGGTGAGTCATGCTCTCAATCAAGCAGCGATGGAAGTATCTGCTCGAATGAGGCTTGAAGCGCTGATACCTGCTGAAAATCAGCTATATAATCAGCAACAATTATGGTTTGCTCTTAGTAAGCTGCCGTTGTCTCAAGTCTGTGAAGTAAATGAAGAAGCAGACTGGTTAACCCGAGGATATTTTTCTCTCTCTTGTTTAAGCCGAAAAAACCAAGGAAAAGGTGTCGCATTACTCGAGGGGTTAATTGATTGGCAGAGAGTCTATCAAAGACATCCTGCAAATAATTTACTACCAGAGAACTTAACAACAATACCAAAAAACCTGGTTAGTCGCCCGGTTAAAAAAATAGCCTTGCTCTTGCCATTAAATGGTCAATTATCAGGGCCAGGTAAAGCAATTAGAGACGGCTTTTTAACAAGCTTCTATCAAGAGAGTCGCAGCAAACCCAAAATTCGATTTTTTGATACTAACAATGGCTCATTGCTGAATCATTATCAACAAGCATTGGCTGAGAAGTCTGAGTTTATTGTTGGCCCACTAGATAAAGCAAACGTACAAACACTGCTTGGTAAAAAAGTTGAGGTGCCAGTACTAGCTTTGAATGACTTAGGGCGAGCAAGTCAACAGCCATTTTTTCAGTTTGGTCTTTCTCAACGTGATGAGGCGATACAAGTTGCAAGAGAAATGAAAGAACGAGGTAAAACAAAAACATTGGTTATTGCTCCTGCTGGCAGCTGGGGTGATGGCATTGTTGATGCTTTTAATCAAACCTTTAAGAATGGTGGCGGTGTGGTTGTAAGCCAATATCGCTATCAAAGCAATAGTAATGTAAAACAAGGCATAAGAAGTTTACTTGAAATTGACAAGAGTTCTGCTAGAAATGCCGATTTACAGCGTTTGTTAGGACGAAATGTTAAGACGATTACCAGAAGACGAGATGATTTTGATTCAATATTTCTACTGTCCTATGCAAGTAAGGCAAGAGAAATAAAACCTCTGCTTAACTATTACTACGCAAAAAATGTTGAGGTATTTTCCACCTCATTGGTCTTTGCTGGCATAAAAGACAGTAACAGAGATCGGGATTTAAATGGGATCTGGTTTTGTGACATGCCTTATGTCTTAGATCAACGTCGTTTTAGCAAGCAGCCTCGATGGCCAGAACAATTAAACAGCTATGTGCGTTTATACGCTCTAGGCCTAGACAGTTACCTGTTAAGCAAGCAGCTTAATCAGCTACTGCTCTTTCCACTGCTAGGCTTAAGTGATAACACTGGACTGTTGTTTTTGAAAGATAATGGGCACATCGTTCGGCGCTTGCGATTTGCCAAGTTTGTTAATGGGGTGCCTAAGGCTTAGCCCCAGCCTGGAAACATGTTCACTAGGCCACTTTGCATCATGCTAAATGCAATACCAACCAGTACGAGCCCCATGATTCGAGTGGCTATCTTAATCGCGGCATCACCAACGGCTTTGTGGATGATATTACTAAAATAAAAACACAACCCAAAAATTAGCGCAATGCTTAAGCAGACACCGGTTGTTGCTAGCTTATCAACAATTGCGCCACCCATTTTATTGGTGTGAATAATTAAGGTTGTAATCGCACCAGGGCCTGCAACCAACGGTAGACTTAAAGGAATAATTGCAATTGATTCACTGTTTTTAGCCGCATGCTGCTCTTCTTTTGAGTGATTTTGTTCGCTATGTGGTTTGCCGTTATGAGCATTAATCATTGAAAGACCAAGTAAAATAATAATTAAGGCTCCGCCTACCTCAAAAGCGCTTTGACTGATACCAAAGGCTCGTAATAATAAATCGCCACTCCAGGCAACAACCGTCAAAATACAGAAGATCCCAAACATTGCTTTGATTGATTCTTGTCTAGTGGTGCTTAGTGTGTCATCTGTGGTTAAGCTTGTAAAAATTGCAACAGCACCAATAGGGTTGGTAATAACAATGAGAGCAACAAACAAATTTAAGTAAACATGCCAATCCATAAAAAATCCTTTTTAATTGTTTTGCTATATCGTAGTTCAAAGTTAGGAATGATACAAAATTAGAGACGATTAACGTAACAATGATTCATCAATAAACTGATAGAGCAAGCTTGCATTACCAAGGATCAGGGGTATATAGTGCTTAGCCTTACTGGCAACAAGAGACAAATTAGATGGACTTAGTGGCGGATAGAACACGCAAAGGTGGTGTAACAAAAGAGCAGCTTGCTTCTTACTGGCTTCCTTTTTCGGGTAATAGGGAGTTTAAGAAAGATCCAAGAATCATTGTTTCTGGTCATGGTCGCTATTACCGCGACCAAGAAGGCCGAACTATTTTTGATGGTTTATCAGGTCTTTGGACCTCAGGCCTTGGCCACTCCGTTGCAGAAATTAATCAAGCGGTTAGTGAGCAAATAAAAGAGCTTGATTACTCACCTGCTTTTCAGTTTGCCCATCCTAAAGCCTTTTTATTAGCAGAGAAAATCGTCGACTTTATGCCTAGCTCGCTCAATCGAGTATTTTTCACAGGATCCGGTTCTGAGTCGGTAGAAACAAGCTTAAAAATAGCTCGCGCATATTGGCAAAAAAAAGGGTTTTCTCAAAAAACACGTTTTATTGGTCGTGTAAAAGGCTACCACGGAGTGAATTTTGGTGGTTTAAGTGTTGGTGGCATTGAGCCTAATCGTGCGCCCTGTGGCCCCTTTCTTGAGAGCTTTCATTTACCACACACTCTGTTGCCAGAGAATAAATTTAGTAAGGGCTGCCCAAAGACAGGTGCTTCCTTAGCAGAAGAGTTAGTGACTTTAATTAAGGAGCATGATGCTGAGACCATTGCTGCTGTAATTGTTGAGCCAATGTCGGGATCAGCTGGGGTCTTACCGCCACCAGAGGGCTATTTAGATCGTCTTAGAGAGATTTGTACAGAGCACAATATTTTATTAATTTTTGATGAGGTCATTACAGCATTTGGTAGAATTGGGGCAAAGACTGCGGCTGAAAAGTTCTCTGTAACGCCTGACATCATCTGTAGTGCTAAACAGTTAACCAATGGCGCTATTCCAATGGGAGCTGTGATTTGTGATGAGATGATTCATCAAACCTTTATGGAACAAGATTTACCAGAGTATCTATTAGAGTTTCCACACGGGTATACCTATTCTGCTCACCCTGTTGCGTGTGCAGCAGCCTTGGCCACCCTAAATTACATAGAACAAAATGCTGTTATTCACCAGGTCACACAAATATCGCCTTACTTTGAAGATGCTTTGCACAGCTTAAAGTCATTAGATCTTGTTGAAGACATTCGAAATTTAGGGCTTGCAGGGGCCTTAACCATACAAGCAAAAGAAGAAGAGCCTGCACTTCGGCCGTATTTAATTGCGATGCACTGTTGGCAGCAAGGCTTCTATGTTCGTTATGCTGCCGACACCATTCAATTGGGTCTACCATTTTCAACCACCAAGGCAGAAATTGATTCTCTTATTAATGTGATTGCTGAAGGTATTAAGGCGTTGGCTTAGAGTGTTCTGTGGCATAAATTGCTTTAAGATGGACTTAAGTACAGAAAGAAGCGAAGAGGGAGCGTCTTTTGTCGACAAACAATACACTAACCCTAATAAATTTACACATTGATACGCATCGTGAACTGATTATTTTTATTCACAGAGAGTCACGAGTCTGTCGCTCTGAGGGCTTTGAGATCCCTTCTCGCATACGAGTAACGCTCAATAACAAGTCCATTTTTGCGGTGGTTAACATCATCGAGAGCGACATTCTAGACAAAGAGCAAGCGTCTCTCTCTAAATCGGCTTGGGAGCGTATTGATGCCAGTGAAGGGGATGTTATCTCTCTCTCTCACCCACGACCTCTACAATCGCTTAGCTTTGTTAGATCAAAAATTTATGGTAACCCACTAAAGCGGGATGAGATAAAGCACATCATCGATGACATTTCAGAGGGGCACTATTCAGACATTCACTTAAGCTCCTTTTTAACCGCTTGCGCCACTGGGGGCTTGAGTGAAAAAGAAGTGGTGTTCTTAACAGAGGCTATGAGTGATCGAGGGCCACCTTTTAGCTGGCAGAGCTCTTTAGTGGTTGATAAACATTGTGTTGGCGGCCTACCTGGTAACCGCACAACCCCAATTGTGGTGGCAATTGTGGCAGCCTTTGGCTTAACCATCCCAAAGACCTCCTCAAGAGCAATTACCTCACCTGCAGGCACGGCTGATACCATGGAGACCTTAGCGCCGGTTGATTTAACAAGGGAGAAAATACAGGCAGTTGTGGAAAAAGAAAATGGCTGCATCATTTGGGGGGGGGCACTAAAATTTTGTCCGGCCGACTCATACCTCATTCGCATCGAAAAAGCGATGGACATGGATTTGCAAGGTCAGATGATAGCCTCTGTTCTTTCTAAAAAACTAGCCGCTGGCTCAACACACATTGCCATAGACATTCCCGTTGGACCAACAGCTAAAGTTAGAACCCTAGAAAGCGCTAAAGGTTTAAAGAAGCTTTTTCTGAAAATTGCAAATCAGCTAAATATTTCACTGGCAATTAGTCTTACCGATGGGCTGCAACCAATTGGTCGCGGCATAGGGCCATCGCTTGAAGCGTTTGATATTTTGGCTGTGTTACAAAACAGTCCAACGGCACCCTTGGCCTTAAAAGAAAAATCTTTGAGTTTGGCAGGTGAGATTATTGAGTTTTCAAAAGAGGTTAATAAAGGTGAAGGGAAAGAACAAGCTAAGGATTTGCTCGAGAGTGGTAGAGCTTGGCAGAAATTTCAAGCCATCTGTGAAGCACAAGGTGGTATGCGTGAACCGCTAAAGGCCGCTTGCACCCATGTTATTGAAGCAAACGCTTGTGGGCGTGTTGCGAGCATTGATAATCGTTGGCTTGCGCGTCTTGCTAAAATTGCGGGCGCCCCTCATAACAAAGAGGCAGGCTTAGAGCTTCATGTCTCACTCGATGATGTGGTTGAAAAAGGCATGCCCTTAATGACCGTGCATGCCAAAGTACAAGGTGAGCTTCGTTATGCCTTGTCGGAATATAAGCACATGCCCTCAATCATTCAATTGGAGTACTGTGAATGAAAACCATTATTTTTTCGCTTTATCAACACCCAATGCTCAATGCTCTTTGTCAGTGCTTAAATGCCGAGAAGGGTGTGATGATCAACCGCTCGTTTCCAGATGGCGAGAGCTATTTAAGAATTGAGAGTGAGGTTCTCAATCAGGTTGTTATACTCTTAGATAGTTTGGATAGGCCAAATGTCAAAACCTTACCAATTATTTATGCAGCTAGAACCCTAAGAGAGTTAGGTGCGAAAAAAATTATTTTTTGCGCACCATACTTAGCCTATATGCGACAAGACAAGCTGTTTAATCAAGGTGAAGCACTGACCTCTAAGTATTATGCCGAGCTTTTATCGAGGGTTTTTGATGGCCTTGTCACACTTGATCCGCATTTGCATCGCTATGACAGTCTAAATGACATCTACCGATGTGAGACCACGCTCTTGCATGCAACCGATCCCATTGCAAACTGGCTAGAGTTAAACATTCAAAACCCTTTGTTAATTGGACCCGATAGTGAAAGTAAGCAGTGGGTTGAGAGCATTGCTACAAAAATCAATGCTCCTTTTTTTGTTTTTGAAAAAGATCGCAAAGGGGATCAGGAGGTTCGCATCACGGCCCCTGATTTAAGTCAGTTTAAAGAAAGAAGCCCTGTTCTGATTGACGATATTATTTCTTCTGCAGGGACTATGATAGAAGGGGTTCATTTATTGAAAAAAGCTCTACCTCTTGCCCCTGTTTGTATCGGAGTGCACGCATTGTTTGCAAAAGATGCCTACGCATCTTTGCAGGCAGCAAACCCCAAAGACATCATAACTTGCAACAGTGTCTTTCATGAAACAAACAAAATCGATGTTTCAACCCTGTTTGCAAACGCGCTAGCGCTTTGATAGCCAATGATGAGCGATTGCTTCTCGGGTAGTGATCCAAATATTGGAGAACGTTTTTAGGTATTCAATGAATTGATTAATCGCTATAGAGCGTCCTGGATGACCACTGACTCTTGCATGCAAACCGATGTTTAGAATTGCGCCTCGGCCCTCTTGGTAGAGAGCGTCAAAACTGCTCTTTAATAGCTGATAGAAATCATTGGGATTACTAAATCCTGGGGTGGTCAGGTAGCGAAAGTCATTTGTTACCAGAGAATAAGGGATGATGAGATGCTTATCTTCAAAATAGGGGTAGTCATCACTGTAGTCATCAGAATCATAGACACAATGACCAATCTCTTTTAATAAGTTGCGAGTGTGTTGGCTGCGCCGTCCAGTATACCAACCGCGGATGTTTTTTTCGGTCAAAGAACTGAGCGTATCTTGAGTCAGTAGAATGTGATCTTTTTCTTCTTCTTTGCTTACCTGACTGTAGTCAATCCAACGCCAACCATGGCCAGCCACCTCATGCCGGGAGTTTTTTAGATACTCTGCAAACTCAGGGTTTTGTTGCAATGCAAACCCCGTGACAAAAAAAGTAAGAGGAATGTTGGCTGTATCAAACAAACGAACCAAACGCCAAACGCCTGTTCTGGCACCATAGGCAAAGAGAGATTCTTGGCTCAGGCTTCGAAGTCCTTTGGGCTTTTTGCTTAAAGGAAACTCACCACCATAGGTTTCGGCAGAATCATCACCATAGAGAGGTGAGCGCTCACCACCTTCTTCATAATTAATCACAAAGCTTACTGCTACCCTTGCCTGATTAGGCAAAGTCTGTGAGGGCGTGTTTGCTCCATAACCAACTAAGTCTCGTTTCATTTAGATGCATAAACAGTCTGAATAACTACTATTGTAGCCCCATGAACCTAAGTAAAGCGAGCAGGGGTAGCTTTAAAACCGAAACGATGATTGATTGTTTGCAATTGGTATTGCAATCACAGGCTCAACTCTCGTTCGTTGGGGGGCAAAAAAGGCTTCTGCCGTTGCTAGAGTAATCGGGGTTGCAACAGGTAAGTTATTGCTTTTATCAGCAAGATCTTTAATCTCTACTTCAGCGAGCTGTTCTGCCAATGGCAAAGGGGTGGCATGGCTTATGTTTTCGTAAGGTTTACCGTTTTCACTGCAGATCTCCAAAAGGCTTGACCAGGAAGCTTCAGGCCAACGAGTTTGTTCTGCGATGTCAAACACCGTTCTATTATAGCGGTCTCTCACTGCATGAGGATTGGCTCCCGCCTTAATAAAGGCTCGAATAACCTGCAAACTATGTTGTTGTCCACTAAGATACAGCGCAAAACCTTCAGAGATTGCCTGAGGAGAAATGGAGGACTCTTTCATCAATTGAATCAACCAAAGCCAGCGCCATTTCTCCCAATGTTGGTGATTTGCAATTTGAAAGAGGGTTCTATTTTGGATGTGGCTAGTTTGTAGAGGGTTGGCGCCAGCCTTTATAAAGGCTTTAAGTACATCAGGGCAGAGTGTACGCTCACTAAGATAGCAAGCAAAGCCTTTAGAAATTTCTGTTTTTGCAATAGAGGCCTCACGCATCATGTCGATTAAAGAGATCCAGCTAGAGGTACGCCAGTTGTGATAGTAGGCTACTTGAAAGAGGTTTCTGCCATTGCTGCTTCCGGACACCATCGGGTTAGCCCCCGCTCTAAGAAAAGCTCGAATCACCTGCAAACTATGGGACTGCTCACAAAGGTAGAGCGCAAGCCCCTTAGAGAACTCTTGGCAAGAAGTAGAGGATTCTCTCATCAAGTCTATCAACCAGAGCCAGCGCTCTGTTTCCCAGTTCTGGTAGTAGGCAATCTGAAAGAGGGTTCTGTTATTGTTATTGCTTGGTTGCAGAGGGTTGGCGCCAGCTTTTATAAAGGCTTTTAGTACGTCTTGGTTATGGGTACGCTCACTAAGATAATAGGCAAATCCATTTGAAAGATCAGAGGGTTTAATAGAGGCCTCACGCATCATGTCGATTAAAGAGATCCAGCTAGAGGTACGCCAGTTGTGATAGTAGGCCACTTGAAAGAGGTTTCTGCTGTTGTTGCTTCCGGACACCATCGGGTTAGCTCCCGCTCTAAGAAAAGCCCGAATCACCTGCAAACTATGGGACGGATCACAAAGGTAGAGCGCAAGTCCCCTAGAGAGTTCCGTACTCAAAACGCCTGCTTTTTGCATCATATTAATTAAGGAGAGCCAGCTCTCTGTGCGCCAATTATTGTAATACGCAATTTGAAACAAGCTTCGACCGTCACTCTTTCGTTGAACCAGCGGGTTGGCTCCTTGTTGGATAAGCTTTTCTATTTTGGACAAGTACAAATACGACTGGTCAAGATAGGCAGCAAGGTCTTGGCTCGGCTTAAGAGAATTGGTCGGCATTGGCAATTAAACAAGGCGTTACGGGGTTGGTTTGGTCATTATATGCACATAGAGAGATAAGTCAACAAAAAGATGTTTTTTTAATCAAAAAACCGAGGTTTTTTGCCTCAGTTGTCAAATCCAATTAAAATTGCGCCTTTCACTGTTTTAATGAGAGCTGTACCTTGTCTTGCATATTATCAATTCAATCCCACGTGACTTATGGTTATGTTGGTAACCGGGTGGCGACTTTTACGCTGCAACGTCTTAAAAATGAGGTGATTACGGTCAATACGGTGCAGTTTTCTAATCATACGGGCTATGGCGAGTGGCAGGGGGATGTTTTTGAGGTCTCACACTTAGAAGCGATTTGGCAGGGCATTAAAAAAAGAGTGCCGCTAGAGGCGATTGATGGTTTATTAACGGGTTACTTAGGCAATGAAGCCGTTGCTTGCTTTATTGAAAGTATTGCGAAGGAGTTACGAGGGAAAAATCCTAATTTTCAGTATTGTCTTGATCCCGTCTTTGGCGATGTGGGTCGAAATTTATTTGTAAAAGAAGAACTTGCTCTTTTCTTTCGAGACCAGTTTGTCAGCAAGGCCGACATAATTACCCCTAATCATTTTGAGATGAATTATTTATGTCAGAGTGACATCACAGATCTCTCAATGCTCAAAGCAAATGCCAAGACTTTTTTTGAGCAGGGCATCAAAACGATTTTGGTCACCAGTTATCAAGGCAAAGAATGCTTAGAGAATGAAATTGGTATGGTCCTTTTAACAGCGAATGAGTGTTGGTTAATTAAAACACCCAAGTGTCATTTTCAAATACCTCCCAATGGCTCGGGTGATTTGGTCTCAGCCTTAGTAATCGATAAAGCCTTAAAGGGGCTTCCTTTAAAAACCTTACTCGAGCAAGTGACCAGCCAGGTTTATAAAATCTTTGTGGCAACTGAGCAAAGCAACGAGCGAGAGCTTAGACTAATTGCGGCACAAGATGAGTTAATTAATGAAGAGACGCTGTTCACAGCGGTGCCAGCCTAGAGCAGCTCTGGGGTACGGAACCAGTCTTTACGAAGTCGCTCTAAAAAGAAGTAACAGCTCACCACAGAGATAATGGCAGAGGGGCCAAATTCATAGCCAAAGCCTTCAAAGGCAAAGGCAATGGCAGCAAGTGGTACCCCAATTACCGAGACTAAGGCGGAACAAACGCCTGCGACCATAAGTAAGCTGGGACCTCCTCCAATCAGTGGCATCCCTAGTTGTACCAATAAATAATAGAGGCTTGCAGCACTCACTCCCCCCATAAACATCGCTGGAATGAATAAGCCTGCACTGCCGCCTGAAGAGAGGGTAAAGGCGGTGGTTAATAACTTGGCAAACATCAGGATCAATAAAATCCACCAAATGGTTAGTTGTGGATCGACTGAGTTTTCAAACAAAGCGACCAAGGTGGACTCGCCCATGCCTAGTACGTGCTGGGGGGATAAATCAAGAGAAAACCATAAGATCATGGCAATAGCAAAGGCACATAAAATGCCAATCAAGCCACGATAGCATAGTGGGATCTTGTCCATTTGAACTTTCATTGAGTCAATCAGCCACTTAACCATTAGGCCAGAAGGTGCGCAAATTAAGACAGCAAACATGGCAATTTCAGCATATTCAATCGGAGTATAGCGAAAGGTGTGAGTGACACTTTGAAAGAGAGGGTGAATGGCAATTAAGTGGGTGTTAAAAAAATAGACAATTAAAGAGGCAAAGAGCGAGAAATGAAAATTACGATAAATTAACTTATCGCTGTAGACAATTTCTGCTGCAAAGAGTGCTGCCATAAAAGGCATGTCGAGCAAAGCACAAATGGCGGCAGAAATGCCTGCCATCTGGAAAAGTCTTAGATCGGCTGCTTGCTTAATTCTAAAAAGCTTAGACCAGCCTGCGCCCATCGATTCACCAATCGGTATGGCAGGCCCCTCAAGGCCGCCACTGCCGCCGGTGCCGACGGTTAAAAAGGTGACAATGCTTCGGTGAATGGCTGCTAAAAAGGTAGGTTCTGCATAGCGCTTGTGAACCAAGTCATCTTGGGTATGAAAGTTATAGGTGTCATAAAAATAGGCAAGGGCTGCACTTGCTCCGTCACCTTCTGCGTCATACCAACGGTTTTTTAAGATAAGAAAGGTGCGTAACAGGGTGCCAAGAACTAGTGCGCTTAATAAGACCAAGGGGCCTGTTAGTTTGTCGCTTTCAGGAAGTTGCAATTGGCTGCTATCAGGAAAGTAGGAGAGAATGTAATTAAAGAGCCCAACCACCGCCCACTGTAGGGCGGTATACAAAAAAAAGACGGTCATTGAAATGCAAAGAATAATGAAAAAGTTTGCAAACAGGGCCTGCCAATCATCCACAATGCGGTTTGATGGATCCTTCATGGAAAACAGACGCTTCTGGTTGGTTGATGGGCCTTTGGGCATTCGACACTCAATCTTTGTTTCTTTCGTGTAGTGAAAATGACATACTTTGCTAGTGAAGTAAATCATCGCCATTTGACGGCAACCAAAGTTAATATGAGGTTAGCTCTTTAAGAGAAACAGAAGAAGACTTTAGAAAAACCTCTGGGATGAAATTAACCACACCTAAAAAAGGACATTTTGGAGTCTCAGAGTCTATACCCCTCCTAGTTTTTTAATTGTAAGAATCAGCATAGAACGCGTTTTGTATCCAAGTGATTTTCCCTTTATCGATGCTAAGGACGTCAAAGCGAGCGTTGCTTCGATGGGGTCTTAGTTGGCCGTTAAGAAAGTGTTTAGCGGCTTTAATGAGCTTTCTTTGCTTTTGTTGCTCAACGAATTCATAGCCAAAACCATAAGAAAGAGAGCTTCGTGCTTTGACTTCCACAAAGACAAAGGTCTCTTTATCAAACATGATTAAATCAATTTCACCACCACAGGCAGCATAATTTTTAGCAAGAAGTGTTAGTTTTTGGTTTTGCAAAAAAGAGAGGGCGAGTGCTTCGTAGTGTTGGCCTCTTTGTCGACTCATAGCGTTTCCTTGTCGCTGGTTGGAATGCCCAATTTATCGCTTTTATAAAGCAAGTACAAGCGATTGCATCTAAAATGGATGGGATGGTTATCGCTAGAAATGTTCTTACACTATACTAGTCATTAACAAACATTCTTTATTAAGTAAAACCATGAAGATAGCCCTCTTTTCCACTAAGCCTTACGATAAAGCCTATTTTGAGAAGATTAATAAAGCCTATAACTTTGACATAAGTTATTTTGAAGGTGGGCTAACTAATGAGAGTGCGCCGCTTGCCAAAGGGCATGAGGCCGTGTGTGTCTTTGTAAACGATGAGGTTGATAGAGCCTGTATTAGAGCGCTTGCGCGTTTTAAGATAAAAATCATTGCCACCCGCTCAGCAGGCTTTAATCACATAGACCTTAAGGCGGCACAAAAGCATTCTATCAAAGTCGTTCGTGTGCCAGAGTATTCGCCTCATGCCGTAGCAGAACATGCCCTTGCTCTACTGTTAACCCTAAATCGCAAAACGCACAAAGCTTATAATCGTATTCGCGAAAATAATTATGCTCTCAATGGACTGTTAGGGTACGATTTATTTGGCAAAACCATCGGTATTATTGGGCTTGGTAAAATCGGTAAATGTTTAGCAACAATTTGTCATGGCTTGGGCATGAGGGTGCTTGCATTCGATCCAGAGCCGGATGAAGCCTTTGCTGAGACGAATCAGCTAAGCTTAGTTTCTCTTAATGAGCTTTTTAAAAAAAGTGATGTGATTAGCCTCCATTGTCCTTTAAATCAGGCAAGTGAGCATTTAATAAACGATAAAAGCATCGAGCTCATGAAAGACGGGGTGACCTTGATTAATACTGGACGCGGTGCATTAATTGACTCTAAAGCGCTGATAAATGGCTTAAAGGCGCAAAAAATTGGGGCGGTTGGTTTAGATGTGTATGAGCAGGAAGCCAATGTTTTTTTCGAAGATCATTCCAATGAAATTATCAACGATGATCTCTTAATGCGATTAACCACCTTTCCCAATGTGTTAATCACCTCTCATCAAGGCTTTTTCACTGATGAAGCAATGTGTAACATCGCAAGCACGACACTACAAAACCTACAAGAGTTATCAGAAGGAAAGCCTTGTCACAATGAAGTCTACTTGTGATCTGCCTCTACGTTTTCTGAAAAATTAGATCCCACACGCCATGGCCTAGTCGCTTGCCACGGTTTTCAAATTTGGTTAGAGGTCGGTGGTCAGGACGCTCGCAATACTGATTGGGGCCAGCAATGTTTTCTAACTCTTTGAAAGTGCTTAAGCAAGTCATCGACCAGGTGGCATAATCTTCCCAGTCGGTTGCTACATGCAGTCGTCCACCTGGCTTTAGTTTTGGCAGAAGTAAACGGATGAAGGAGTCTTGAATCAACCGTCGTTTGTGATGACGTTTTTTAGGCCATGGATCGGGAAAGAAGATCTGAAAGCAATCGATGCTTTCATCAGCAACTTGATGGTTGAGTACTTCGACCGCATCGTGATGAATAATTTTTAAGTTGTTTAAGCCTTCGCGCTCAATCAGTCCTAAGAGTGCGCCAACGCCCGGTTGATGAACCTCGATGCCAAGAAAATTTTGCTCTGGAGCCACTTTTGCCATCTCAGCAAGCGAGGCCCCCATACCAAAGCCTATCTCCAGAGTGACCTTGTGTTGATTAGCAAAGACCTCTTCCATTGAAAGGAAAGACGTTTTATCGAAGGCGAGTACGTGCTTGTCATAGTAGTGTGTAATGGCGTGCTCTTGCCCTTTGGTGAGACGCCCTTGCCTTAGGACAAACGATTGAATCTTGCGGGTTCTTGCAGTAGGCTCTTTCATTTTCAAGGATCTTGGCTATGGATGTGCTTTAGCGACATTGTAGGTGGCGATAATTTTATCAGATTAGGTGTTGAACGTACAAATGAAATATAACAGTCTTCGTGATTTTATCGAGCAAATGGAAGCGCGAGGGGAATTAAAACGCATTACTCATCCGGTTTCCCCAAAGCTTGAGATGACAGTAATAAGTGACAGAGTTTTAAAAAAAGAAGGACCTGCACTTTTATTTGAAAATGCAAAAGGTTATGACATGCCGGTGCTGACCAATTTATTTGGCACGGTCAAGCGCGTGGCTCTGGGCATGGGGCAAGAGGAAATTTCTCATCTTCGCGAGGTGGGTAAGCTCTTAGCTTTATTAAAAGAGCCTGATCCACCAAAAGGCTTTAAAGATGCGATTTCTAAAATTCCCATGTACAAACAAGTACTTAATATGGCGCCTAAGCGTGTTGGTCGCGCTCCCTGCCAAGAGAAGGTCTTAACAGGCGATGAGGTTGATTTGGGTGCGCTTCCTATTCAGCATTGCTGGCCTGGGGATGCGGCCCCCTTAATCACTTGGGGACTTGTCACCACCAAGGGGCCTTTTAAAGAACGCCAAAACATGGGAATTTACCGTCAGCAGGTGATTGCTAAAAATAAAGTCATCATGCGTTGGCTATCTCACCGAGGGGGCGCACTCGATTTTAAGTCTTGGTGTGAAGAGCACCCAGGTGAGCCCTTTCCTATTACGGTCACATTAGGGTGCGATCCGGCAACCATACTGGCAGCAGTCACTCCGGTGCCAGATTCGTTGTCTGAATATGCCTTTGCCGGCCTTCTTCGAGGTAAACGCACTGAGCTTGTAAAAAGTACGCTGAATGAGTTAGAGGTGCCTGCCACGGCTGAAATCATTCTAGAGGGCTACATTTACCCAGAAGAAATGGCAGAGGAAGGGCCCTTTGGCGATCACACGGGCTATTATAATGAAGTTGAAACCTTCCCTGTGATGACCATAGAGCGCCTAACCATGCGACAAGACGCCATTTATCACAGCACCTACACCGGGCGACCACCAGATGAACCAGCTATTCTAGGTGTTGCCTTAAACGAAGTCTTCGTGCCCATACTACAAAAGCAATTTCCTGAAATTCAGGATTTTTATCTGCCACCAGAAGGCTGCTCTTACAGACTTGCTGTGGTCACCATTAAGAAACAATACATCGGCCATGCCAAACGAGTGATGCTTGGTATTTGGTCTTACTTAAAGCAATTTATGTACACCAAATTCATCATTGTTTGCGACGATGATGTCAATGCTCGTGATTGGCAAGAAGTGATTTGGGCAATGACTACTCGAGTAGATCCGGCTCGCGACATGACGGTTTTAGAAAACACTCCGATTGATTACCTAGATTTTGCCTCACCGGTGTCTGGCCTTGGCTCAAAAGTTGGCATTGATGCGACCAATAAATGGGCAGGAGAAACACAAAGAGAGTGGGGAGTGCCGATTGAGATGGACCAAGAGGTGGTCTCTAGGGTTGATACTATGTGGCAAGCGTTAGGCTTATAAAGGGAATAAACATGGCAACCAGAGCAGCAGAGTTAGAAACCAATTTTGACGATCCTTCTTTTCAGGATCCGAGATTGATGAGCGCCCATCGAGATGAGTATTTAGCCGATGAAAAAGCGGTGATAGAGGCGTTTTTAGACGATAATCCTACGGCAAATCCTGTGATGCTTGAAGCGTATTTAGCCGAACACAACATCGGCACGGCCTTTAGTCGAACTAAGTTAGTTGCGGTGTTTACGGACATGGGGCTAGAGGGCAGTGGCATTAGGGTTTCAAGTAGCATGTCACCAACCCTTAAGCGACAAATTACCTCAGGCATTCTGCAAAAAAGCAAGAATGCAGAAGTAAGTGATTGCTTTTATGCGCTTCTTGAGTTAATTGCAGCTAAGAATCAAGTGTCAGAAAGGGACTATCAAAAAATAAAGAGCCGATTGGTAAGGATGCAGCAAAGCATAGAGTATGACTCTAAGCTTGAGTCTAACTACCAACACTATTTAAAGAAACTATTACTCATTGGCTCGCGGGCTCACAGTCATCTAGAAACCCAAAAAATGATTGTGAGAGCATTTCGTCAGATTGATGAGAAGTTTGCAGACTCGATGCGAAATGACAGAGTGAGTGCTGCAATTACTAAGCTTTCCGCCATTTTTGCAGAGGGGCCCCCAGCAGACGGTCAGAGGGCGCTAGAGCGATTAAAGGTAGCTTATACGCCATCACGAAATCCCTTTTAATCTACAGCCGAATCTGAAGTCGGACTCGATGCTTCCTCCAAGCCCCTACTTCCCACGCTTTATGCGCGGGATTGTGTTTATTTGGCTTCTTGGATGCCGCGCATAAAGCGTGGCACGTTGGCATAGGTAGTTTTAGTAACTCATTTATTTTGACTTCGGGGGCATATTATGAGGCATCGTTGATATGCCCATGATACTTCGAAGTATCATGAGTCTAGATGAGCTTTTTCAAAGGTTTTGAAACGTTGCTCGAGCTCAAATTGCTGTCGAGCCTTGGGGCTTTCTTGTAAGAAGGTCTCACAAGGTTTGCTAAGCTTGGTAAGTGAGCAACCATGACGCATGAACTTATAGCTCTTACCCATCCATAGGGACTTGCCAGGTAAAAAGCTGTAAGTGAGGCTATTGCGAGATAAGTTTTTCAGGGTTTGATAACTTAGCTGATAGCGTTCTGAGGCAAGAAAATACTCACGTGTTAAAGTGGTTCGCAAAATGCCCTCATCATCGGTGGAGATGACAACAGGCACTTTCTTAGAGAGGTAGAGGCTAATTGGATGCATGCGACCTGCTACGTTTAAAATGGCCTCGTTGCTGCTTAGGTTTATTTCAACTGGAATGTTGTGGCGGCGCATGTAGGCCAGCGTTTTTTCAGCCTTGTTTTCATAAGCAATGCTGGTGCCGTGGCCGATGCGATTGGCTTTGCCCTGCATAATGGCATCACGAATGTGGAAGGTAATCTCCTCTGGGGAGACGGCATTGGGCTCTAGCTCACCAGCATGGAGAGCAATGTTAACCTTAGGAAAGCGCTTATGTAGGGCCCCAATTAAGGCCATGTGCTTTTGATAATCTCGCAGGGCAATAATCCCATCTTCTGGCATCACCAAGTTAATCCCTAAGATTAGCGTGCTTTCACTGGCGGTTTGAAAGGCCGCTGTTGCCTCAGCTATGACTTGTGGTAAGGGGAGTTCTCGCAAGATGTAGTATTGAAAGCCTATTTTGACGTCACACCCGCGCCCCTTAGGGCAGGAGAGTAAGTGATTGCTTCGCTCTAGTAGGAGGGATGCGTTTTTAACAGATTGGCGATTGTGTTGAATAAAGGCTTTGTTGGCCAAGAGCGTGTCTATGGCTTTTTCGAGGCTCTGTTCATGTTCAATCAGCTTAGCAAACTCGATTGCTTGGTCGTTGTCTGGCGAAATCATCGGTTCTAAGTAGGTAATATTTTGCTCACTTGCCTCAAGGCGCAGTAGACTCAATGCTTCTGCTTGCTTGGGTACAAATAAGAAATGAAACTTAGGAAAGGCATTAAAGATGTGATCATGCGCCGATTCGGTATGCCCTAGAAAGTTTTTCATCGACCATGCCTCAACTACGCTTTCATAGTCGCTGGGGTGATCTGGCAGCTCCTTGGCGGTGAGATAAGGGCATTGTTTGCTCTTTTCTACAAAAAGAGTTTGCTGGTTAATGCAAGAAGATGGGTTTAGCTTAAGAAGTGCTTCGGGTGAGACCGAGCCATCTAAGTGGAAATGTAAGTCGCCACCTTTAGGAAACTGTTTTAAAAAGATTTGTTTTTCAGGGGGCGTAAGCTTAAAAAAGGCGTCGTCTAAATTACTGGCTTGGGCCGTTACGGTCAGTAAAAAACTAAAAAAAAGAAAAAATGATGTAAGTTTCATCGGAAGCAGTGATAGTTACTAGGTCAGCATTATCCACAAAAGAGGGTGAAATTGCAACAAAAGACTGCTAAGAGTTTAATATTAAACCACCAACTTGCGCGTTTGTACTTTTAGTCGCTTCTTAGCAAGCAGCCTTTTTACGGTTGCCGAACTTGTGTCTAGAGAGGGGTTATCTCGTTCATAGAGCGGATCATTAGCTTCTCGATGAGCCATTTTAGCCTCTAGGCATTGATAGGTTAGGACAAGCCCTAAGATAGCTGTTGCACAAGCATCAATAATCGAGGGAAGTGGGAACTTAAGGCAGACAGCACTTAAAATGTCAAAGCAGCTAGTCAGTAACAGCAAGCAGAGGTAACTTAAGCTTAGGCTGAGAGCGACATTTTTTTTCTTATAATTATTAATAATTTGCGGCAATTGATAGGCGATGTTTAGTACGTAGACTGAGTGTCCCAATAGTAAGTAGCTACTGGTCTTTAAAGGCAGCAAGTAAAGGGCGAAGCAGGCAGCAAAAACAAGTAATAAAGCTGGAGAGGACAAGCTTTTTTTCTGCCAAATACGGTGGAGTTGCTTTTGTTGGATGCTCAAGCAGGCAACGCCCGTTAGAGAAACCAACTTGTATTGCCAAGGAAGATCTAGTGCAAAGCCATAAACTAGGTCAAATAAATAATCGAGCATGATCAGATGGTGGAACGACAAACTTAAACCACGCAGCTGCTCACCGCGCTGATTATGAAGCAATTGCGGTAAGTAGTAGGTAAAATAAAGTATGGTCGATAAATTAAGGCTAATAGCCCCAATCGTGGCAGTACTGAGCATCTACAACTTTCATTATGGACATCAGACTATTGTATCACCAGAATGTGCGTTCATGAAACATTAATTGCAAAAATGTTAAGATGATTAATAAGCTGTACTCTTAAATAACTAACTTAGCAAATGTTCTTTAGATGACGTCCTCGGCTAGTAAAATAAGTAGTTATTTTAGGTCTTTACTAGCGCTAGGTGTCCTAGGCCTTTCCTATACTCGTCCTACCTCATAAAGCCCCGTCTGAACTTTGATAAAACGACCAGCTTAAAATTTAACTCCGCCCTCTGGGCATGCAGCCTTAATTTAGCCTGCTTCAGGCATCGCGTGTTAAATATTCCTGTGTAAATGATACAATTGGCCACGCATAGACTGTGCCAGGTAGTAAGGAGCGATGTTTTAGTGAACAAAAAAAGGATTTTTTGGGGCTTAATATTGATGCTCTTTAGTACGCTGATACAAGCAAAAGAGCTATGGGGAAGCTCTGGAATTGCTTTGCTGTATGGTACAGACTACGAAGTTCCAATGACGAACGCAAGCGAAGATAAAAAACGTTATGTCGTCTCAATAGATCGCGCAAGTTTTCATGACTGGGGAAATGTCTACACCTTTTTAGACGTTACCCGTTCGTTTGATTCGGGCGAAAACAATAACCTTTATGGCGAATTTTCACCAAGAGTCAGCATTTACTATTTAACCGATAAGGCACGGCCTAAAGGGTTTATCACTGATGCTCTTCTAGCAAGTGCGATAGAGTATGGCGCGTCTGCCAATGGCAACAACCAGATGAACTACTTAATTGGCACTGGCGTCAATTTTAATGTGCCAGGCATCAAATTTTTAACGCTAAATGGTTATCGACGCTTTAATCAACGCTATAAAGATAATTGGCAATTAACCCCAGTATGGGCCGCACCCTTTAGTCTTGGTAAGGAAGAATTTGTCTTTACTGGCTGGGCTGATTACAGCACTAAAGTTGGCAATAAACCTCATAATTTGCACTCACAAATTCAGCTGCTCTGGGATTTTGGACAAAAATTATGGCATAAGCCCAATACGTTTCTTGTCGGCACCGAGTATAAGTACTGGAAAAACAAGTTTGGCATTACAGGAATCACTGAGACAGCCTGGCAAGCAGTCATTATGGCTCGTTATTAATACTAATTCTTTATGCTCCCTCAGGGCATAGAGAACGGGGATGGGTATAATCGAGAGCCCATTTCTCAACAGTTTGGCGAACCTGCTCCACATCTATTTGACCGACGCATCGACAAGAGCGGCCATCTCGGCACCAACTGCACGGTTTATCCATCGATAAAACGGATGCCTTGCGGCCAACAGGCCCCCAGCGACCCGCATCAAACGGCTTAATGGGTGCATAAAGCCCAAGGGTGGCAATGTCTGCATTGGCGGCAAGATGGACAGGTCCAGTACTTGCAGCGATTAAGCCATCAGCGTTGGAAATAAGGCTTTGTAAGTCTTGCAGTCTTAAATCGGTTGCGTCCACTACATGTGGGTATGGATCTATAAGAAATGGGGCAATTTTTTCTCGCTCTGCAAGACTGCCAGTGACTAAAATATTGAAACGCTCTTTAGGCAGCGACTCAATGAGAGCCGCATAGGAGCTTAGTGGCCATTCGATGTGCTCACCGCGAGTCTTGGTGTGTAAAATTAAGTTAAACTTCTCGCCAGATAGAAAAGGCCTGATGGTCTCTGTTTTAGAAACGGTGCTTTTTTTGCGCAATGAAATAATCTCTTGCAAGGAATAGTGCTTTTTTAACCCTATTCCTTTTAAAAATTGCATGTCTAGCTGTGTTTCATGAAGGGGTGAGCCTTTTCGTTTCACCCAGACTAGATGGTTACAGCTCTTCCAGTGGGACAGTCGTCGTTTATTGCCAATACGTGCTTTGATGCGCGCATTTTTGCAGCGCCGTATCATCGTTTTACTTGATTGAACGTGAATGACCGCATCGGCATTTAAAGCTTTAAGGCTTGCAATTGCACTCTCATCAGGCAGGGCATCGAGCGCTTCACCATCGACATACTCATCCACATCTGGGTAATTTTCAATCAAATCTTTGGTATAGCCTCGCCCAATAAACAACACATAATTAGAAGGACAGTCTATTTTTATGGCAGAGGCAAGAGGTAGAGCAAAGGTGACATCACCAATTTGATTCATCTTAGAGATGAGTATTCGTTTCGGAGCAGTAGCCATAATGTCCTTGAGAGTCTAAAAAAAAGAAGAAATTATACCCAATATACTTGCTGTAATCGACTAAACATATATGCGAATCCAAAGTCGAAATAAATGAGTTACTAAAACCACCTATACCAACGTGCCACGCTTTATGCGCGGCATCCAAGAAGCCAAATAAACAAGACACAGGCATAAAGCGTGGGAAGTTGGGGGTTGGAGACTCATGCGTATAGCAGGAAGGGTATTTGTTGCATTTCTAATCATCATGCTAAAATGCCAGAATAATGAAAGGCCCCAACTGACATGACCGACTTACAAAAGGTTTTAGCAAAAGACCGAAGAGCCCTCTTGCTGCTTTCCAAAAAAATTGAGCAAGAAACAGACAAAGATAAAAAGGCCATTTTGAGAGAGAAGTTTGCCATGGGCCTTAAGAAAAGCGAGCAGGCCTACACTGCAAGAAGCAACCACTCTTTAAGTATTTCCTATCCTAAAAACTTACCAATTAGTGAGAAAGTGGCGGAGATTAAAGAAATGATTGCCAAGCATCAAGTGGTGGTCATTGCAGGAGAAACTGGTTCAGGTAAAACGACTCAGCTACCAAAGATTTGCATCGAATTAGGACTTGCAAACAGTGGTCAAATTGGTCATACCCAGCCAAGACGGATTGCAGCAGAAAGTGTTAGTAAGCGTATTGCTGAAGAAGTAGGGGCAGGTTTTGGTGATCAGGTTGGCTTTCAAGTTCGCTTTCGAGAGAAACACCATCCTGGCACCTTACTAAAAGTCATGACCGATGGGATCTTATTAGCGGAGATGGAACGCGATCGCTACTTAACCAGGTACAGTACTCTCATCATTGATGAAGCTCATGAACGAAGCTTGAATATCGACTTCTTGCTGGGTTATTTAAAAAGACTTCTTAAAAAAAGGTCAGATCTTAAACTCATCATTACCTCTGCTACCATTGATGTGGAGAAATTTAAAGACTATTTCAAGGCGCCCTATTTAGAGGTGAGTGGTCGCACTTATCCTGTACTGACGCACTATTTAGAGGAAGAAGAACTAGAGAAAGAGCAAAGTGACTTAATAGTTACCGGGCTTTCAATGGTAGAAGAAATAGAGAAAAAAGAAGCTCACAGTCATACCGGCGATGTGCTGGTCTTTCTTGCGGGTGAGAGAGACATTCGAGAGGCAGTGGATGCCATTAATCAGCACGGATTTACGAATACTCTCACCATGCCGCTGTATTCGCGATTAAATAATGAAGCACAGAAAAAAATATTTCATCCCATCCCAGGGAAGAGGCGGGTAATCCTTGCAACCAACATTGCAGAGACCTCGATTACTGTCCCAAACATTCGCTATGTGATTGACACAGGATTATCTCGTATTTCTCGCTACAGCCCTCATCAAAAAATACAGCGTTTGCCAATTGAGAGAATTTCAAAAGCCAGTGCTAATCAACGGATGGGTCGAGCAGGGAGAGTGATGGCAGGGCACTGTATTCGACTCTACTCTCAACAAGACTTTGAGCTTCGTGAAGACTTTACAGAGCCAGAAATTTTGAGGACGAATCTTGCAACAGTTATTCTAAAAGCACTGAGTTTACGTCTTGGCAGTTTAGAGTCCTTTCCATTTGTTGACGCGCCGCAAAAAAAATACATACGAGATGGCTTGAAAGTTTTAAAAGAACTTAAAGCAATCGATGACAACCATCAGATTACTACCATTGGTCGACAGTTGGTGAAAATAAATCTTGATCCTCGGCTTGCTAAAATGGTGATAAGTGCAAACCGCTTTAACACCGTGTTTGAAGTGATTGTGATAGCCAGTGCTTTGTCGATTCAAGATCCAAGAGAATTTCCAAATGAAAAAAAAGAGAAAGCTCGTCAATTTCATCAGCGATTTAAAGAAGAAGGAAGTGACTTTGTCGCCTGGCTGCACCTCTGGGATTATTTAGAAGGTGAAAAAAAGTTACTCTCTAATACTCAGTTTAGAAAAAAATGCCGGGAAGAATTTTTAAATTATTTAAGGATTAATGAATGGCGAGACATCGTTCGAGAAGTAGTAGAAGGTGCTCGAGGGTTAAAGTTGTCTTTGCATCTGAACCGTTCAAGCCACCAGAGCATACATCAATCAATTTTGCCAGGGCTTTTGGGGCTGATCGGGCATCATGATGAGAAAAAAACCTATAGAGGAGCTCATGGTATAAACTTTAACGTATTGCCAAATTCAAATGTTTATAAAAAACCACCTGAGTGGCTAATGGTTGCCTCCATGGTTGAGACCAGTTTGGTTTATGCAAGAGATGCTGCAAGTATATCGAGTGAGTGGCTGTTAAAGTCGGCAAAACATTTACTCACATATCACTACAGTGAGCCGCACTGGTCTGATAAACGAGGGGAGTCATTTGTCTATCAGAAATCAAGCCTGTATGGATTGGTGGTTGAAGAAAAAAAGCGGGTACGCTACAGCCCGATTGATCCCAAGGAAGCTCATCAGCTCTTTATTCGAGAAGCGCTGGTTAATGAGCGCTATGAGCGTTCAAGCAGACAAGTCTCTAAACTTTGGATAAAAAACAAAAAAACAAAAGAGAAAGTTTTAGAGCTTGAAGCGCGACTTCGAACAAGCAGCATTCTGAAGTCAAATGATGAGTTGTTTGGGTTTTATCAAGCAAGAGTGCCCGAAAGAATTGTTGATGTTCGAAGCTTTGAAGACTGGCTAAAACAAGATAAAAACAGTCATAAAATTTTATTTAGAGATGAGGACTTGATTGACCCACACGCCTTGCTGCCGGATGATGCTTTGTTTCCAGATAAACTTGCAGTTGGTGATCATGTCTTGAATTTAAAGTACGTCTTTACCCCTGGCATTGACAGTGATGGGGTGACGGTGTTTGTCCCGGTTGTTCTTTTAAACCAACTTAGTAACGCTCCCTTTACTTGGTTGGTGCCAGGATTGTTGCCTGAAAAAATAACAGCAGTGCTGAAATCATTACCAAAGGCCATTAGAAAACAGTTGTTTCCGATAGAGTCACTAGTTCATCAAATTTTATTAAGTTCACTAGATAGATCCAGCTCCTTAAATGAGTTTTTAACTAAGTACATTTTTGAAAAGAAAGGGATTAAAATTGAAAAAAACTGCTTTATGGAAGAAAAGCTAGAACCTTATTATCGAATGAACTTTGTCATTTTGGATAAGAATAATAAGGCACTGGGGCAGGGGCGAGATTTAACTATTCTTAAGAAAAAATATTTACAAGAGACGGTTAAAGTCATAGAAAGCGCCTTGAATGACAAAAGTGATAAGCGCTTTCAAGACTGGTCTTTTGGAGACATTTTAGAAGTATCTGAGAAAAAAGAAGGTGATTTAATAGTTAAATACTACCCGGCTTTAAAAGATGAACAAGAAGCCGTGAGTCTTGTTAATTTTTCAGAAAGAGAAAAAGCACAGCACTCACACCAACAAGGCTTGGTTCGGCTTGCAAGTCTCTCTTTAAAAAAAGAGATTAAGTATTTGCAGAAGAATCTCTTTAAAGGCAGTGATAATGCTTTGCTTTTAAGTGTTTTAAAAATTGATCAAAAGAAAACAGAACGCATCATTCTGGCAATCATTAAAGAAACGTTCTTTGTCAATCAACTGCCCCGAAATAAAGATGACTTTCTAAATTCGTTAAATGACAATAAAGGGCAGTTAGGCAGGATTGCCAATCAGTATCAAACCATATTGTCATTAATCCTAAAAGCACAAAAAGACGTTGAGTCTAAGCTATTACTTTTAACTTCAAATGACGCTCGGCCTTTAAAAGAAGATATTAGTGCTCAATTAAATCGATTGTTTTCAGAGGGGTTTCTATTGTTACCTTTTTATTACCTAAAAAGCTACCCAAGATACTTAAAAGGTGTTTTGTTACGACTAGAAAAGGCAATGATTTACTTAAGTAAGGATCGCGCGAAACTATCTGAAGTCCATCAATTAGAAGCCCCCTTCTTTAAACGCTTTCCAGATTTTAATTCGCTGTTTTTAAATGAAAAAGTTCTGCATTATCGGTTTCTTTTAGAAGAGCTTCGAGTGTCTTTTTTTGCAGAAAAATTAAAAACCAGTGAGTCTGTTTCTTACAAAAAGCTAACAAACCTTTGTAAAAAATTGTGATCTAAAAGTCTTTCCCGACAGCCATTTATGGAGATAGGGTCGCTGCAAACGCTAAGGTTTCTTGTAAGTGCTTTGGATTGATGGTTCCGGTTATCAGGCTACTAACACCAGGTGTTTGCAAGACTAGCCTCAATGCTTCTTCTATCGGATTAGTTTCTGCAATTTTATCTAAGTGGCCACTTACAAAGGCTTTTTTAATAAAGATCCCTTTGTTTAATTCTAGCGCCCTGTCAATTACGGCTTTCTCATCTTGCTCGAGTGGGTTAAAGGTCACCATGGCTAAATCAGACTGTTCAATGGTTTTTATGCCACCGTCAATGGTTTTGCTCGACATGCCAAAGTATCGAATCAGACCGCGCTTTTTTAAGGTCGCTAAGCTCTCAAAGACCAAGTCATTGTCAATCCGCTCTAAGTCATTGCCATCAGAATGAACCAGCACGATGTCTAAATAGTCAGTCTTTAATCGTTTTAATGAGCGCTCAACGCTTAAATTGATGTGCTCTTTACTAAAATCAAAAAGAGACTGTCCTTTTATAAATTCTTCACCAACTTTACTGGCGATTATCCAATCCGGTCGATAATGAGCGTTCAAGGCCTTGCCAAGACGTTCTTCACTTAAACCGTAAGCAGGCGCAGTATCGAGTAGATTGACCCCCATTTCTTTTGCAATAGCGATAAGGTGTTTAATCTCTTTGTCACTTGGTAGCTCAAAAGAGCTTGGGTACTTCATACCCTGATTACGGCCAAATTTAACGGTACCAAGGCCGATTTTTGACACGTTTAACTCTGTCTGTCCTAATGGATTTTTTGAAATCATATATTATCCCACAGTGGTTTGGCGATGGTTGCCTTTGGCCATTCTGGTATTTTTCCCACAGACGTTTTGGCAAGACTTTTAAGATCTAATTGCGATAGCACCATGTCACTAAGCGCTGGTGCTAAAGTCAGTTTGGTTGGCCAACAAATGAGCGAATTTTTATGAACGTTTACAAACGGATCACTCGGGCGCTTACCGCCATTTTCATTTTCAGAGCGCTCAATGTAATGCACATGAAAACTAGCTCCTTGTAAATTAACCCATGGCAACAGCCGCATTAGTTCATTCTTAGCATGCACTATTTGCTCTTCATCGCTTCGATGAATGCCGCTCTCTGCAAGCTCTCCCCCGAGGTACCAAACAGTTTTCTGCTTGGCATTTATGTGGGTGGTAATGGTCAGTGTTGGAGTACTGCCTTTTTCGACAATGTGGGCAAATGCTTCATCCGGCGCTTGCTCATTAAAGGTTACCCAAACCATTTTTAAGGGCCTTTTTTGTGCAAGTTTTAGGGGAATTTGAGAGCTAAAAAAACCTTCATTACCAAGGCCTGCACAAAACAGGTAGTGTTTGGCATGGAGGGTCAAGGTGCGTTCATCTCGCTCTAGAGTGACAGACTCTATTTCTCCTTCTTTGTTAAATAGGAGGGATGATTTTTCACTGCCTTGTAAAATTCGCTCTTCAACGGGTCCTGCCAGTGTTTGTAATAAGGAGGGGACGTCTACGACGGTCTCATACAATTTGCAGAGGTGTCCTGTTACCTTTGGGTTTTTAAACAGGGTGGGGTAGTGCTCTTTGGCAAGGATTTCATTGTTTGAGCTTAGTACTTTAGAGCTAATAAAGCTCTTAAGGCCACTGCCACTGGATTTTAGCCACATGTAATGACTCGAGGATAGAAAATTTACTTGGCTTAAATCAATCTCACCTTTGCCTTGAAAGCACTGTTGCCAGCGCTCGGTCATTTGACTTGCTGAGCTTGCGGAGTTGGTTAAATGCCCGGTTAGGGCAAATTTCATGCCGCCGTGGATGATTCCTTGGCTTGCAATGGTTTGACCGCTGCCAATGGCGTTTTTCTCAATTAGCAGGGCTTCAATGCCAAGTGACTCTAGACGACGAAGTAGCCAGAGACCAGCAATGCCGCCACCAATGATAAGAACAGGGGCTCTTAGTGTCTCATTCACGCAGGCTCTGCCATTCTATTGATGATTTGAGTGCTAGAAAGATGCAGAAAATCATGCTTAATGGGCATGACTTCCCCGCCGTCTGCTAACACAATCTCCGCCCCGACAATGTCATCTTGGCTATAGTCGCCACCTTTAACCAGCAGACTAGGCTTTATAAGCCGTAATAAGTTCTCAGGGGTGTCTTCTTCAAAGAGCACCACCCAATCGACAAAACGAAGGCTTGCTAGCACTTCCAAACGAGACTCTTCAGGAGAAACAGGACGGTTTGAGCCTTTTAAGCGTTTAATAGAAGCATCACTGTTTAAGCCAACAATCAGTTTATCTCCTAAGGCTTTTGCTTTTTTTAAGTAGGCGATGTGGCCTGCGTGCAGCACATCAAAGCAGCCGTTGGTAAATACTACTTTCTTGCCTTGCTCTTTTAAGGCGTGCACAGCGTCTGCCACGGCTTTTGCGCTCGCAACCCCTGGGGCAAGCGTTCGATCTTTCAGATACGCTCGTTTTAAATCATTTAGGCTAACGGCAGCGGTTCCAGATCGTGACACCGCAATGCTTGCTGCAAGGTTGGCAAGGTGCATGGAGGCAAGGTGACCCTTATTGGATGCTTTGGCAATTGCAAATGAGGCAATGACCGTGTCACCTGCACCGGTGACATCAACCAGCTCTTTCGAGCTAGATGGGACGTGCCCTACTTCGCCATTGGCCTCAATCAGAAGCATGCCTTCTTCTCCAAGGGTTAAAAGCAGGGTTTCAATGTTCAATGAGTCAATTAAAGCTCGACCTTTTTCAATCAGGTCGGATTGATTGGCGCAAGGGCCTACAATTAATTCAAATTCTTTTCTGTTTGGTTTGATAAGACTCGCACCACGATAGCGGCTAAAGTCTTGCCCCTTAGGATCAACTAACACTGGTATGTTTTGTGCTTTGGCAAGTTGAATCAAGGTTTGAGGGTCACTCAAGGTGCCCTTATGGTAATCAGAGAGAATAACAATGTCTGTCTTTTCAAGAGCCGCTTTATACTGCTCGTTTAACAGTGTTTTTGCACAGTCTTGATAGCTTTGTTCAAAATCGAGTCGAATCGCTTGTTGTTTTTGGCTTAAGACTCGAAGCTTGGTGATGGTCTCAAGTGTGGCCTCTTCTTGCAGAAAATGGGAAATATTCTTTGCCTTGAGTTCGGATTTTAGCGTTCGCCCAGCACTGTCTTGACCAATGATGCCAAGAATGGTGGTGTTTGCCCCCAGGGCTTGGCAATTTAAGGCGACATTACCAGCGCCGCCAATGCGAAAGGATTCTTCTTTGACATTAACCACAATCACTGGTGCTTCCGGTGAGGTTCTATTGGTGCCACCGCTCCAATACTTATCCAGCATGAGATCGCCGACTACGACAATATTTGGAGACGTGAGATTTAAGGACATGTTAGATATTCTTTATATTAAAGTAGGCGTAGTTTGCCAAAGTTTAAAAATTTTGCAAGTTGGGATGGCAAAGCCTATCAGTAATCACTTGCATTAAAGGAATGCTTCTGGGTATAGTCAACTCGTGCTACGGATTAAATGCTAAAGGCACGCACTTAACAATGGCAGTAAATTGGATTTTAGTTCAGTTAAGTGATGATAGACTTCTTTTTTAGTGTGGCTGCAGAAAAAGAAGTAAAAAAGGATGTATGAAATGATGGTTTAACTAAGTTTTAAAGTTCTGCAGCGAGATAAAAAAGATCTAGAACGTGCCCATGATGTTACAAGGAATGTGCTCATGCCGATTTTTGCTAGATCTGATAATTTTGTGCCTCACTTGGCGATTAATCAAAGTAAGTGTTTTACTCTGATTCCTAAAGCCTCTGTTGACATTAACCACTGTCAAATTCCCCTCCTTTATCTAGATGCCTTATCGCAGCTAGCAAATCGCATAACCAGTTGGAGTGAGTCTGATAAGAAAGTCTTTCGTGATAGGTTGGACTATCATATTGGTGCCAAATCAACCTACAGTTTAAAAGAAACTTTATGTGACAAAGTAAAAATAATTTATGCGCGTCTAAGCGACCAGCTCGATGATACTCTGGGAGCACTAAACAAAGATGATAAAGCTGCTATGTTGGATAAGATGTCAGAAGACATCTCAAAATGCACAGGAGGCTTTTACAATCGAGTAAGCTTTATCGTTAGTGGCTTAACAGTACCTCGCTCAATTGATGAGCTATTAATGTTCATTCGAGAAGAACTTGTCTTAAAAACAGCGACTTGCAACAATGAAGTTCATAATAATGCTTATTATTACACGGTTGCTAATAGTCTTGATTTAGGGGTTGAACCAATAAATCTTAAAGACACTAATATTAGACGTTCAAATTACCCACTGATGGTTCGCTCTCTTGCTGAGCGGTTTACAGAAGACTATCAGCCTTTCTACATTGCAAATCGCATTATTGACTTATTAAAGAGTAAGCTGCATGCCATTGGTTATGTTGGTGAGCGCAGCGATGATGGTTATGTTATGGCTGAATTTAATCAACAAATTGAGTATTTTAATGAACTGTTTGGGGCGAGTCATCAATATGAGTATTTATATTTAAACGACGAAGGGAAAGTAACAGATTTAAACTGGGCCTTTATAAAGACGTGTTTATGGGAAAAGCTTGTAAGCAGCAAACGCTTTGACTTTGGAGCATCAGAGCGAGTGATGCATTATTTATTAAGCAGTGGTCAGGTCATCAAAGGAAATGTAAGCAATCAAAATCTGTTAAAAGCATCAGGAAATTTTATGCTGGATGGGGATCTGTTTGAAGCAATTAAATACTTTGATAATTTATCAAATGAGCAATATCTCTCACTCTTTGGTCTTTGGCATCGAGAGAAATTTAAATACAAACAGCAAGATCATGCAACAGATTTGCAAAAAACTAAAATAAAAGCTTTCTTGTCAAAACTATTTCGTTATTTGGCAGAGGAAAACCACCAGGCTTTAGAGTCATTAATGTCATTTTTATCCTTTAATTATAGAGAGGTACTAATGGCCTCATTGCAGGAGCGAGATGAGAACGGTGAGCTCACAATTCATAAATTAGTGAGAAAAGAAAAGTGGCGTTCTGTTGAGAGCATTTTATCGTATGTTTTTAAGTCTAACGATATTAATAAGTTTGACTATCTAGATCTTGAAAATGATGAGGGGCAAACACTTTTTTTTCAAGCATTGACACAAGGCTTTCATAAGTCTTCCTGGCTAATTTCACATTTAAAACAAAAAGGGACTGAACAAAAGAGGCAAGTCTTAGGGCTGTCGACTTCTAAAAAAAATCTTCTCTTTGCGGCACTTTCAAGAAATAAACGTTTGATTGAGGAAATAAAATCTAAAAGCTTCTCATCTGATAAGGCGATGATAGATAGCGTCGAATTTCAAAAAATCAAAGAAGCAAACAAACTCTCTAATGCCATCTACTCTTTGATTGATGAACTTCCTATGACAGAGAAACTTCATTGCTTTATAACAAGAGATCTTCATGGTGAGAGTGCTTTTGATAAAGCGCTAAAGTACCAAGCCTTTCTTGCAGAAAAAATGATGCGAAAGCTAAAGACTTTCTCAAAAGCAAACAAACGAAAAATTGTTTTATCAGAGGGTGAAAATAGTCTGTCCTCATTTATCACGGCCTGTCTTTATTGCAAGCGAGTGTTAAAAGATTACATAGGGTTGATAAAGTCACTAGAACTGGATGAAAAAGAACAAGTGTTGATGGCAGTGGATCCTAAAAGTGGTCAGAACACTTTAACGGCCGTTTGTACATTTAATTCAGAAATGTTGCCAGAATACTTAGAACTCTTAGAGGATGTGAGTCCAGGCTGTCTAGAGGTTTTATTTAACAGTGAAACGACTGAGAAAGAAACGGCACTCTCTATTTTATTAAAAAAAGGAAACGCCATCCCCACAAAAGTATTTGAGAAAATTGAGTCTTTACAGGATGAACCTTTAGAGGCGCTTTTAGAGCATTGTGATAAGGAGGGTAATAGCACCTTAATGGTAGCCTTACGGGATAACCCTCAATTTTTTCTAAAGTTGAATCAATTGGCAATGAGTTATAATTCAATTCGGCATTTCTACCACGCAAGATCAGAGAAAGATGAGAGTATCTTAAGTCTTGCTTTGGCCTCTTCAGATCCTCAATTAAGGGCTGCAGTCTTTGCCGGACTTCAACACTTAGACAATGAAACAGCAGGCTCTCTTTGTCAGCAATTAAAAATTGAAAGCGACAAAACAGTTTTGATGGAAGCACTCCGTCACAAAGGGGAGCAGACAAAAGAATTTTTAAATTTTTTAAATACAAAAGAGAGCGCATTTAAAGCGAAAGTGATAGAAGCCCAAAACAGTCATGGTTGGAATGGGTTTTTCTATGCGTTAAAAGGGTTAAACCCTTATGCAATAAATTTGTTAGCAATTATTGAAGACATCAGACAAGAAGACGCAGATGAAGCGTTTAAATTATTGCAAGCAACAAGCCTTAATGGGACCACATCCATCATGGTGGCGCTAAGAAGTGCTCGAGATCCTGCTCTATTAACGCAGTTATTTGCTCTCATTAAGCGCTTTCCAATCAATCAACAACGCGCCTTACTCTTAGCGGTATCAGAAGGAGGGCAGACCGCACTCAGCCTTGCACTCGCGCACAAAAGGGTGCAAATTGATGATATTGTGAGCATTCTGCAGAGCGCATCAGCCTCAGAATTAAGACCGGTTTTAGGCTACAAAGGTTGTGGTAAGACGCTCTTAGAATTAGCTTTTTACTGCCAAAATGGACGTCATTTAGAGCAAATTTTTGACCTTTGTTGTCAAACACTGGGAATTGAAGAGACTCTTAAGCAACTGTCAGTCATCGTGCCTTTACTAAGCATAAAAGAAAAAAAATTCTTTTTATCGAGCCTTTTCAAGCATTATTGTCAAGAAAAGGCCCAAGAGGGGTTAGCTCGTTCTTCCCACTCCTTCTTTGGTTACAATTATGGGTATTCAAATAAGCTTAAAGTGTCAAGAGTTAATCAATTAAATCAATTGCTTAGCAGAGGAGACATGAGCCTCATCAAAGCAGAACTAGAAGCAAGTCCAGAAACACCTTATTGCCCTGTTTTATCACAACTATCAGAGGTATTTGAACTAGACACCGGGACTAATCGTGCTAAAAGGCAACGAGTTGCTTAAGGATATGATACAATGAGAGTAACAATGATTAACCAGCACGCAATTTGTGACCAAGAAAAAAAACCACTTTCAAGACCCCCACTATCAGCGAGAAAAAGAGCGATATGACAATCCCATTCCATCGCGAGAAGCAGTCCTTTCAATCTTAGAAGAAGAAGGCAAACCACTTAGTGAGCGGCAGCTCTTTAAACGCCTTTGTCTGACAAAAACCGATGAACAAGAACGAATGGGCTATCGTCTACGAGCCATGTTGCGTGATGGCCAATTAATGCAAGACAGGCGGGGCAGAATTTGTCTGTTAAATCGCATTAATTTGATTCGTGGTACGGTGTCGGCTCACCCTGATGGCTTTGGGTTTTTAATTCCCGATGATAAGAGCGAAGATTACTTCTTAAGTGCCAGGCAAATGATGCGAGTGATGCACAATGATGTGGTGCTTGCTTTTGACAAAGGACGAAATACCAGAGGCAAACGCATTGCAGACATTCATGAAGTGGTCGAGCATGCCAATGCGTCCATTGTTGGCCAACTCTTTGAAGAAGGTGGTATTTATTTTGTCGAACCAGAGAGCAAGTTTTTAAATCAGGCAATTAGCATTCCTAAACCAGATTTAAATGGTGCTAAAGCGGGACAAGTGGTCTTGTTGGAGATGGTGTTTTTCCCAAGCAAGCATCAGCAGGCCATCGGTAAGGTTATTGAAGTGCTCGGTGATCATCGTGATCCTGGTATGGAAATTGAAATTGCCATTCACTCTTACGGTCTGCCAAATGAGTGGTCAAAAGAGGTGATGGCAGAAGTACAAAAGTTGCCAAGCAAGGTCATTGAGGATGACTTCAAAGGGCGAAGTGATTTGCGAGAGCTCGAGTTTGTAACCATCGATGGGGAAGATGCTAAGGACTTTGATGATGCGGTGTTCTGCAAGGCAAAACCCAAAGGTGGCTACCAACTGTATGTAGCGATTGCCGATGTTAGTCATTATGTCAGGCCAGGCAGTGCCTTGGATAAAGAGGCCATTGCCCGCTCAACCAGTGTTTATTTTCCAGGTTTTGTGGTGCCCATGCTCCCAGAGCAATTATCCAATGGGATCTGCTCGTTAAAACCAAATGTTGATAGACTTGCCTTTGTTTGTGAAATGTCAATTAATGCCAAAGGCTCGGTAACTCGTAGTCGTTTTTACAAAGCCGTTATTCACTCGAAAGCTCGTCTGACTTACACAAACGTTGCAAAGATGATAGAGCTGGGCTTTTCTGAAGAGTTCTCGTTTCTAGCGCCTCTCTATGATTTATATAAATTATTAGGAGCTCTTCGTCTTCAACGAGGGGCAATAGAGTTTGATGTGCCAGAGACACAAATAGAATTTAATCTTGATAAAAAAATTAGTGCCCTGAAACCACTGGTTCGTAATGATGCTCATAAGCTAATAGAAGAGTGCATGCTCTTAGCCAATGTCAGTGCGGCAAAACATTTAATTAAATTAAAAGATCCGGCGCTATTTAGAGTGCATGATTCGCCACGCGATAAAAAGTTAGAGAGCTTGCGAGAATTTTTAGGCCCCATGTCTCTTTCGCTTGGCGGTGGGGATAAGCCCACTCCGAAAGATTTTGCAGAGCTTGCCCAAAGCATTGCAAACCGACCGGATAAGTCCATCATTGAAGTGATGATGTTACGCTCTTTAATGCAAGCAGAATACACAGAGAAAAACAAAGGGCACTTTGGGCTTGCGTATAAAGCTTATACCCACTTCACTTCTCCAATACGGCGCTACCCTGATTTATTAACCCACAGAATCATTGAGCATCATTTAAATCATTCTGATCCAAATAAAGCCCTCTACAGTGCGTCAGAGATGCATCAATTTGGCATTCATTGCTCGACCAATGAAAGACGTGCTGAGGAAGCCTCTCGTGATGTGGTTTCCTGGTTAAAGTGTGAGTACATGGAAGATAAAGTGGGCCAGAGTTTTACCGGTCGCATTGTCTCTGTCGTGCACTTTGGAGTTTTTGTGGCGCTCGATGATATTTATGTGGAAGGCTTGGTTCATATGACGAGCTTGCCGCCTGATTATTATCATTTTGAGAAGGCGCATCAGGCTTTAATTGGTACTCGAACAGGGAAACGCTTTCATCTGGGAGACAGGCTGCAGGTGGTGGTGGCGGGGGTTAGTCTTGCCGATAGAAAAATCGACTTCACCCTTGAAGCCAGCTAAAACCCAAGGGCTGCGTTATACAGAAAATTTTACTCGGTCATTTACCGGTGTGAACTCCCTCGCAAAATTTGCTGAAAGCCTTGCCCTTGGGCTTTAGCTGGCTTCAAGGTTTCCTTTTGCCAGCACATACTCAAATGCAGTGCTGCGCCGTTGAGTCTACACTGGCTTCAAGAATTGAACTAGGACAGGTATTAAGCCGTAGTCTTACCAAGCTTGTTGTCGGGGAGCGTAAGCTCGATAGCTAAGTCTAAGACGCTCATAAACGCCTGGGTGTTATCGGAGCGCTCTTCAGGGTTGCTTTTGGTCATTTGAGAAATTAAGTCATTAATCTCACTCGGAGTAGGACAGCCTTCAAACAGCTCTTCTAGGGTTTTTCCAAGCGCAAAGATGTCTGACTTTTTCGTGTAATGAACATGCCCTGTATGATAGGCATCATTTATTTCTGGTGCGAGAAATGTTCCGGAACCACTGGCGGCAAAATAATTTCCATCATTTCCTATGTCACAGGCAAGTCCATAATCACACAGATAGAGCTCATTTTTTTCTTGATCCCAAATAAAATTTTCAGGCTTTATATCACGATGCAGATAGTGTTGGTGAAATTGCTCAACTAAACTTATTGCTTGTTTCGCAATGAGCAGTCTAGTAGAAAGACTGTTGAGTTTATTTTCTTCTAAACATGTTTTTAAGTTCTCGCCAAAAAGTAAGGATTGCACTGTATAGTATTTATAATTTCGACCTTGCTCTCCTTTGAAGGCATGAAAATCAGAGAGAATTTCAATCTCTTTTTGAGAACCTTCCTTCATGTATGGCTTTTGAATTTTTATGGCGCACCATTCTTGGCTTAATAGGTTTTGACAAAGCTTTACCTTTCCAAAGCCACCGGCCCCCAGCATCTTATTTTTTCCTCGATAAAGAATATAGGGCGTTTTTGTTGAGTCTTTTTGTTCTATATAGAGTACAGAGTAGGGTAGCTTGTCTTTTGTTTTTGGAAGCTTAACAAGGTTAAAATCATAGTCTATTTCCAAGTCAATGCCACATTTAACCCGAAGAGTGTCCACCATAAAATGATGTTCTTGAAACTGTGGTGTTAGATTATCTCGCGCATCAAATAGTCTTATCAATTGTTCATTTAGCTCTGTAGATTTCGGCTCAATTGGAAACTGCTCATGGTTTTCAGAGTAGAGTTCATCCAGCTCTAATGAGCAAGCGCAATAGAGTTCATTTAAATCACAGTATTCATTATGAACAAACGGGCTCAGCCCCTCTATATAACGATTTAGAAATCTTGTTAACGGTTCGGTATTAAATTTTGTCTGTAAGGCTTGTAAAGTGTTCGTGATGTTCTCTAAGTATTGCCTGGCAGAGTCATTACTTTCTTTGATGAGGCTAAGTAAAAGTGGTTCTAGTGCTTCTTGAGGATTTGCGAGAAGGGTAATCGATTTATTAAGTTCATCTATCTCTTTGTGAATTTTATCTTGTTGTCGTAGCACCGGCTGCTGTTTTTGTCGAATCAGAGACAGCTCGTCTTCAATCCCTTTGATAAGCGAAAGCGCGTCATCATTTAGTAAAAGCCCATTTTCCTGCAAATCATCTTCATCTATTTTTGTATGTAAGCGCATCCTACAGCCAAAAAACATCACTCATAGAAAAATTATAGTACACTTATACTCATCTCTATACCAAAAAGCAGCATGGAGGCGTAAGATGAAATTCTTACTTAGTAGATGGAGAGTAATTTCATGGATGTAGTTAGAGGAATTAGTCTTTACTGACAGCTTTTAAGAAACTTGGAATCACTGTTATGACTTTGATGAACCAGACTTTTAACTTTTGCCCTCAATGTGGCAGCGAGCAATTAGATCTAACAATCCCAGATGGGGATAATCGAGCTCGGCAAGTATGTTTAAAGTGTGGCCAAATTCATTATGTAAACCCTAAGGTCATTGTTGGGGCTGTTGTGATGTGGCAGGACCAATTTCTACTCTGTAAAAGAGACATTGAACCACGGCGAGGATTTTGGACGTTTCCGGCAGGCTTTTTAGAAAATGGCGAGACTTTAGAAGAAGGGGCTTGTCGAGAGACTAAAGAAGAATCAGACGCCGATGTTTGCATTTCTCATTTAGTGGGGGTGTACACCTTGGTGTCGATGAACCAAATTCATGTGACCTATTTAGCGAACATGGAGAGGAAAGCGTTTTCACCAACTGCAGAGAGCAGTGAAGTAAAGCTCTTTCATAAAAAAGACATTCCTTGGGATGAGCTGGCTTTTCCTGTCATAAAATGGGCTTTGGAGTCTGTTGTCGACAAAGGGCGAGAGACCTGCCTTTGCATTGATCAACGCTCAACGACTTTTTCTCTCAGTGAATCTTTAAAGCATGAATTCTAAATGCCACTAAAAGGATGCCGAATATATACCCAAACTAGTTCATTATACGAAGCTTTGACTTAATCAGAGCTTCAAGGTTTGTCCCTCTCTTTAGTCTATAGTTGGTAGAGGATTCAGGCAGCTGCTTTTGACTTTTTGAGGCGATGATGGGCAAGCGTCATGCCAGCAAAGACGGCAAGTAAGCCAAGCACAATGGAGAGAACAGTGTTGATGAATGCGTTAAGAATCTCACCTTTTTCGATTAAACGTATGGCATAGAGCATATAAGAGCTAAAAGTAGTAAAGCCTCCTAAAAAACCTGTGATAAAAAAGCCAGATACTATTCTAAGCTTCTGATTTGAAGAGAAATAATCAACTGCCTGTAGGGTTAAATCTTCACGAAATAAGCCTGAATGGTGATCTAATGTTTTTTCAAAGCCAATGCTGTGTAGGCGTGTTTTGCCATCTTTTCGATAACGTGCTTCAAGCAATAACAAGAGATAGCCAATGGCAAATGAGCCTAAGACATTGATTAGCATGATGCTTGCAAAGGCTGGAGTCTGTAATCCTCGGCTTAAAAGCTCCCCTAAGACAAAGCGTGTCAATGCACCAAGGGCGCCTCCAACGCTGACACACAATGAAATTAATAAAAACTGCGAAAGAGACGTTTGTGTCACATCCTGTGGCCTAGTGCTCATAAAGAACCCCCAACCATAAACCCGCTAACACTGCCAGCACGCCTAGCGATACGGATATTAAAACATTACTAGCAGCTTGAACTACTTTGCCTTGTCGGTATAAGACAAAGGTATCAATGGAAAAAGCACTAAACGTGGTGAGCCCACCACAAAAGCCGGTGGCAGTTAAAGCAAATAATAATTGCAAATCTAAGAGTTCTAGTCGTAATAAATAAGGAAAGTGCCCATCTTGCATGGTGGTTCTTAGCATCTCTTCTGTGTAAACGCTAAAAGCAAAGCCAATTATGACGGAGCCCAAAAGATTTACCAGTACGGTTGCCACCCAGCCAGGAAGCTTGCCCTTTTGGTAGATAAACTCTGAAAGCCAGAAGCGAAATAAGGCACCAAGGCCGCCGCCAACCGCAATTCAGATGAGCTTTAAAAGGGCATTAAACATTCAAAGAGTGATAAAAATATTATTATTAATCAACTTTATAGCCTAGATGGTGGTCAAAGACAAACAGGTCTTAAAGAAAAAAGGTATAGCTGCTTCCCACCATTCATAAGGATCAATCTTAAATTTAGGCACCAGTTTTCTCTGTCTGCATTAAATGCCCTTAATTTACCCCCCCCACCCAAGGTAACAAAATCAGAGTAAAAGCATAATTAACGAAATTTCATTAATAATATACTAAAGAAGCTTTAAAGGGTCAGTCTCTTATTGTTGCTTATCTGCGAGGAGAAAGGGAATTGGCTTGTGTGTCAAAGTTGCTAAGGGAAGAATGAGTTTTTGGATCATTAGTTCGCCTTTTGCGCTTTAGTAGAGCGTTCATGCTTAAGGCATTGTCAGGGTCAGATTGGGGTGTTTTAGTAGACACGTTGACGCTCGAGCTTGTTTCGTTCTCTGCTTCATCAATGGTGGGGAGATGGTTTAGCTTGCGTAAATCATCTTCAGATTTGCTTGTCCTTAGGCCGGCCGTTAGCACTCTATAGTGAGTCTCATCAATCGATTTTCCTGTGTCTTGTCGGTGATGCGCCAAGGTTTCTTGCTGCTTTTTATGATAAGCATCCTGACGACTAACGTACAAAATAGTGCAAAATCCAACCAGGAAACTAGTAATTGCCAATGGTATTGAGATAAAGTGAACCACGGATAAAGCCACACAAACAAGAGCGACTAGGCCAACAATGAAGGCACTGCCACCAAAGGTTTCAATGTCACCACGTGTTCGCATCCAAGCAGCTTCAGCTTGTTGCATTTCAAAAATCTGTTGGTCGGTTAGCTTGGCCATTTTTTTGTACGGTCCATAGTAGGAAGTGGGCATTGTACCAAAGGATTAAAATTAATCAACATGGCTTAATTTTAAAAAATATAAATTGCTTGTTTGGTTGGGCAAAACTGATACAATATGTGGTTTTATTATTGAGACTAGCATTGCACAGAGCGAGAAAGCGGTTTGGTCAAAACTTCTTAACTGATGAGCGAATCATCTCATCGATTATTGATGAACTAAACCCAACCGATGGCGAAAACTTAATTGAAATTGGACCAGGCAGAGGGGCGTTAACCAAACACCTCTTTCCTCGAGTAAAAACCTTTACCGCCATTGAGTTGGACCGAGATTTAATTTCACCGCTTAGAGTTATGGCAAGTCTCGAGAAGGTTCAATTAGAGGTGATTGAACAAGATGTGCTAAGCGTTGATTTTTCAACTTTAGGGGAAAAACAGCGAGTGTTTGGTAATCTTCCCTATAACATCTCAACGCCTTTAATGTTTCATTTGTTGGACTCAAGAGAGCACATCTCAGACATGCATTTTATGTTGCAAAAGGAAGTTGCAGAACGGATGACAGCCACACCCAATAACAAAAGTTTTGGCCAGCTCAGTGTTAATATTCAAGCAGCTTTTACGGTTGAAAAATTATTTGACGTACCAAAAGAAGCGTTTAGTCCGGCACCAAAAGTGACCTCTTCAATCATTCGCTTAAAGCCAAAGCCTGGCTCGCAGCCGCCAGAGGTTCTGGCAACGTTAAAAAAAGTTAGTAAGCTTGCTTTTTCAAAACGACGAAAAACATTAAATAACAATTTTAAAGGACAGCTCGATCTTGCCTTGTTAGATAAGATAGGCATTGATGGCAGCAGACGAGCAGAGAGTTTATCACTCGAAGAATTTATCTTACTTAGTGAGACAGTGTTAAAAGATCAATCAACGGTTTAATGGAATTGAGGATGAGTCATGGTGTTCAAACGCCCGTCAGGGAGAAAAGATGTTAAAAGTAAAAGTGGTAAGGATGTTGCCTCACTCTATAAAACAGTAAGACCACAGCAACTCTTAGCCCTGGAACGGCGTCAAACACAAATTAGAACCTTTCTAGGATTATTATCCTTTTCACCAGAACGATATGAGCAAATTGCCGATCCTTTACTGGTTAGTGTGGCAAGTTTTTTAGGTGAAATTCCTGAGACCAGAAATAGTTATTTTTGTAATCGGGGCGGGTTTCTAGATCATTCTTTGAGCCGTACAGAAGCCGCTCTAACCTTGGCTCGCGATTATTTTGTGGATGAAAATGGCGAGAAAGCAGAGGAGCTTAGTCAAGATCAAAAAAGATGGATGTATGCACTATTTAGTGCCGCTCTATTACGAGGGATTGGTAAGTTGATTACCGACTTTATCATTGAATGCTATGACCAAGATGGCAGCCACCTAGGACGCTATCAGCCACTTAACAAGAGTCTTCTGTCCTTTAAAGGCTGTTATGACTATGAGTTTTCCGAGCCTGAGCCTGATTTATTTGTGAAACGCAGCACCATTTTTCTTGCTCATAAATTAATGCCTGAGAAAGGGTTGCTCTGGATAGGAGAACGCAAAGCAGTGTTCGCCGTTTGGCTTGCCCTACTCGATGAGGATGAACGAGGGGCGGGCAGCCTTGGCCATTTGCTTGATACGGCCGATGCCATGGCCATCTTAAAGTTTTTTAACGAACGCGCTTTATCTCAATATGGTGAACGACGCGGGATCCAAAGCACCACTTTTGTTAGCCCAGAAGAGCGAACCGTGCTAAAAGAAGGTGAGCTCTCCCAAACGGGGGTTGAGTTTATTAAATGGCTTGCCCAAAAATTAGCAGCCGGAACCATCATGATCAACAAAGCGCCTCTTTTAATGGTGCCAGGGGGGATGTTGATGAATGCCGATATTTTTAAACTGTTTGTCAGAGAATGCCCTATGTTTAAAAACTGGTTAAATGTGCAAAAAGGGGTGATGCAACTTGGTATTCATCAAGTGGCAGTTGATGGCTCTAACACCCAACGTTTCATGGACTGTAAAACCAACACCCTACACTCAGGACTGGTCATTACCGCAATTGGAGTGTTATTGCCAGAAACGGCTCACATTGTAAACGCTCAAAATGGGGTAGCAAGAAAAGCAAGCAGGGCTGACATTATTGCAGAGAAAGCAACCAATTCTTCGCTTAAGGCGGTGGAAGGAAAGGGGCCAGCTTTTAATGCGATTAACAATATGGGGGAGCAAATTATGGTTGAAAAAACCACTAAAGGCCCCCAAAACACGAGTGGTTATTGATGGATTATGCAATAGGCGACATTCAAGGTTGTTATCAATCTTTGATGACACTGTTGGAGAAATTAAAGTTTGATGCCAAGCAAGACAGGCTTTGGTTAGTCGGAGATTTGGTCAACCGTGGTCCTGATTCTCTTGCCGTACTTCGCTTTTTAAAATCGTTAGAGAACAAGCCCAATATTGTATGGGGAAACCATGATTTGCATTTGCTGGCAGTGTTTTTTGGCGAGAAGAAATATCGAAAGAAAAAAGACAGTTTCATGGACGTTTTACAGGCAAGCGATGGGGATGAGCTTTGTCATTGGTTGCTAGGCCAGCACCTTGCAATTTACAGCAAAAAACAGAATGTTTTAATGACACATGCCGGCGTTTGGCCTCATTGGACACTAGAAGAGGCCATCTCTAATGCCAATGAAGCAGAAGCACAAATAAAGGCAGCCCCCAAGGAGTTTTTCAGGGTAATGTATGGTGACATGCCGGCTGCTTTTTCACCTTCTCTTGATCCAATCAGTCGAGCCCGATTTATCGTCAATGCGTTTACCCGCATGCGCTATTGTTTTTCAGACGCACGGCTTGAGCTGACCTATAAAGCTGCAAGCCCCTTGCCTTATCTTCATCGTTGGTTTGAGCTGCCAAGCAGAAAAGAGTTGCCCTGCAAACTTCTCTTTGGGCATTGGGCGTCATTAAATGGAGAGGTCAGTGTGCCAAGAGTGCTAGGTCTAGACACAGGCTGTGTATGGGGCGGAAAGCTAACCGCGTTTTGTTTGCAAACTGAGGCCTTGATAAGCGTTTAACTGTTTCGTTCCATCCTTTGGGGCTCTGGTGCTTGATTGCTTGCACCATTACGGTCAGGCTCGGGTCTTGCTGAAAATAAGAGTTTCTGAGGTAAAATGGCGTCAAACACTCTGTGCAGTAAATCTGGCTTTATTGCTTTTTCCATTTTCCAAATTAAGAGTGATTCTAAGGTAGAAGGGGAATTTGCTTTTAACTCTTTGATGACCATCTCTAGCATTTCTTTGTTTGCGTCACTCAAGGTATTGACACGATTACAGGTATTGCTTAGGAGCGTCACCATCTGTTTACGTGCGTCGTATTTTTGTTTGTCGCCTTTTTGACAGAAGAGGGCACAATCCGGGGCGCTAAAAAATAATTGATACTCAGCCAGTCGGCCTCGCAGATTCTGAAGCGTTAGATCGGTGCTCTCGACGGTGTCCTGTAATCGTCTTGTTGCTGCTAACTCTGTTGAGCTATCTCTTAAACAAGTCTGTAATGACTCTGGTAGCTCAAAACTCTCACGCGCGTCTAAATTTTGGCAGAGCTTAGTCAGATCGGCTTTTAAAGCCGCGCCCATTGACTGGGAAAGTTCGCTAGGAGAAAAGTTAGTACCACTGGGCTCAAAGTAGACTGGGGTTAGATCAATTCTAATAAAATTACTGGGATTTGATCCTGAGTGGAAGGCGCCTTCCTCATCGGTTCGAGCGCGCTGATGTTGACTATCTGGTGCTGTGACAAGTTTATTTTTATTGTTCTTAATAAAAACATCATATATGCGGTCAAAGGTTTCCGGGCTGTATTGAGGCGCGCTTATCATCGCTGTGTGCAGAGCTCTGGTGGCATCAAGCTTAAAACCAATGGCATCTTTATTATTTAAAACGCCTTCTAGCCATCGAAGTTCAGAGAGAATCGTCCAATTGTGACTATCAGAGATATCGATATAAGAGGGATCTAGTAAGTCTCGTTTGAAACGGCCATCGTTATAGCTAACAGAGGCATCACGTTCGATTAAAGCCATCAACTCATGAAGGAAGAGTGATTCATCACGAAACGCTTCCACTAAAAGTTCTTTGGCTTTGGATTTGATGCGATCATCACTTAACGCTTCAGCACTATTTTGATGACCTAACTCTATTTGCAACAACTGAAAGCAGAGCGCTTTAAAGTAAAACTCCGAGACTAAAAAGTCCACTAAGTTCCTCTCTAAGTTCTCACGTTCAAGGTCACTAAGAGGGTTATCTAAATCCAAAATTCGTTGCTTAAAACTGTTGTAGTCTAGCTCGTCACTTGGGGCCATGGCATCGACACTAAGCTCAAGGGCATTGTGAAAATTCCGACGGTAGCTTGCTTGCATGCATTTTAATGGTTGTTCTTCTCGTGTTTGTTGCGGGCCAACGTTTTCTTCAAGTTCTTTTTTCAAGTAGCTAAGGCGCGCTATGGCCCGATTTGAAAGACGTAAGCAGCGCAGCATTAATTTAGCACGAGAGACTTCATCATCGTTTCTAAATGCCGTAAATGTTGTGCCATGGAAGGCTGCAAGCTTTTTGGCAAGTGTTGGGGAGAGATCTCTAAACTCTTCTTGAATGTTTGCTAAGAGAGTGTTGGATTGTTGGTTCATGTCTGTCCCCTGGGGTCGTTGGCGGTTGTGCAGATTTTAAAAGTCGATTAATTAAGATCGCTTAAAAAGATTAGTAATTGAGCCAAAGTGTAGTGGTTAAAAAGGTAACAGTGGTGACAAAGCGGTTATTTTTTGTATCAAAACTGTTAAAATAATGAAAAAGTTGAACAAAATAGAGTTTTTTAAAACATCAGCTATTATTAAAGACAAGTCCGGAATAATAAATATACAAAGCAGCACATGGTTATTGAACACGAAATCATCTACCTTTTTTCTTTGATTTGGTTTGGCTTTTTTATCTGCGGCATCGTTTGCATGTTTCATGCGCTCAATCATGGCTCCTCATCTCAAGGCACCATCGCTTGGTGTTTTAGCTTGCTCTTTTTCCCAATTGTCTCAGTCATTCTCTATCTCTTGTTTGGACGTAATAAATTTCATCGCTACGCAAAAGCAAGAAATGTCTCAGATGAATCGCTTTCCTATATAAAGCAGCAATATTTTGAAAAAGAAGAAGGAAGCCATCAAACCCCATTACGACAACAACTTAAGAAGCTCTATGAGAAGTTTCCTGATAGGCAGTTTGTTAGCTCGGAGCGCTTAGAGCTTCTAATTAATGCCGAGATGGCTTACCCAGAGATGTTAAAAGAGATTCAGAATGCGAAAAAATACATCTTGCTGCAATCTTTTGTGATTCGCGATGATGAGGCTGGCCAAACGTTTAAAGAGGCGCTAATTGCTAAAAAAGACTTAGACGTCTACCTGCTTTATGATGACATTGGCAGTTACGCCCTTTCAAATCAATATGTGGCAGATCTTGAAAATGCGGGCATTAAGGTTGCAAGCTTCTCTGCTAAGAAAAGCCTCATTACCAACCGTTTTCAGATAAACTTTCGAAATCACCGTAAAATTTTGATTGTGGATGGTCAGTGTGCCTTCATGGGCGGTTTAAATATTGGTGATGAATATCTAGGGCGAGGAGAAAAGTTTAGTTATTGGCGAGACACACACTTAAAGGTAACGGGGGCGGCAGTTAATGCGCTGCAGCATGCCTTTGTAGAAGATTGGTATTGGTCAACGAAGAAAATTCTTGAACTAATCTGGCAAGAGCCAAATGAACAAGCTGCAAAACCGCTCGACACCTTAGTCTTAACTCATGGGCCAGATGACTTCTATGGCTTAGGGATTTTAACGCTCAGTAAATTTATTTATTCAGCCAAATCAAGAATTTGGATTGCCTCGCCCTATTTCGTGCCTGAGCCAACGATTCTTAAGGCGTTAATTGGTGCGGCACTTAGTGGGGTTGATGTGCGCATTTTACTGCCTCAAAAAGCGGATCATCTGCTAGTTTATTGGTGCTCGTTTGCTTTCTATCCCATCATCGAGCAAAGTGGTATTAAAATCTATCGCTATCAAAAAGGCTTCATGCATCAAAAAATATGGCTGATGGATGAGAGTGTGGCCGCCGTTGGCACCACCAATCTGGATAATCGTTCTTTGGTGCTAAATTTTGAAGTGATGTTAATCAATTCTGAGCAGTACTTCATCAAACAGGTTGATGCAATGCTAAAAGAAGACTTTAGCAACGCACAAATAGAAAACCTACAGGAGTTTCGCTATAAACCGTTGTATTTTCGACTAATTTGCAATTTATCCCGCTTATTCTCGCCTCTTTTGTAAGCATTGAATTTTTATAAATCAATAAGTAATTGACAAGAGTTATATTAAATCAACAAGGGCATAATTGATTCTGTCTTTTATTTGTACAATTCAAGTGCTTGATAATAATCGAGTTACTTTAATAACTACTTTGAGTATGAAAGGTTCTAAAACCTTTTTAACAATGAGGGTTAATTAAAATTTAAGTGACTAGATATGAGTCATATCATCCAATTGACTTTTGGGAGTTTCAAATGAATATCAAATTATTAACACTTTTAATGGCTGCTGACTTAAAAGGAACAGTTGCAGACTACGGTTCAGTTCCAATCTATTCTTTTGTGAACTCGATTGACTGCTCCGAAGCTAGAGAGAGAGTACAAACGTATTCCAGACTAAGAAAACAAGGAATTGGTACAAACGAGGCTCTTGTTAGTCAGTTAAAATTTTTTAGTGAAAAAACCTGCTTTTTCGACCCTAGTGCTGAGTTTAAAGTAATGGATTTAACAAGATTTCAATGCAAAACAGAACCCTGTGAAGAAACAGATGAAGACTACCAAAAAGCCGTACTACTTGCTGTTAAGTGACAGAGAAATTCCCAAGTATTTTGGGTATAGTAGAATAATTGTTTGTTGGACTGCCAAAAGATAGTCGAAACAATCATCAAAGATCACAGACATCAAAATGGTCTATAATTAACCAATAGTGAGGGCGATCTTGATGAGAACGATGACTAAAACGCCTGTTGAATTAAACAGAGCTTACGTAGCACACTTTAAGGAAAATATTCTTTCCTTCCTAAGGGGAGAGCATCAACCCAATCCCGATGAAAAAAATCAGCCAAGCCTGGTTGCGGAAACAGCGGTAGGAAGCATAGGAAAGTTTTCAAGAATACTGGATGCATTTACAGACTTGCCAGTATTGTCGCATCAGCAGGCTTCAGACATGAGCGAGGATGAAAGGTATGCACACATCCAGTCGCTGTTAGTTGATGTTATGCCAGTCTTATTAAATCAAGATAGAACAGCGCTTCATCCAGACATTATTAAGGCACTAGGGCCAATCTATGAAGACCTTTTAGAGGGAAGAAGTGAACCTTCTAGTGCAAATGAACAACAAGAATTAGAGCAATTAAGAGAGAGGCGTAGACGAGCTGGAAACCCTGAACACATTAATTTGAGAAGAAACAATGAGCAACAGCTAGCGGAGCAAATGCTAAAAGCAGTGGTAGCAAGTTACGGTCAAAGAATTTTAGACACCATACCTAAAGTCCCCGATGATTTTACAGCTAAAATAAACGAATACTCAGAGGAGGAACGTTCGCGTCATAGAGAGCATAGTCAACAAAAGATTGAGGCATTCAACACCTATATGAGGGAATTAGGAGATCTTTCTTTAACGACCACTAGAGAGGGCTTAGAGCCTAGAGAGCTTAAGGTAGATCCTGATTGTTTAGGGGATGCTGCTAATAGTTTGTTAGATCTATATTATGATGCTAAGAAAAACTATGGGGTTGATTTGCCGGAAGAAATGATCTTTAAAAACAAGTTAGAAGAAGTCGTTGTTTGTTTAGAGATAGGTGGTCAGTTCCCTAAGGCAAAAACATCCTACAAGGAATCGCTTAAGGCATTAAATGACTATCTACACAGAGAGGGAAATGAGGCGGTATTAGAACAGGCAAAACGACCAAATCAACAAGGGCAGAGCCTACTGGATAAAGTTAGAGAGAATCAACAAACGCTCGTTGATAGATCAAGATTAATTGAAAAAGCACGAAGAAAGCCAATTATAAGGGCACTTTTCGGTGAAAAAAGTGCTATTCGGGTTGCGTATATTAATGAACAAGTTGCAAAGAGTGGACGGGGGCTTCTTCGACGATTGCGAGGAGCCAGTGAAAAAAACAACCCATCAAAAAGAGACGAGCAGGTAGTACGAAAAGAAAAACAATACAGTGAACAACAAATAGAGGAAATGGAAGATGCCGCTGAAAGGCGAGCAAGCATTGAAGAACTTAATCATCAACTGCAAGACTTTCAAGACAATGTAAAAGGCATGAACGGAAAGTGGATAACCCTCGATGAGAGTAGTCATTATCTTGAAAAAAGCATTGAAAATCTAAGAATTGTTGCTCGGGAAATTAACGAGCAATATAGTCAAGCTGGATTGGGTGAGACTGGTCTTGGACCATTGACAGCCGATAGTCATTTAGCTCAATTAAAAATAGACATTTCCAACAATCAGGATGAGACGATTGAGATCTTGAAAAAGATTGGGGACGTAGACCTACAAAAAAGTCAGGTAGAAGAAGAGTTAAGGCATCTTAGTGAGCAGCCGGGAAGTCAAGCAGGTAGTACTGAACTAGGTGAAAAATATGATGCTCTAGAAAAAGAGCAGCAGGCGCTTATCATACAGTTGCAAGAGAGTCAATCCAAAGGTGAGGGCTTAAGACAGAACCACCATCAACTGGCAAAAGAAAGTCAAATTCAAAATTTAGCAAAGCTACGAGAATTTATTGTCAGCAATCCTAAAGACGTCTCAAATGTGGAGGGGATTGATAGAATGGCATTATGGCGAATGGCCAATAGTTCAAGAAGTGTTGTAAAAGTAGAGAGTCCTGTTTCTCGTCCAGAGAGCCCGAGAGGTGTTATGGATGACCTAGATTTTGGTTTGGATCGTCGGGGAAGTTTAGAGTCTGAATTGGAAAATATGGATAATAGAGTTACTGAATGTCATCTAGTAACATTTGACCTTCAAAAAATTACCACGCTCGATGAGTTGGAGTCACAAATGCAGATCGAGAGTGTGGCCAAACATGCATTAATGTATAGAATTGAGGAGCTAAGAGAGAATCAAGTGGGCGATGAAGTCCTTGAGGTATTAGAAAACAGTGTGGCAGAAATAAATGAAAGGATGGAGTTTTTCACTAGAGAATTTGAGCCACTCTTTCATAGGAAAATGGAAATTGAGAAAGAGGTTTCTCAATTAAAAGAGAAAGAAAGCAATATGATTCAACGCTTTTCAGAAAAAAAATTAGATTGGCAAAATGCGATTAGAGAAGTGTCCCCGAAAGAAGAAGTCTCATCTCAAGAGACAGCGACTAGAAATTTAAAATCTTAGTAAGTATTGGTTCTTGCTTTAACTGCGACAAACTCTTCCGGGTTTAAGATTTTATTGATGAGATTTACAACTCGCTCATCTCGAGATCGTGAACGTCTCTCATTACTTTCTCTAGCAACTCGTTGTAACTGCAGAATCATCTCATCATAAGAGAATTTATTTTGGTATCGATCGAGTGTAATTAAGACTTCTTTTACTGTTTGGGCTACTTTCACCGTGAGCTTAGTTCGTGGATCGGTGTAGGTATGGCTTGAGGTTTGATTCTGCCATAATCGCCTATTCTCTAGAATATTTAGATCGAGTGAGCAGGCTGCTATTAAATCTTTTCGAAAGTCTGCTTTTCGCTCAGAGTCCACACTGGACTCAGCCGGTCGGTCTGTTTGGAAGAAGGCAGCAGGTGAGCCAAGACCTGATGAATTACTAAGAGAGTCAGAGCGAGCCTCTAGTCGTCCGGCAGTCCTTTGATGCTTTCTGACTGATTTTTCTAGGATCCTGCTTTTCTCAATGTCTAATTCAATCTGTTGCAGTTGTCGTAAGAGGGAGTGAGCGTTTAATTGACTGTTATTTGTTAAGGCTTGAAGTTTATGATAGTGCGGTGAGCTCTCTGATTGGGCGCTGTCTAAATTTTCTTTTACTTGGTTGAAAATCAAAAAAGCGTTGTCGTCATTTAGACTTAAACTGTGCGCAGGAAGAGATGAAAAGTCATCCCAGCCATTGAGATAAGCATTTAAACAAACATCGCGAAAGAGAGAGACAGTTTTTTTTCTCTCATTAAAAACTCTAAAACTGCTCTGGTTTCTAAAAAATCGATAAGGCTCTGTTTGATAGATAGATAGAAAGGCAAAATACTCAATGATAGAGGAATGGTTTTGCTCTGTTGCAAGCTCTGCTGGTGTTTTAAAATTCAAGTCCGTGCTATGAACATTAGCACCATGTTTGATCATCAGTCTGACCAGGTTTAAGTAACCATTTTCTGCAGCTAAGTGCAGTGCGGTTTGATGATGCTTTGTGATGAGATTGATGTTTATATTAAAGAGCATTAAGAGCTGGTTCATTAATGCTAGATTATTGCTTAGTGCGGCTAAGTGAAGAATGCTGTAGCCGTCTTTATCTTTTTCATTAAGTCGGAGTGGATCATTCGCTTCTCCTTCAGAAAAGTCGTTGATTGCTTTTCCTCTATCAAGGACTGCTGTGATGATTGCTTGGTTGTTTGTGCTGGCCGCATGCATCAGCACGGTTTTTCCTTCATTGTCTATAGCACTAAGAGAGGCCCCATGTTCAAGTAGAAAACTAACCGCTTCTAAATTTTTCGAAAGCACCATGTTCATTAATGGTGTTCTACCAAGCGAGTCTTTTTGCTCGAGGTTTTCAGGCAGAATTTTTGGGAGCATCAGCGAGGCAAGTTTTAATTTTGATAGAGACAGAGCATGAAGAAATGGGGACCATCCTTTATTGTCTGCTAGTGATGGGGATGCGCCAAGCTGTAATAAAAACGCAATGGTTGCAAGATGGCTCCCCTCCTCATCAAGCATACTAGCTTTGCTAAGTGCGCTTTGCCCCTTATTATCTTGCTCATCGATGTAGACACCCATTTCGTTCAGTGCTTGTATTTGATGACTCTGGTTTTCTGAAGCTGCCTCAATTAACTGTTCGGCAAATCCCATTTGTGTTTTCTTTGCTTCAAGGTTTGCTGCGTCTGAAGGGCTGCTAAACGGCTTTCTCATTTTTAGATAAAGATAGTTTAGTATTTCAGTAAATAGCTCTTTTTTATCTTTATTTTCAGAAAGATCTGCTACTAGGGCTGCGCGGTGAAAGGGGGTTAGGCCATCGGTATGAGTCATTAAGTTTATATCAGCGCCATGTTGATGAAGAAATTGAATGAGAGGAAAGTCTCCTTGTGTCACGGCCCAGTGTAGAGTGTTAAACCCTTGTATATCCAGCTCATCCAAGTCTGCACCATTTATCACCAGTTGATGAATGTCAGTGCTGTTCTTCTCTTTGATGGCCTTAAAGAGAGGGTTTTCTATGATGGAGAGCTCTCCCCCTTTTTGGTTAATTTTTTTTATAAAGGCCTGTCCTTTTTCTGCAAGTATGTTTTGACTAATTCGTTTCCCCTGTGAGCGAAAGTGCTTATAGAGTTCATAAGCCGATTCATCATTCATAAAAAGAGAGTCTTTTATTTTTCCATTCTCAAAGGGGAGCATTGCCCCAAATCTCAATAATAGCGAAATTGTGCTAAGCTGTTTTTTTTGAGCGGCCTTCTCTAGGGCGCTAACACCATTTTCATCTAATTGATTAAGAAGTAAGCTTGGGGGCATAGGTGGCGCGCTTGCTGACATCACCTCTGAAAATGGTTCGTACTCACAATCTTTGTCAAGTAAAGCATTTGCTTGCTCCTCTTCTCTGTAATTTGTCTTTGAACTGCTGTCATCCTGAATTGGATGTGCATAGATGATGCCTGTGCTTGTTTGTACGTGGGGCTCATGATCATTTAGAAAGTGGGCTTCGGCCATGTTACTTTCTGTGTTTTCTTCCATTAATCTTTCAATTAATTGGTTAAAACCGTTTTCTGCGGCAAAGTGTAGTATAAAGCAATCGTTAATAAATTCTTTCGGCTTTAACAGTGTCAAGATAAATTGAATAAGCACTAAGTCAAGTTTATGGACGGCTAAAGAAATAGGGCTGTGTCCATCTTTGTTTTTTGCATTGATTCTGGCATTTTTAGTGTCTACTAAATCTTTAATTTCACCAATTTTTTGTGAACTGGAGAGATCGTCTCTCTCAATCACTTGGTGAATAGCGGGATCCATTTGATTATTTGCTCGAATGGATTGATGCATTAAACTTTCTCGCTCACTAAGGCAGACTCGCTCCTTGAGAACTCTAATGCCTCGAAGCGTCATTTCATGAAAGAGCAACTCAGAGATGGGGTGATCACCCATTTCTAACGCATATTCATAAAGACTCTTGCCGGGTTCCACTTCTTGCTCGAGGTTGGCACCACTTTCAATTAAAAGTTTAAGCGCATTATATTGCTTTTTTTTGATGGCATAGATAATGGGTGTTCGGTTTTTTTGATCAGCTAGCGTCTGCTTTGCTCCACGATTAATAAGTAGCTGCATCAAAGGAATGTTGCCATGGATGCTTGCATAAAAAAGAGCGCTCTTTCCTGATGAGTCACGGCTATTAATATCAAGCGCTTTCTCTAGAGCACTCTCGACTTCTTCAATCTGATCATTGCGTGCGGCTAAGATTAAAGGGTGATGATCTTTTGCCTCTTCTTCAAAGGTTTGATACAGGCTTAAACCATCTCGGTTTAATTCCATGGATGGGAACTCAAGACCTTCGGTTTGTATGTGACGGTAGAGCTCTTTAGCACATGAGGTATGAGCGTTATTAAAGGCGAGCCGAATCGCACTTAAGCGCTCTTTGCCTTGAGGAAGGTTAAAGTCTGCGCCAAACTCAAGCAGTAGGGTAACAAGCTTTTCATGATGGTGTTCAATGGCGACAAAGAGTCCACTGGCAAGAATAGATGACAAAGTTTGAGAGTGCTCACTTTTCTCCTCAGCAATACCAACATCAAAGGCTTGTTCATTGTTAATTAATTGCTCGATAATGGTGTTTGCCAGTGATAAATAGCCTTTTTGGCAAGCCCACAAAAGCGTTGTCTCAGATCTCTCATCAGTGTTTAACATTGAAAAAACATCAAATGGCGCTTTCTCAGCGGCGAGCTCGATGGGGCTTATTTTTTCAAGGTTTTGTAGAGAAGGGTTTGCTTTTTTTTCAAGTAAATAGTCTATAACCTTTTTTAGTTGCTCGACTCTTGAGAAAAAGTAGTCTTTTTCAGCTTGATTGAACTGAGCACTTTCACCGTTATTAAGTTTCTCAATCAGTGCGAGCACCGCAAGATGTAGAGCCGTGTTACCATTAACATCTGTTTGGTTAACTCGAGCCCCCTCTGAGAGCAAAAATTTAACACTCTCTAACTCTCCGCGCTGGCTTGCCTTTTGCAAAGCACTATTCATCACGCTTTGTGAAATTAAACGGTGGTGCTCTAACAGGCCTTTTAATGATTGGCAGAATGAAACACTCCCTTTGAGAGCAGCATCAATGAAGGTTTGATTGAGTTTTTCTTCCAGGGTTGAGTTTGCAAACGCTTGAACGCCTTTTAGGACAATAATGGCTCTAGCGCAGTCTAATTGGTCACATTGTAGGGCACGAGCAAACAATAAAGAGAGGGAGCGATCTGATTGATGTTTTGTGAGCTCTAACGTGAGTAAAGAGGCTTGTTGCTTATCGATGTATTCGAACGCGGTTTGTAAATCATCTTCTGTTGCACTCATGTCCCCCATCCTTGTAACAAAATCGACTTCATCACTTTACCGTAAAATTAAAGAATGTCTAAGACAGAAGTTCGGGTTGCCCTGTAATCACTGGTTGTTTAGTATTCAACATGATAAGGCTTATTCATTTTTTAAAGGGAATTAACTGATGAGGCTAAATGACAGTGTGCCGATTACTGTATCATACCGAGATGAAGGGCGAGGAATGGGGGCCTTTTGGGATCATCAAACCATTCAATTGATGAGTGGGCGAAAGACCAGAATTTGCCACCCTAGTGATTTATTGCCGAGCGTACTGACAAATTTCATCGCAAAAATTAGTGCAGATCCTGATTCTCTGCCCATGCTGCCTCAGAATGATGGGCTTTGTCCCGAAGCCGACACCTCTTATGGCAAGGGCTTGCTGGTCATTCCGGGTTATACTCGAAAAACCGCTCTTAAGCGTCCTGAAGTTTATAAGAAACGAAAGATCTTTGAGAACGCTCTTTTGCAAGATGCGATAAGACGAGGACGACCGGTGCTCGCAATTTGTGGTGGCAGTTGGCGGCTTTGGACGGCCTTAGGAGGAGGAGAGTTTGTGACCACCAATGGCCATGATTACCCATTAGCCCACCCCAAAGAAGATTTAAGAGTCTCAGACAGGGGTGAAATTTTGGGTAATAAAATGGCGCATGCCGTTTGTATTGAGCCGGAGAGCAAGCTCTTTAGTGCGATGGGTGGAGGCAGAGAAATGAGCACACTACCGGTTAATAGCGTTCATTGGCAGGCGCCTTATGAGCATGAATGTCCGAGCAATGTGCAGATTTCAGCAAAATCAAAGCCCTTTTTGAAAGCAAAACCGTCTTTTTTTTGGTGGTTATTGTGTAAGGCATTATCAATGATTGGCTTGAGACTCATAGAAGAGTCGGTGGAGCCGAACACAGTCGAAGCGTTTGAAACCAGACATGGGGCGCCAATGATTGGCGTACAATGGCACCCAGAAGCTTATGCCGGTGGTGGCAGTTATGCAAAGTTACAACAGAAGCTCTTTACCTTTATGGCTGAGTCGGGAGAGAGTTTTCATAAAAAACAGGCCGTTTTAGCAGAGATTAAATCTTTACAAAAAGAAGACAAGCTAGAGCAAAAGAAGGTTGTACAGAGGGTTGGGAGTCCGCTGAGTCGTGATGAGGAGCACCATCAACCCAGCCATTTTGTGATTCAGTTTTAAGCATAGAGTTCAAGTTGGGTTATTTTATCGAAGTTCAGACTTCGCATAATGAGCTGGTTTGGGTATAGTTTGCAGAGTTAAAAATACATTGAGACGTTTGTGAGACAAAAAACAGGGCTAGATTTAGCAATTGATCAATTCGACACCTTCATAAAGACGGTGCTACCACCAAAATCACGAGTCAGCATGCGCCCTTCACCAGCAAAAGAGCTGGATGAGAGAGAGGCTTTGAGTGAAGAAGAACAAACTCACTCAGCGGGCTTAATGCGAGTCAATCACACCGGGGAGGTTTGCGCGCAAGCCCTCTATCAAGGCCAGGCGATGACGGCTCGCAGCAGTGAACTCAAAGAGAAGATGAATGAGGCTGCCTTAGAAGAGGTTGATCACCTTGCTTGGTGTGAAGAGCGCCTTTCTGAGCTTGAGTCCCATACCAGTTATTTAAACCCAGTGTGGTATGGCATGTCGCTCTCGCTCGGCATGGTTGCGGGACTCATTGGTGATAAATGGTCTCTTGGCTTTGTTTGTGAGACAGAGCGGCAGGTGACTCGCCACTTAGAGAGTCATTTGGCGTCATTGCCTGAAAAGGATAAAGCAAGTAGGCTCATCATTGAACAAATGAAAGAGGATGAAATGCAGCATGCAACCAACGCTCTTGAGTCTGGTGGTGTAGAGTTGCCAAAGCCAATAAAATGGCTGATGACTAAGATGTCAAAAGTGATGACTGGACTTGCCTACAAATTATGAGGTGGTCATCGCTGCCATCCATCACCTTATTTGTGAAATGGCTCGCGGAGCTGCGCTTGATTTTCACAAATAAGGCAATGAACATCAGCGATGACGTTTAAGTGGTGTTACGCTAAAGAATGCGTTGATTCTTTGAAATCCTTTGGCTTGACCAAAGGGGCTACTTGAGGTGACGCATGCTTAAATGGAAGAGGTGGTCATCGCTGCCATCCATTACCTTATTTGCGAAATGGCTCGCGGGCTGCGCTTCGGTTTCACAAATAAGGCATAGAGGGACAGTCTTTTTTATGAACGTGAATTTTATATGTTAAATCAATGGGGGATGGCGGATTTTAAAAAATCTGTCCTTTTTATTTGGGAGGAAGCGGGTGTTGAATAGAATTTTTTTAGTGTTAGTTGGGAGCTTGGCGATGATTTCTTCGGCGTTTGCCGATACCTTGGCAAGCTATATGGACATCGAAAAGCAAATTCCACAAATGCAATTAAAAGCGGATTTAAAATCACACGCTTGGGCTCGAAGTGCTCGCAAGATCATCGTTATGCACGATGACGCGGTCACCGAGAGCATTAATGAGATGAATTTATTGGCTAAGGCAAAGGGTGAAGAAATTTTTTGCATGCCAAGTGGTGAGAAAGTGACGGCAGAACAAATTCATAGCTTAATTCTAGCCTATTCAAATAAGGTTCCGGCTGAAGAGCAAAAGAGCATTAGTGTTGCAAAAGTGGCCATTCTTGCTTTAAAAGAGCGTTATGCTTGTAGAGGAGAGAGTAGTGGTGACGGCTTTGAGCAAGCGGTTAATAACACAAGCTCTGGGTTTGATTTTGAGAAAGCTCGAGCACGCATGCAAAGTGTGAGGGGGTAATCGTTGCCATCCATCACCTTATTTGTAAAATGGCTCGCAGGCGGTACTTCGGGCAGACAAACTAATAGATAGGAGCATGCATATGCCAGAAGTTGCTATTCAAACAGATCCTCAAATTGATATGGATTTACGAGAACTGGATCCAACCCTTATTGGGCGTTCAGTGAGAGCTCTTTCACCAAAGAGTCAATCAAGAGTGATGGTGGAGGCTACTGCTAAGATTGGCATGTTTGGCACACGTTTTATCTCCGATCAACCTGGGCGGCCAAGCGTTGAAGTGCATCCATACCCATGGACTGCCGCAGGGGCGAGCGTGATACCAGTTTTAAGAACCACGGATCAAAAGTGTTATTTTGCACTAGTGCATAATCGTCGTCGAGATGGGGATAAAAAAGTTTACCGACTCTCTGAAGGGTTTATGAATCCTAAAGGGTGTCCGGATCTAAATGATGGACTTCCAAATGCTCTTGATCTTAATGATCAAGCAGAAGAAAAAATTGCTTTTCAAGGAATGGATCATGTGCAGGCCTATAGCGAACACCCCGCAGGACAGAGAGCAACGTCCGATAAAGATTTATTTGACACCGCCATACGAGAGCTCAAGGAAGAGACATCCATCACGATTAGTCGTCACAAGCTTAAGTGTTTAGGACATAAAGAGAGTGATGGGAATGTGCACTGCATTGCGCATTATTTTTTGGCCAATTTGAATCAGCAGCATGAAACTTTTTCTGAGCCTCCTTTCTTAAACTCTTCAGATCCGAGTGAAATAGATGAGATCCTTTGGGTGGAACCGAAAAACGTCAGTAGGAAAGGCAGTCAATATTTTTTTGGTGATGCCGAAATACTGCCTGTTTATGCAGACATGATTAACCATGCCATTTCTGAAATTAGGCGCCAAGAATTAACAAGTGCTGCCAACAAGGAGCTCTCAGGAGAGGATGATCTATATGATTTGCTTAATCCTTTTTTAGAGTGTGATCAGCTGGAAGAGCGGCTTCCTAAAAGAGAGGCTGGAGCGAACCCGCAGTTTGGTGAAGAGGCATGCCTAAGGCATCAACAGTTTTTAAAGCTTGCTAAGTTGTATCGGGAAAGGATTCAAGGAAAGAAAGCCTCAACCATCGGGCTCATCACAGAAGAGGAAATTAATAATATCGTGGAGAGGCCTCAAATGAGTCTCAGTCTTAGGTGAGCTGTCTTGCTGAGTGTTTTATAGGGCAATGAACTCACTCATTAGTGGAATGGGTTTAGGGATGTCTTCATACTGTAGTAGCTGCTTTAAGTTGTATGCAGCCGACTGAGGCTTCACCAACGCGGACGACGGCATAACGATTTTGAAACACTATTACAAAGGCAACACAGGCTCCTAAAATGGCTATCAGGGAAGGTGGAACGTGTCTTATTTTTCCGCTGAATCGCCATTTAAGGACACTTAAAAAAGGACTGTCCTTTTAGTGACTTTTAATGGGGCCGGCCTATGGGCTCAGTTTGTACGCCTGTAGTAACCCTAACTTTTGCCTCAGGAAGATGGCTGCTTTGCTCGTTTGCAAAGAGGCTAAAAGGGAGCATGGTTTGCATACTTGGAGTCTGACTGTTTGTATTCATGCCCTTTTTTTCAAACAGCTGCTCTCCTCTTTTTAGTTGATGAGAAAAAAGTTCGAGAGCAAGTGTGCGAATCATTTCCATCATGGAAAGTGTTTTGTTGCGCACAAGATCGGTGAGCTCCACTGCCAGTATTAAACCATCTGCAGGGTTGGCGCCATGGGGGTGTGTTTGATAGCCTGCGTGTCCCTGGGCCCGTTCAATGGTGGCAAGAGAATAGTCTCGTCCTTGTCCGGCAATTTGAGATTGATAATGAGCAATTAATGAGCGCCAGTGTATCAGATCTTCTTGACTCTCAATTTGATACTTTAACAAGCGGCTCTCACAGACCTCTAGGTCCCCCCAGACTTCCATTCCCTTAACGTCAATCTTGTTAAGCTGCTCATCACTTAAACTTCTTAGGGCCTCTAATTGCCTTGCAAAGGTAATAACATGGGTGTCGTGCTTGTCAAACGGGTGATGACCATAGACTGTTTGTAAGCCTTTCATGCAGGAAAAAAGAGAACTCATGGTTTCTCTCACCTTTGCAAGCATTTCATCTCCCATGTCACCTGTGATGGCAGGCGTTGGGTATTTACACATAATAAGGGGGACGCCTGCCTCAAGAGAGGCTGTTTTCTGCTCATCTTGTCGCATGCGGGTTAATTCTTCAGGCGTTTTACTTGCAAATTCACCATTTAAGGTATTACTACTTGCAGCCCCATTGGTGAGAATAAGTGTGAGCCATGGGTTCTCAGGGGTGGCTTTTAACATCATTGGGCCAGCCATAATTTCTGCATCATCTGGATGAGCGCCAACCGAGATTTGTTGAGCACGCGAGAGGCAGCTTGCAAGCGCTTGACGATGTGTTTCAAGTCTTGGATCAAACGGCTCATCTATTCCCACTTTCGTGACGGGATCACAGAAGTCAAATTGAGGGGGCAGTAATAGGGTGTGCGCATCATGATCAATGTCTAAGGTAACGCTGATAAATTGATTTCGTGTTAAGAGTTTTTCTCGCGTCTTTTCCTCTAGAGAGAGATGGGTTTGCAGTTCATGCTCACTTAGTAAGGAGAGCGCCTCTTCATCGGCCAGCATTAGAACATTCTCGTGTGACTTTAGAGCTCGAACGGGTAGTTCTTCTACGGATCCTTCTTGAACCATCTTTTTGATGGCTTCTGCTTTGCCGTGCCCATTGGCCATGCAGATGATTTTCCTTGCCTCTAAGATGGGAGCTATGCCTCGAGTATGGGCTTTAAATGGAATGTTTTCAGAGCGGTTGGTTAAGGGGTCAATTTTGTTGAAATATTTTCCATTATCAACGCGAGTCTCATGGCTTAGTTCAATTACTCTTGAGGGGCAATCAATGCTTGAGCCAACCTCGTTAAACCCTATGTGACCAGTGCGCCCTATGCCTAAGAGTTGTATGTCGATGCCACCAGCTTGTTTAATACGTTCTTCATAGGCTTGGTGATTAAAGCTTGCGCTGCTTGACACTAAGTCTATGTTATCTTGAGAGGCATTGATCTTACTTAAAAAGAATTGCTGCAACTGGGTGTCATAACTGTTTCTATCCCCTTCTGGCAACCCTACGTAATTGTCCAGATTGAAAAATTTAACGTTGGAAAAATCTAAGCCTTCGTCTTTATGAAGCCGGATTAGCTCCGCATAGAGAGGCTCCATGGTCGCACCGGTTGCAAGGCCCAGCACAAAGGGCTCACCTCTACCTTTTTTCTCACAAATGGCATCAGCAATCACTCTTGCTGCTTGGTGAGCAATGCTTTGATGGTTGTCTAAAACCTTAAATTCCACAGCCTGTCCTCTTTTTGTAAAAATATGGATGGTATCGCAGTTAGAAGTCAATTGGCAGGTTACTTGCAGAAAGGACAGACGTTTTTGAGTTGACGCTTGTTCATTTCAGGGGGAGATGTTGGTTGTTGACGCCATTTCAGTTATCGTTGTCTTATAAAAATTTCTTTAAGGCATAGGGATGAGTCAGTTACATCGGAAAATAACGCCTACGCAGTTACTCGTAATAACTTTTGGGAGCACTGTTGGCTCAGGCTGGTTATTTGCTCCTTACTATACGGCTAAATATGCTGGGAGTTATGCACCATTTGTCTGGATAATTGGCGCCTTTATTATGGCATTGATCATGCTTTGTTTCATCGAGCTTGCAGTGTTACATCCTGAGCCTGGCTCGATGACGCGTTTTAGTCGACGAACGCATGGTCCCTTGATCGGCGGCATTTACGGTTTATTTTTATGGCTGGGGATGTTGTCACTTCCGCCAATTGAAACCTCTGCCATCATGCAATATGCCGCAAATTTTTGGCCGAGGTTGGGCAGTAATGAACTTGGTGGCTTTGCCTTGAGTAATTTTGGACTTGTCGTTGCGGCAGGCGTGTTATTACTAATGGTGATGATAAACATTTTAGCATTACAGTGGTTTGCAAAAGTGTCCAATGTGTTAGTCATCGTTAAAATTGCGATTCCGTTGTGTTTGGTGTTTGTGTTGGTGGGCTCGGCTTTTCATTGGTCAAACTTTTCTTTGAGCACACTTAGTAAGATAGAAATTATGAAACACGTCATGGAAGCCTTGCCATTAGGCGGGGTAATTTTTGCATACACGGGGTTTAGCAATGCCCTACAGTTAGCAGGCGAAGTTGAAAACCCACAAAAAGCCATCCCTTTGGCGCTACTGGGTACTTGTTTATTGACCAGCATTTTGTATTTAATGCTACAAGTGAGCTTTATTGGTGCGTTTAATCCAGCAGAACTCGCCCTAGGATGGCAGCCTGTGGACATTGCAGCAGAACGGGGCCCTTTTCTAGTATTACTTGAGCAATTAAAGATTCACAGTTTCATCCCTTTTATTGCAATAGCCTCTTGCTTATCTCCCTTTGTCGCAGGTCTCATCAGCCTATCAGGGAGTGCTAGAACCTTATATGCTTTATCAGAGGATAAGCTCCTCCCCAAGAGTTTAATGGCATTGCATGGGGGGATCCCAGTAAGAGCGGTATTTGTTAACTTTGTCATAGGTCTAATGTTGCTCATTCCACTGCCTGGTTGGGATAGATTAATCGCCTTACTGGTCTCAATGATTGCCTTTGTCTACAGTATCGGTCCAATTTCCATGGGCACAATGAGGTTAACCCATAAACACTTGCACAGACCCTTCCGGGTAAAAGCCGCTCATATTGTTGCTTTTTTCGCACTTCTTTCAACCAACCGAATTATTTTTTGGTCAGGGGCTGAAACGGTGTATCTGGTGTGTATCTTAGCCTTGGTGTTTTATGCTTGGTGCTTGTTTCTGAAAATTGATGCGTCAGATCGATTTCTGGAATTCAAGAGCAGTTGGTGGATTTTAGCTTATGTATTTATGCTCGCGAGCGTTGCCCATTTTGGAAACTTTGGTGGCAATGGCACCTTGACACTGCATCAGCAATACAGCGCGCTGTCGATGATTACTCTAATTGTCTATGTGCTAGCGCTTGCATCAGGTAGAAGGCGTTTTAGGGAGTTAAACTCATGAGTCAGGCTAACATTTCATGGCAATGGCAGACGTTTTTAGACTTAAGCCATGAGGATCTATATCAGATTTTACAACTACGAGAAGCAGTGTTTCAGCTTGAGCAGCAATGCTTGTACCAAGATCTTGATGGGTGCGATCAAATGGCTATGCACTGTCAAGGTTTGCAAAACGGTAAACTGGTTGCCTATGCGAGGATTCGGGAGATTGAGCAGGCTGTGACCATTGAGAGGGTGATTACTAGGCAATCTATAAGAGGCCAGAAGCTTGGCAGAGGCTTGTTAGAAGAGTGTCTTTCTTACCTAGAAAAACATTATCCGCTTGTGCCTATTAGTATTGGCGCTCAGTTACAACTTGAGGCCTTTTATCAATCGTTTGGGTTTGAAGGCGTAGGCAAGCCGTATGATGATGCTGGTATTATGCACATCAAAATGGTGAAAAGATGAAATACCCACAAGATGAGTATCACGGACATAGGTTCTTTTAAGGGGAGAGAGGGTTGCAAGAGAGGAAGAGAATCATGAGCTTCGGAATAAAGAAAAGGTTGACAAGCCTTGTGGGACTTATGTGCATTCTTTGTGTTACTAGTAAGGGCTTTTCAGCCAAGGACACTTTTTGTCAACCCTCAGATCCATGTTGGCCAAGTACGAAAGAGTGGCAAAAACTAAAGGCCCAAGTGGGAGGGCGACTGGTTGAGCCTGTTGAGAGCACCAAAGTGTGCAGCCAAAAGCCGAAAAGCCATGCCTGCAAAAGAGCGCTCCAAGACATAAAGAACCCCTTCTTCTTACAGAGCAACCCAGGAGATACCCAAAGTCAAGGTTGGTTAGGAGCTTGGGAGAGTGTTGCTAGCCAATACGCTGTCTTGGCTGAAAGCTCTGAGGATGTTTCCTACGCCATAAGTTTTGCTAAAAAGCATCATTTAAAAGTGGTCGTTAAGGGTGCTGGCCACGATTATTTAGGACGTAATGTGGCAAAAGACTCTCTACTAATTTGGGTAAGACCTATTCGAAAACTAGAGTACCAAGAATCATTCATACCTCAAGGGGCGCCGAGTCAAACAACCCCTGTTAAAGCCATCATCGTTGGTGCTGGAGAGCGATGGTTAGAGGTCTACAATAAAGTAACAACAGAGAACCAACGCTACGTACAAGGAGGCGGCTGTACTTCCGTAGGAGCCATTGGTGGCTTTACTCAAGGAGGTGGCTTTGGCTCTTGGTCAAAAAAATTTGGCACAGGGGCTGCTGGTGTTTTAGAGCTTAAAATCGTCACCGCAACAGGAGAAACGTTGATTGCCAATCCTTATCAAAACAAAGAACTATTTTGGGCTGTGCGAGGTGGGGGCGGTGGCACCTTTGGGGTCGTGACAGAGATGAGTCTTCGAACCCATCCATTACCCAAAGAGTTTGCCTTAGTGCGAGGTGAAATAAAAGCGCATACTGAAGAAGGCTATAGTTCATTGGTTAAACAAGTTTTAAGCTTCTTTCAGGAAAGATTAAACAACGAACATTGGGGTGAAAACATCAGTTTTAGTGACAAAAAAATCCAATGGTTTCTTCTCTCTCAGGGCCTAACAAAGGAAGACATCACCGCTGTGTGGAAAAGTTTAAAAGACTTTGTTGATAAAACACCGAAGGAATACCAAATGAGTCAAAACATCACAATGATCCCATCAAAAAAGATGTGGGATTATCACTACATGAACACACATTTTCCTGACTTGGTGGTTAAGAATAAGGCGAAAGGTGCTGCTCAAAATGAATATTGGTGGCAACCAAATAGTGGCGAAGTGTCAACATTTTGGTATACCTATCAGTCTTGGTGGTTACCAGAATCTTTGTTTAAGGACGAAAATCTCGCAAACACTGCAGCAACCTTTGTCAAAGTTTCTAAAGAGCATCCTTTTGCCTTCCATATTCAAAAGGGACTTGCTGGCGCATCAAGTGAGGCCATTGCTTTGAGCCGGCAAACCTCGACTCACCCAGGTGTCTATCAGGCAAGCGGATTGCTGATTATGAGTGCTGGTACGGATAAAATTATACCAGGCTACAATGAGTATGCTCTGAATATTAATAAGGCTCAACACGAGGTACACGCCATCAATAAGGCCATGGCACAAATTAAATCTCTTGCACCCAAAGCCGGTACCTATGCCAATGAGGCCGATTATTTCCAAAAAAATTGGCAGGAAAGCTTTTGGGGAAGCAATTATCCAAAACTGTTAGCAATTAAGAAAAAGATTGATCCTAATGGGCTGTTTCGCTGCCATCATTGTGTCGGTAGTTAAACTATACCCCCTGACCTTTAAGTTTTCTCTCATAAGCCCGATAAAAAGACACAAAGAGAAAGTGCTATAATTATAGTCCGCCTGCGCACTTGTTTGTCTAAAATGCTGGTATGAAAAATGCAGTGGCAAACATAGTCTGCACGAAGAACGCCAAGAGAAAATGGTCAAGGAGAGAGCCATTGAGAAATAAACTTAATTTTTCAAACATGACACTGTCAGCCAAAATGATGGTGGTCACAACCATCCCCTTGATTTTGGTTGCTATTCTGGGCTTTCTAAGCTTTGGCGCGGTCAAAGACTTAGAAGTGAACAATCGATGGGTCACGCATACCTACAGTGTGTTGGAGCAGGCAGCTACTATTGAAAAGCTAGTGCTGGATTTAGAAACAGGTGAGCGGGGCTTTCTAATTACAGGCAATGAAAATTTTCTAGAGCCATATAATCTCGCCAAGTCAGAGCTTAAAGAAAAAATAAATAAATTAAAAGAAACGGTCTCGGACAACCCCCCTCAAGTAGCACGTTTGGGTGAGATTGAAGCCTTGATTCAACAGTGGTTAAAAGAGGCTGGTGGCGTTGAAATAGAAGCAAGACAACAAGTTAAAAAGGGCAGCAAAGACTTAGCTTATTTGCAGGAAGAAATAAGAAAAGAAAAAGGAAAAAAAATATTTGATCAAATTCGATTAATTTTAACAAGACTCGATACATTATTTAAAAAATCAGATAATCAAACAGCAAGAATCTTAGTCGCGGCCATCGCCAAAGACTTAGTCGACCAAGAAACAGGGCAACGAGGCTATTTAATCACAGGAAGAGATAACTTCTTAGAGCCCTATCATCAGGGTTTATTATCGCTTAAAAAAAACACTGCTAAACTCTATAATTTAATTGATAATGCCTATGATATTGATTTAATGGAAAGTGATCTAAATACGGTAATGCGTCTACAAGAAAAATGGACGCGAGAGATTGCAGAAGCAAGAATAGATCTTAAAAAACACTCAGAAGGGGATGCTTTAAAAAAATCGCAAATCATCGCTTTAACTAAGAAAGGCGAGGGGAAAAAAATTATCGATGAAATTAGAAAAGTATTAAATCGAATGAAAAATTATTTTGCAAAAGCTGACAACGTACAAGGAGAAGCACTGTTGTTAGCCGTTAGCAATAGTATTGTAAATAGTGAGACAGGTTTAAGGGGGTTTTTAATTACAGGAGATCGAAAATTTTTGGAGCCCTACTATCTAGGGATAGTAAAATTTAAAGAAAACATTTTTGCCCTAAAAACATTAATTGATAGTTCATTTAATCCGCACTTAGCGCGACGCCTGGTAAAAAATGTCAGTGAGCTGTCTGAGAGTTGGGAAAGTAGTGTTGCCAAACCAGAGATTGCCGCTAGAAAAGAAGTAAATATTACTTCGACATCTATGGCAACAGTTATGTCGTTAGTTGAAAAGGAAACAGGTAAAGAGATCATCGACAAAATTAGAGAAACAATAGAAGAGTTTAAGAAAATTGAACGAAACTTGATGATTAAAAGGCAGGAAACTGCCAAGAGTGATACAGAAAAATCAAACTGGACCATTGTCTTTGGTACCTTACTTGTTATATTCCTATCGCTGTTTTTATCTAGAATTATTACTAGGATCATAGAAGGACAAATAAAACAATCTGCTAGTATTGCTGAAAAAATATCAGAGGGAAATCTTGATGTAGAAATAGATGTACAAAACGAGGAAGACTATTTAGGAGTTGCTTTAAAAAAAATGACCAACTCATTAAAGAAAAATACAGAAGAATTACTTGGGGAAAAGAGAAAACTAGAAAACGAAGACTGGATAAAAGGAACACAATCAGAAATATCGAAGAAACTTCAGAAAGAGCGAAGTGTGAAAGAATTTTCAGTAACACTGGTGAAAGAAATTTGCCTTGCCATAGATGCACAACTTGGCGTGCTTTACTCGAGAGAAGAAAGCAGAGACGGCGAACCAAATTTTAAACTATTGGCATCCTTTGCTTATAAGAAACGAAAAGGGTGCGAAAATCGTTTTGGCATAGGGGAAGGGTTGGTTGGGCAGTGTGCATTAGAGAAAAAGCCAATGATCATATCCTCCCCACCTAAAGACTACATTGCAGTACAATCAGGTTCAGGAAGCGCCACACCTAAAAACATAATGTTAGTGCCAATCGTTATTGAAGGGAAAGTTGAGATGGTAATAGAGATTGCAACGCTTGAAAAAATCTCAAAACATCATGAAATAATGATTGAAAGCTTGATAAAAAGCACGAGCGTTATTCTAAGTAATCTCCTCTCTAAAATAAAAACAGAAGACTTGCTTGCCACCTCGCAAGCACTGGGTGAGCAAATGCAAGAGCAACAGGCAGAATTAAAAGCAACCAACGAAGAGCTAGAGTCACAAGCATCTGCCCTGAAAGAGTCTGAAGAAAAATTAAGAACTCAGACTGAAGAATTACAAGTTATTAATGAAGAACTTGAAGAGAAGACAGAGCGTTTAGAGCAGCAAAAAGATGAATTAAACAAGGCTAAAGAAGATTTAGAGCAACGTGCAAAAGACTTAGCAATGTCTAGTAAATATAAATCTGAATTTTTAGCTAATATGTCTCACGAACTAAGAACACCGCTAAATTCACTATTAATTCTCTCCAAAAAACTTGCCGTAAACCGTGATGGAAACTTAACAGACAAGCAAGTGAAGTCTGCTGAAATTATAAATAAAGGGGGGCACGAACTACTTAATTTAATTAATGACATTCTTGATTTATCCAAAGTAGAAGCAGGAAAATTACAAATAGAAATCACACCTTGTAGGATTAGTAAAATATGTAATGATCTCAAAAATCAATTTGAACCAGTGGCTCAGGAAAAAGGGTTGGAGTTTGAGGTAAATATTTCCAGAAATCTTCCTCAAAGCATTGAGTCAGATGAGCAAAGAATCATTCAAATCATACGAAACTTTATGTCAAATGCCTTTAAGTTTACGGAAAGTGGTAAAGTTGGTCTTAGTGTTGCCAAGGCTAAGCTATCCTCCCTTCCTTTTGAATTAAAAGATAAAAAGGGTGATTTTATACAGTTTACTGTCAGTGACAGTGGCATAGGAATTTCAAAGGACAAACAGCGAATCATCTTTGAGGCCTTTCAGCAGGCAGAAGGCTCAACTAGCCGAAAATTTGGTGGCACGGGATTGGGACTAGCTATTTCTAGAGCGATGACAGAGTTATTAGGTGGTCAAATAACAGTTGATAGCGAAGAGGGAAATGGGAGTATATTTTCCTTAATTTTACCTTTAAATATAGATGTCAACCAGAGTAGGAGTGCAGCAAAAAACAAAGAAGTAGTTATTGAGTATTCTAAAAAACATAATGTAACACCAGCCAAACATAGCAAGACTAAGAGAAGCAAACCTAAAATTTTGATTGTTGAAGATGATAAAGATTTCATTGAAATCATTAGCGACTTTTCAAAAGAATATGGCTATCTTGTCTATGAAGCAACCACCGGCAAGGAGGCCATAGAGCTTGCTGAAGAAGAGCTCCCTGATGCCATAATACTTGATCTGGGTTTGCCAGATATTGATGGTATAAAAGTACTGGAACATTTAAAAGACAATTTGAGAACGCGTGATATTCCAGTGCATGTAATTTCAGCACGCGAAGAAAGTGAGGAAATTAAAGCGCGTGGGGCTATAGGATTCTTAAAAAAACCAGCAACTGAAGAAACACTAGCCGATGTCTTTGAGCAGTTTAAAAGTGCCCACCAAGATGAAATAAAAAATGTACTAGTGGTTGAAGATAATAAATCAAATCAACAAGCGATATATGAATTAATCGAAAATGAGCCAATTAATATTCATACGGTTGAAACAGGACAAGCGGCAATTGAATATGCAAAAAGCAATCAAATTGATTGCATCATTCTAGATCTTAAGCTGCCAGACATTCCTGGTCTAGAGGTATTAAAAAAACTCGATAAGTGTTTAGATAAAATTCCTCCAGTGGTTATCTATACAGGACGAGAGTTAACACAAGAAGAGGATGCTGAGTTACAAAAATATTCATCTAGCATCGTACTTAAAGGTGGGAGTTCGTCTAATAGGTTGCTCGATGAAGTAACCTTGTTTTTACACAGCATCGAAAAAGAAATATCGGTTCCATCTCAAAAAGTCGTGAGAATGATGCACAGTGGTAATGAAATACTAAAAAATAAAAAAGTATTATTAGTTGATGATGACATGAGAAATGTGTTTGCACTTTCTAGTGAACTTGAGGACTGTTCTTTAGAAGTTGTGATAGCGTCAAATGGGGAGCAAGCAATTCGTAAGCTTGATGAAGAAACAAATGTTGATATTGTGCTAATGGACATAATGATGCCTGTAATGGATGGAAATACAGCAATTGAAAAAATTAGGGAGGATAAACGGTTTGAAGATTTGCCAATTATTGCCTTAACGGCAAAAGCGATGGCAGGGGATAAAGAAAAATGCATTAAGTCAGGTGCTAATGACTATATTGCAAAACCCATTGATGTCGATCAACTTATCTCAATGATAAAAGTATGGTTAGCTAAATAATGGTTGATAGGAACGAGATAAGACGCGTAGAAGTTGATCTTCTATTAGATGGGATAAAGGAAATCTACGGTTACGACTTTAGAGATTACGCAAAAGCGTCTCTTATTAGGCGCTTTAATGCGTTCATGAGTAGCCAAAACTTAGAGTCCTATATGCAGTTGGCAGATTGCATCTTTCATGATCCAATCATGTTTGATGATCTTCTTAAGTACTTATCCATCACGGTTAGCGAAATGTTCAGAGACCCTGGTTTTTATTATCAGCTAAGAAACGATGTGGTTCCTATCTTAAAGACTTATCCGTTTATTAAAGTTTGGTCAGCAGGATGCGCAACCGGAGAGGAGACTTACTCATTAGCCATTATGTTGCACGAAGAAGGGCTTTTGCAGCGGACCACTCTTTATGCTACAGATTTTAATAATCAAGCCTTAAAAATGGCTAAAGAAGGGATATATTCTGCAGAAAACACCAAAAAATACATTGAAAACTATAATTTATTTGGTGGACGATTTGGTTTTTCAAAATACTATACTGCCAAATACAATGCTATCAAAATGCATGATTTTTTAAAAGAGCGGATTACCTTTGCAAATCATAACTTGGTGACAGATGGCAAGTTTGGTGAGATGAACTTAGTGTTGTGCCGAAATGTTATGATTTACTTTAATAAACAATTGACGAACAACGTATTAACACTTCTAAAGAATAGCCTGTGTCATCGTGGCTTTTTATGTGTGGGCCATAAAGAAAGCCTACACTTTTCATCAGTAGTAAATGATTTTGAAGAGCTTGAAGGCAATATGAAAATTTATCGGAAAATATAGAGATGAAGAAAGGGTCTATTAGAGAAAAATCGAAAATATTAATCGTAGATGATTTGGATGCAAACCTTATTGCCATGAAAGAGGTGCTAGAAGAGGTTGATGCTGAACTAATTACTGCAAACTCTGGTGACAAAGCTTTAAGATTAATGCTTGATCATGATTTTTCGCTAGTTTTACTTGATGTGCAAATGCCAATCATGGATGGGTTTGAAACAGCAAAGTTGATGAGAAAAAACAAAAAAACAAGATTGATCCCCATTATTTTTGTAACGGCGATTAGTAAAGAGCAACGACATGTCTATAAGGGTTATGAAGTTGGTGCTGTTGACTACATGTTTAAACCGATTGATCCCCATATTCTGGTTGCTAAAGTTGAGTTGTTTTTAAAAATTGACAGACAAAATCGGACGGATATTTTAAAAACGGTAAGTGAGCTCCGGGTGGTAAAGGACAAGCTAAAAGGAAAAAATCAAGAGCTTTCTCGCTTAGCACTCCATGATAGCTTGACAGGTTTATCAAACCGATATCAATTTGAACATGATTTAAATCAGCGCCTTAAAACGGCTAAAAGACGAGGTGATGATAAGTTTGCTGTAATGTTTTTAGATCTCGATAATTTTAAATCAATCAATGATAGCCTCGGTCATCAAGTAGGTGACAAATTATTAAGGAACCTTGCAGAACTATTAAAAAATCATGTGCGGAAAGAGGACCATATTGCCAGAATGGGAGGGGATGAGTTTGCGATTCTTATTACACAAATCAGGCATTATGAGGATGCAGGAAAAATAGCTGAGAAAATAAAGCGATCAGTTGAAAAACCAATCGAGATTAACAATCATAGAATTTATACCTCTTTTAGCATTGGCATTGCTTGTTTTCCTTATGCTTCCGATGACGCAGATGAAATAATGAGCAAGGCCGATATTGCCATGTATCGTTCGAAGGAGCTTGGGAAAAACAAAATTTGCTATTTTTCACAAGAGCTACAAACTAGACACAGCCACAGAAAAATGATTGAAAATGCTTTAAGAGAGTCTGTTTGTGATGAGGATTATCATTTAGTTTATCAGGTTGTTTATGATCTAAAAAGCCGCAATCCTGTTGGCATAGAAGTACTGGTTCGATGGACACACAAAGATTTAGGTTCTCTAAATCCTAGTGATTTTTTGAAAATTGCTGAAGAGATTGGTGTCATGGAAACCATCAGTGAGTGGATTTTTGAAAAAAGCCACCATCAGATTAACCACTGGGTTAAACTTGGGTTTCATGATTTATTTTATGCCGTTAATCTTTCCCTAAGTGAAATAAAAAGTGATATTCTACACAAAAAAATTGAACAACATCTCCATGATGAGGGGTTGTGTTCTGAACATGTTATGTTCGAAGTTAGTGAAAATATTTTTCAAAAAGCAATTAATAGATCAGCACCCTTAATAAAAAAAATTGAAGAGTTAGGGTGTCAGTTAATTTTGGATGATTTTGGCACTGGCTACTCATCCTTGATTAGTTTGAGAGACTATCCTATTTATGCATTAAAAATAGACGCAGGCTTTACTAAAAATTTAGGCAAGGAAAAAGACAGCGAACTCATTATTAAAACCATTCTATCGTTAGGTAAAAATTTGGGATTTAAAATCATAGCTGAGGGTATTGAGAGCAAGGAGCAGTTGGATTTTTTAGTTGAGAACAAATGCTCTTTTGGGCAAGGACTTTATTTATCTAGTCCAGAGTTGGCAGAGAAGGTCACAGAGCGCTTGGAGAGGCACAATGGAAAAAGATAATCAGCAAGATAATCTTATTCGACCTAATGTTCTTATTGTTGATGATAATGAAAAGAATAGATTTGCCTTCGTTGAAATATTAGAAGATCTAGATTGCAATCTTTATGAGGCAGCCAGTGGAGAAGAGGCTTTGCGAATGGTTACAGAGCAATATTTTGCCCTTATTTTATTAGACGTACAGATGCCTGGCATGGATGGTTTTGAGGTGGCAAGTCTTTTGAAAATGCACAAGCGCACAGCCGACATTCCTTTGGTTTTTGTTACTGCCTTTAGTAAAGAACAAGAGCACATACGGCAAGGTCATAAAATTGGAGCAGTAGACTACATTGTTAAACCAGTGGACCCTGTTGTCTTGGTAAGTAAGGTATCTATGTATTTAGACTATTACTTTCAAAGCCAAATATTAAAAAAACAGATTAACAACTTAAACCAACTGCAAAATAATCTTTCCCAAGACAATCTTCAATTACAAATGCTTGCAAAAAGAGATGACCTAACGGGCCTATTTAATCGACTAAGCTTTAATGAAGTATTGAAGCAAAGCATTCATGTTGCTCAGCAAAATCACACCCAATTTACCCTTTTATACATGGATCTAGATGACTTTAAGGTAGTCAATGATAATCATGGTCATGATGTTGGCGATGAGTTATTAAAGATTGTTAGTTTTCGTATGCGTGAAGTGCTTCGTAGCAGTGACTATTGTTTACCCAATAGTGATAATTTTCTATTGGCACGTTTAGGCGGGGATGAGTTCTCAGTCATTTTGAGTGAAGTCTCAGATCCTTCGGTGATTACCAACATTGTAAAAAGATTAATTAAAGCATTTGATCAGCCTCTCATTATTAATCATTTATCGCTTAAAGTTGGTATTAGCATTGGCATTGTTATTTTTCCAGATGGTGGTATGAATGCAGATGATCTTTGTAAAAATGCCGATCAGGCGATGTACAAGGCTAAGAGTTTTGGTAAACACAACTTTCATTTCTATCGCTTTGAGAGTGAGGACTCTTATCAAAGGAACTTGCTAATTGAATCAACCATGAAACGGGGTATTGAAGATGGTGAATTCTATGTTCTTTATCAACCCATCTATCAATTAAGCACACAACAGATTGTCGGAGCTGAAGCGCTTTGTCGATGGCACCATAAAAGCCTTGGCGAAGTGATGCCAGACGAATTTATTCCCATTGCAGAGAGCTCTGGATTAATAATCCCTCTTGGCAAATGGGTCTTGAAAGAGGTCATTAAGACCATTTCTAAACTTCCTAAAAGTTCACAGTCTTCTTTAACATTTTCGGTTAATGTGTCGATGGTTCAGTTTTATGATAAGGAGTTTGTTTCATTTGTTGCCGACGTTTTAAAAGATAAGAACATCTCTGGAGAAATGATCGAAATGGAAATTACAGAGACGGTGATAAGTAAAGATTCATTTCATTATGAAGGCATCATTCAACAGTTAAATAGCATGGGAATAAAGCTTAGCATTGATGATTTTGGTACAGGATATTCTTCCCTACGTCGTCTTCATCAACTATCCATCTCCACTTTAAAAATTGATCGCTCTTTTATTATGGACATTCCTCAGAATGAAAAGAGCATTAAAATGATAGTTTCAATACTCGATCTTGCTAAAAGCATGAATTTAAAATTGATTGCAGAAGGCATTGAAACAGATGATCAACTGAACTTTTTAGTCGAGCAAAAGTGCGCCTTTGGCCAAGGCTACTTTTTTTCAAAACCAATTAAATTTTCTGATTTCCACTCGCTATTGAATAAAAAATAATCTATATTCCCGTGATACTCTAAAATGCATTTTGCAACGTTTTGTGTCAATCATTCATTTGATTCAAATTTAGACGTTTCTCATAAAGACGATTGATACGTTCTGCATTAACACCTCTAGCATGCAAAAGCTTGATAAATTGATTTAATAGAAATTGCTTGAAAATGCCGCGCTCTAGAAATCGAATGGCAGAGGTGGTGGCAGTAAAAGTGAGCAGTTTTGCGCAAGCCTTAGCTTGCAGTTGATATGAGAGTTCTGTGTCTTCAAATATCTCAATATCTGGAATGGGGTGCTCTAAATGCTTTTTATTGAAAAAAATACAATGATCTAAGTAAGTGATGTTTTTTTTCTCCACTCTTACTCTATTTGAGTACCACGAGACAAATTTTAGGAAAAAATGAGGATGATCGAAGGCATGAGTAAAGGCGGCCCAATCATAGTGTCGGTAGTGTGACTTTATGTGCTTTAGACCAAGGGGTGAAATGAGTGATCGAGGGTGATGCAATAAGATAAACTCTGAACATGCTTTTTGCAGACCGAGATTTAATCTAGCGGCTCTGGTTGAGTCAGGCAGTTGATAAAAAGACAAGCCTTCTTTCTCTAAGAAGCTTAGAGTCTGATCAGTTGAGCCGCCATCGACTAATATCAAATCAAAAAAAGTATCCGATTTAAAGCATGAAATGATTTTATAAAAATACGGGTTACAGGATTCATTAAACAGCGAGACAATAACACTAATCACGGGGATATATTATATTCTATAAGATTTCTTCAATTCTCGCATTTGTTCTCACTGTTTTAAAGAGGGCGAGCCTTTTTCCTGATTTTCTATATTGGTTACTAGTTCCTCTCTATGTAAGTGATTGGTAACAATCATGCTAAGATCTATCTCATTTGTGCCAGCGGTTGCCGCATCAAACACAAGACTAATTAGGCGAGAAGCGTTTTCCTGTTTATTCTCTGGCTCTTTCCTAAAGTATTGACATATTGGCTCATGAAGATCTGATAGCACTTCAACTGCTTGACTAAGGGCGCTAATAAACTGTTCGTAGGACATCTCTGGTAAAAAAGAGTTTTGCAAGCAGCGAAAGCCATCATCATTCATCTCAATATCAATCATTTTTAAATGCGCTTGAATGTTTCTAAAATCACTCATATTGATAATGTCTTGATTATTTGGATTCTGCTCACTGGCACTAAAGTTAAAAACGGCATTGGCAAATTTACCAATCAAGCTCTTAAGGTTACTGCTTATCAATGAATCGCTGGAGTCTAGAGACTTATCATCTGACAGGGCCTCAAGACTGGCTGTGTCTGTGAGATCATCCGGTTCAATAAGCTCAATAGCATCTAGGGCCTTGTTTAACGCCTCATTTTTTTTGGCAACACGTAATTCACTAGCAGAGGGTTCTTGCTTGGTTTTTTTTAGACCAACCTTTTCTAAAAGGCTGGGGGATGGCTTATACAAAGGGTTCAAAAGTTTTATGCGTTTATAGCGATTATAGAATAAATTTTTATTCTCTTTTAAAAACTTCTGAAGCTTAATCGAGTTATCAGATCCATTAAACACAGCTTTGTTTCGCTCGATAGGATCTGAAATATCAAGTAGGTAGCTCGTTACTCTATCAAAGTCTTTGGCTGCCTTCACATAGCCTTCCTTTTTCGAATGCTTTGGCTGATTAAGTTTTCTTCGTAAGCTTCCAAGTTCCATTATGGCTGAAGTCGGCTCAGGAATGTTGCTAATTTCTTCAGTAAATGACTTCATTAAATAGTCATCAATACTTTCAGTGCTATTGCTTTCTAGGTAGTCAATGCAACGTTGTAGCAACCCTACTTTAATGGTAGTGACTAGTTCTCTAATATCTTGACCATCAAGAGAAAGGCCTTGTAAGTCCAGATCTTCAATTTTTTTATTCCAAAAAAAACCATCATGATTTCCTAGGTAAAGAGAGCAGGCATCGGAGAGTGTTTGTAATTTGTCCTCTAGATGAGTTGAATGTGTTAAAGAGCTTTGATGAAAATTTAACATAAACTGTTTAAATGGGTCGCTAGTTAAATCAAAGCCAGCATTTTTTAAGTTTTCCATAGGGGTGGTAATGACAGAGAGAGCGGTCTCTAATGATTCTTCAGAAATGTTGTCATTCTGTTTCCGATGAAGGTAGTGCTTAAACGCATCACTGTTTACTTCAAACCCTAACTCTTGTAACAAAGAGAGTTTTTCACGAATCACGGGGGTTGATTTTGCGTGCTCAAAGAACGCGTCAATGTAGGATTTCTTTAGAGCGAGATCAAAGAAGTTTTGGCTAAGTTCATCTGCATCGGTGTCTCGGATGATTTTTTTGGCAATCTCATCAACATCTATGGCTTCAACAGCTAATGTTTTCAATAGATCATATTGACTCGATGAGCAGATAAGTCTTTCAAATGTGATCTCAGTGACCACTTCGCTTAGGGATAGTTCTCCAGAGTTAAGAAAGCGCATCAATGGCTCTAGAGAAACATCAGTACTTAATGCTTCTTCAATAAAGCCACTAATTAGACCACGAAAATGCTGAAAACTCATGGTGTAAAACTCTCTTGGTGAAAGTTCCTCTTCTGAATAATAGTTACAGTCGCCTTTGTATGAAGCTCTTTCATCTTCGCTATTTAGTGTCCAATGAGACAGGTCAGAATCATTTGGAATTTGTCTTGTTGAAGCAAGAATGATAAATTCTTTGGCAACCGACTCAAGAAAAACCATGGTTTTTTTAAAACGTTGATCACTAAATTCAAATTCCTTTGGGCAATAGTCTTGGTAAGAAAGTGATACTTTTTCACTATTATACAAGGGTGAAATGGATGAATAAGGAATAACATAGAAGTTTTGCAATGCTATTTCTAGTGAGACTTTAAGTGTTTGCAGAGACTCATCCTCGTCAAGGAGTGATGTTTCCAAGCACTCATCAAACCGTTTTTGCGCATTATCTTCTAATACTTTTAAATTACCTTTTTCAATCGCTGGATGCAATTCTAGAGCAATATCTCTTATCAGTGTCATGAAGACCTCTTCTAATGCTTCAACACTGTTCTGCCTATGAAATAAAAGATGGGCAAGGTTGCTTGTTTCTCGGCCAAAAACGGTGGATAGATGCTGGTGAAGTCTTTGTACTTCATGAGCGCTTTTCTTTGTATCACCTATGGTCTCTAGTAATTTATGTTTCAAGCCGTCTAAAAATATTTTGGACTCTTCTTGCAAGACTGAGTCTTGACAGACCAAGTCAAACTTTAATTTTAGACTGGTTAAATTATTTCGACTTGAGGGCTCATAATCTGTAAGTTCCCATACTCGGTTTGAGAGGCCGACTATCTCATCAAACGATTTTTCAGAAACATTTAGCTCACCTAGAAACCCTTCGAGTTCGTCATTTAATAACGAGAGGCCGAATTTTTGTAAGGAGTTCAAAATGGTAGGTTGATTGGCAAAGAAGCACAGTTCTTTTAAAGAGTGTTCTAATTCCAAAAGATCAGAACTTGTCTGAAGTCGGTCAAACAGCGACATAAGATACTGACGATGTTCTTGTGATCCAGGCCAATTGATTAGATTGGTAAGTGCGTTAAAATCAAGAGATTCGCCCTGGGGAAAAATTTGATGATAGCTCTTTAGAATGTTTTTTCGTAAGTTGTCATTGTCTCTTAAAACACCCTTGGCAGTGAGCTCCTTAAAACTCTGGATGATAATATCACTCAGTTTTCTTAAACTTCTATTATGGGTATTTTTTTCAGATAACTGCTTGTGCTTTTCATCATAGTCTTGCTGTCTTAGCTGCTCTATCTCTTCCATTGATAATGGTGTAGTACTTTTCTCTTTGGCAAAGAGTTTGTAGATTCGATTCAGCCTACTTGCTTCTTTTGGTTCCTCACGTAGTGCCCTCAATAGAAATATCACTTGATTTTCACGATGGTCCTTAGCAATTTTTTGTGCTTCAATAAGCGGAATTTCGTTAAGGATATTTATTTCAGCACAGATCACGCCCTGTTGATTATAAAGGTGATTGTTGACTTGCTTTATCTGCTCATAGAACCAAACATGATCATGTTGTTCATTAAACTCTTTTGTGAGATAGTCAATCAATGCTTGGTTGTTTGCTTCTTCTGGGTTTTCTAAGTCTCTATTTACCGCTTGTATCAGCGCTAGTACCTCGTCACTGTTTAAAAATTCTTTAAGCTCATAAGCGTTTCTATTTTTACGATCGATGGCCTTTATTTCTTTTCGGACCTCTTTTAAGCTACTGCCCAATTGTTTTTCATCGAGTAGCCGTTCTGCAAGCTCAATGTAAGGTTTGCTAAACGAATTATCGCGAACGTTCTGTGGGAAATTGAGTTGGGGGTTCCCGTTAGTATCATAGTCAATGTTTCCACTAAAAAACTCACAGATGTTTTGGGCGAGAATGGAGGCATTTTGTTTTATAAGTATTTTTTTTTCATCTCGAGTAAGTCGTCTGCCATTAAGGGCATTATTGACAAGTGCTTCTTGAATGTCTTCATCTAAGTGAATGGTAAAGAGTGCTTTGCTAGGATCATTCGGACATTGTGGATTTTCAGAAACATCAAGCTGCCAATCAGCATTTCTTGCCGCTGGGATCATCATTTTTTGATGGTATAGGTAATCACTCATCAAATTAAAGACATTGCCCGCTTCTACCGCTATTTCATCTATTTGATGCGTTTGTTCCACTTCTTCTAAGATTTCATCACGTAGTTCTAGTACGGTTTGGCGTCTTTCTGCCAGAGGTTCTTCTTTATCAGTTGGGTTACCAGCAAGTTTTTCTAAAATTTCAGGAGTTAGTTCAATTCCTGCATTTTTTAAGGTTTCTTCTGTGGGGGTGATCCCATCGTTTAACCGTAAGCTTGAACGAAGTTTGATACTACTTGCTCGCCTTGTACTTAATGGTCTGGACAAATGAGAGACCACTAGGCCTTGCTCATGTAGTTCATCATTTGAAGCCTCCGAAAAACGCTCATCTAACTCTGGGCTTCTTCGCCCACTGCTAGTAGAATCAGTGTCAGAGTTTAAGTTATCAAGGCCTTGTTCTTGCTTTTCCTGTGAGGGAAAACGGATAGTAAAGGGTGTTCGGAAGCGCTCAAACACCGTAGAGCCGCTTTTTTTGGTTGTAAACACGTTATCATCCCTTTTAGAAGCTTAATTTCTAGAAGTATAGACCAAAAAATAAACACAAAGATAATAAAGAGGCATGAAAACAGCTTATGAATGACTTAATTTCAGTCAAGGATTACCCGCGACTCTACTCTTTTCGACGCTGTCCTTACGCAATGCGAGCAAGAATCAGCTTGTGGCTGACAAAGGTGCCCGTCATGGTGTATGAAATTCTTTTAAAAGAGAAACCCAGCGCTCTTCTCAAATTGTCGCCGAAAGGGACCGTGCCAGTGCTGGTGCTTGATGAAAAAGGACAGTTGCTTGAGGAGAGCCTAGATATCATGGCGTATGCCTTTGATAGAGCTAAAAAACCTCTAAATCTTATCGATAATCGACATGAACCGTTGATTCAAATGAATGATGTGGTGTTTAAGCCACTGCTCGATCGTTACAAATACTACGTGCGGTTTGATATTTCACAGACAACGGCGCGAGCCCTGTGTGTTTCAGAGTTTATTTCACCGCTAGAGCAGCGTTTGCGGAATCACCCATATTTAATGGGTGAAGGTGAAAGCTTTGCCGATCTCGCCATTTTCCCTTTTGTGCGGCAATTTGCCAATGTAGAACCACTGTGGTTCAAAGAGCACTACCCAAGGCTTGCATCATGGCTGCAGCATTGGGTCAATTCAGAGGCTTTTCAAGCCATCATGCATAAAACAGCGGTAGGGATCCCCACCCCCTTGTTGTATACTCCTCCTACCTCATAATGCCCCGCTTTGACTTAATCAGTCTGGCAAGGTTAGCTTTTCTTTCAATCTCAATGGAATACCATTAATCAATCAAGAAAAACAAACCTTGGCAAACTGCTGTTGTCAAAGATGTACGAAAACTTAATAAATAACTGGGTTTAGAGTCATATCAAAGTTCAGACGGGGCATTATGATGAGGGTTGTTTTAATTCCAATAGGCTGTTAATAGCACGTAGAAGCTTACGCAAGTAATAGTGCAAACCACTTAGCAGCACTGGGTGTTCAAGCCTGTAGCCACGCTGCTGATAAAAGGCTAGGAAATCATTAAGAGAGATTAAGTGTTTTTTAGTCGTATTTTTAAGAGGTGGTGAAAGCCGTGCATTTGACTCTATTGGTTCATACAAGGCGACTAGTTGGTTCCACTGTGGCATGATGTTTTGCTCAATGAATTCGAGAGTAAAGAGTCGGTCTTCATGGTTTAGTCGTTTTTCGATGGTCTCATCAATGCCGATGATGCTGTAGATGCTGTGAGCAATGATGGTGAGAAGCTTAAGTTCCTTGGAATAATTGTCATAGGGCAAGGCGCGCTTAAAGTATCGTTCGTAACTGAGTTGTCGAACCTCTGTTTTGGCTTTTGAGAGGCGCTCAACCATCTTTATATAGATGTGCTCATTAAGAGGAGGATGGTAGGCTTCATTTTTTTTCAAGGTTTTGAGTTTAAACTGTAAGTAGTGGTTGAGGGCACTAAAGATGCTCTTAATACTCTTTGAGAGCTCATTACTGGATGACAGTGGAAAGACAAAGCGTGAGACCATAAAGACGATGAGGCCTCCAAGAGCTGTTTGTACGATGCGATCAATGAAAATGTCATTGCCTTTTTGACCGATTAAATCGAGCATTAACACCACTAAAATGGTCATGGTGAAAGTGGCAAGGCTGTAGGAGGTGGTGACAAAAAAGCAGGCTAGAAAGGTCAATAAAAAAATAAAGATTAGATGTGCGTAAAAAAAGTTGGGGGTGAGTAATAAGATTAACCAACCTGCAAGGCAGCCAAGCAAGGTCATTAGAAAGCGCTTTAACCCTTTCTCTAATCCTTCCGACCAAGTATTGCTTAGTAAAAATAAAACAGTAATGGTGGCCCAAAAGCCGTGACCTAATTGAAGGTTTCGGCTGATGAGAATAGTGAGTCCGGTTGCAAGGACAGCTTGTAGAGCAAGCCGAGTATGTGAGCTAAGAATCATTTCGCCTCTCCAATTTCAGTCATGCGCAAAGAAAGCTGCTCTAAGATCTCTAAACTTCGACGGTAACTAAAACAAAACAAATAGAGCGGGCTTAGCTCTTCTTTGTTTATCTCCTTGGGCAGTGTTGCTAAAAGACTCGGTAAGATGGCTTTTTCATCAAGGTAGGAAGACTCTCTTTGTGTGCCTTTCTTCCTTTCTTCATTAGAGAGAGGCGCCGTTAGTAGCGCTTCGACCTTTTTTTCAAGCGCCTTGATAAAGGTGTTAATTTTCTTCCTAAAGGGCTTATTATGCACCAGAGTTTTCTCAAGCTCTTTCATTGAATCTAGCAAGTTAAGAGTTAAACGGACTAATCCGTAGAGCTCGATGGTAAAAAGCTCAAGCGCTTTTTTCTCTTCAAAGCTCTTATTAATTTGTCGGCTGTATTGAATCAGTAAATTAGTCTTGTCATTGGCACGCTTCCAAATGTTCTTTGCCTCTTTTCGTTTGCCATCCATAATTTTTTTATAACTCTGCTCGAGGCAATGTAAGACAGACTGTAAGCTGCCAAGAATGGCAAAGTTGCTGCGACTCTTAAATAGGAAAAATTGCAGAAAAAGGCTCATTAGAAAGGCGCAGAGACAATAAAAAACGAAGTGATTAATTGGGGCGAGCTCACTCTCATTAATTGGTAGACTCATGGTAACCATCAGAAGAATACTGGCAACCACTGGATGAAAAAACCATCCTTGACCTAATCGGGTAATATAATAGGCTAAAAAAACCGTGGTTAAAAAAAATGGTATTTTAAAACTGTCTGGAAAAGGAAAATAAAGCCCTAGTAGTAGGGCGCTGTAGATAAGAACACTGGCGCGAGCAGAGCTTTTAAAATGAATGTTTGGGGTTATGGCAAACAAGTTTACTAAGGCAAAAATACTGCCCATGGAAACAAAGAGTATGCTAACAGTGCCAATATTAAACAAAAAATAACCAGAAAGTAGCAGAAATAAGAAAATAAATCCGCCACGCAGGCCAAGCATCAGACGAGCAAAACCTGGGTCGAAGATAAGGTAACGATTTAAAAGCGTCATGGAGTCCTTTAGAAACGCGAATTAACTCTGATTATACCCCTCTTAGTTCATCCTGGAAATCAGCAATCTAAGTTCAGGTGAGGTATTATGAGGTATGGCGAGTTTAAGTAGCCGCAGAAAAAAATTACAGATTTTTTTTCTGCCTTGCATCATGTGGCTCTTCTGTGGCGGCTGCTTGTGCATCAATCAGTGGGCGAGCGCGTTCGAAGTCAAAGGTTTTTTCACTTTTGCTCCAAAACGTTGGCAAATACAATCCCATAAAGGCACTTTTTACATTCAGCGCTTGGTGGAGTTCACTGTTTGGGTCAAGTACGGCCTCTTTAAAAGAGAGGTTATTAAGTTTCAGTGTTAGAGCTGCGCTGACAATTCGTCTAATTTTCTCTTCGGAATTAAAGTAAATGTTAGGAAGGCTCTCTAAGATCACTGCTTCTACTTTGTTGTGGGGCTCTAGAAAGTGAGCTAAAAAACGCTGAGCCTGAATGCCTTTGTCTAAAGAGGCGGGTAGATGTTCCATTTCATTAAATACTTTCAATTTATCATGAATTGCTAAACTCTTAAGAGGACTTGCAAAGCGCTGATTAAATGACAGGATCGCTTCGGTCTGATCATCTAATAGCTGATTAAGCTCTGCTCTTTCATCATCATTAAATGATTCAAGCACTTGGGGCAAAAATTCAGGTTGTGCATTTAAAAAGGCAAACCTTTGCATGCTTGAAAGCGCAGCCAAAAAGTTTAATAGGGCCTTGTTATTAGGCAGTAACTCCTGGATGTCAATTTGTTGACTGAGTAGCGGCAAAAGGGTTTGGTAATCATCTTCGTGGGTGTTTTGTAAAAACACTAGAAGATCTTCAGAGGATGCAAAGAGCCTAGAGAGTCTATCATGTTGAATTAAGGCCTTCATCAGTGGCTCTTTTTTCTTGAGATTTGCTAGCAATTTTGCGATCGCCTGTGGTGTGGAAAGCTCTGGTTCTAGAAGATTTAAGCGTACCAAACTGGCGTATATGATTGGCAGGAGCGAGTCTTTAGAGTGGTTATCAAGCTCAATTAGCAAAGGCTTCCAGCCATTAGCGCCAATGAAAGAGCGAATGAATGTCTTGCTCTCGAATAACGATGGCAAAATAGCCTCTAACTGTTTAGGAGAGAGTCTCTGTATAAAGTCGGTGAAGTGAGCCGGTAAGTTGAAGAAATGCTCATAGCCATTTTGCAGAGCAAAGGCCTTTGAGAGCTTTTGGCATTGCTTAGGGCTCAAGCTAGATAAGGCTGCTGAGAGTTTGTCAGGGTATTCTAAGTGCTCTCTTAAGTTAGTTGTCTCACAGAGGCTCTCAAGGATTGCGTCATTTAGGTTAAATTCAGAGCTCGTTCTATTAGCAGGTGCTGGATCATCTAATAGGGTAACGCCCTTATCTTTAAAGACTTTTGGACCGAAGTAGTAAGCGGCTGCCAAGACTTGGTTTGGTCTTTTAAGTTTGGCTAAAATTTGAGGCTTAAAGTCATCATAGAGTGCTGTTAACTGTATACTGGATAAGTAGGGCAATAGAGCCATCAGATCATCAATGCTTTCAATAAATGATCTAGCAAGGGCTGGTTTTTCTTTATTTAAGATTTCAAGTTGCGCGGATTTTAGTCTTTTTGCGCATTGGACGAACTTGCTCTGGCTGTCGAGTGCTAATAAGGCTTTATCCAGATAAGGCATCAGGGCTTCGAAGCTGATGGGATCTGTTTTATTAAAGCAGGTGGCCAAGGCCGTGGGTTCGAGATGATAGTCTTGAAAAAAAACAAGCTCTTTAAGATTTTGTTGCCTATCAGGGCTTAATCTTTCGATAAGCCGTAGTAGTCCACTTGCGGCTATAGGGTGATTGGCGTACAAATTGGTGATGATATTTTGAGAGGCATTCTTAGCAGAGGAGATAAAAGAAAAGAGTTGTTCACTAGTGCCAAAGTCTGCGAGCATGTTAAGTAACAAAGGCAGATCTTCTGGCGAATAATCATCTGTTTTAACAAGCTCACAGAGGTAGCGAAACAAACGTTGTTGGTCGGCAGGGCAAAGTTTCGTCACAATATCTTGATAGAGTGCTTCATGTGCCTCAACTAACGGACTCGCGTCTTGCTTTAGAAAGCAGAAGGCTTTAACTAGCCAAGCCTTATGACGCTCGGGATTGTCGGCTCTAAAGTGTAGTTGAGCCTCTAGCTGCTCAAAGCTTAAGTGTGGAATTTCGCTAAAGGGGATAAAGTCTGAGTCGGCTTGTAAGACAATTTTTTGAGGGAGCTTATTTTTAAAAGGCAGGCTTTCACAGTCCTCTGGAAGCTTTAAAGACTTTTGCGAGTTTCTAAGAGCTTGGCTCATGTGGCTCTCTTTTTGACTCTCCTGCCATCTATTTACAAACTCTGCAAAATTAAAACAAATCCGTCCCTGATGGTTGTAAAATGGCCCATTGGGCGTGGCGCGTAACAATAGAAAATCATCAAAGTGCTGACTTTCTTTAATCTCTTCAAACTCTTTGAGACAAGTAATTTTTAGTTGTTCTTTGTCGCTATCCTCTAAACCCCTCGACAGTTGAAAGGTCGAGGCATTGTCATTTAGGTAGTCAAAGATGGCTTCTTCGACGGGCTCACCCTCATCGATGGCGTCTTTTATGGCCTGGCTTAACTTGTTGCCGTGTGGCGGGGTGTCGAGTATTTTGCCAAAGTTTGCAAAAGAGAGCCCCTCTTTGTGACAATAGAGATTAATCTCAGCCAGTAGAAACTGAACTTTAATTGAAAACATTTCCCCGTCATTTTCTTTGAAATAAGTGGAAAAGGTCTCTTGTGCAAGCTTGTCTTTTTTTAGGTTTAATTCTTTCCAATAATCCACCCCTTTTGCCATATTAAGAATGGCTGTGGCAAACTCTTTTGCAGTGGCTGTCTCATCGAGTCCATTAATGAGGCTGATGGTATCAAAGTCTATTGTACTGCCATCATAACTCGTTTCACCCAATGAAATGGGCTCGTCTGTTAGCTCTGTGTAAGTCTCTTCAAGGCATGTGATTAAGCGTTGAATTTCTGTGTCAGCCTGTGCGTCTATGTCATCGTGCGCTTTTGCGTTGGCTTGTAAATTAAATGGGGGCTTCAGAGCTTTTAAGGCTTTTTCGATGATGATGGCCGAAGCATTGGATGAGGTTAGTTTTTTAGAGCGAAGTTGTGCGCCCAAGCTTTCGGGGCTCACCCACCGGCCCCCCTGCTGTTGCCAACCCTCTCCCTCGGGTCTCGAGCTGAACCGTCCTGTTGGCTTTAGCAATGAAAAGAGAGGTTCAATGCCTTTTTGCATGTTATCAGGGGTATTGGGTGAGAGTTCAATGGAGTGGACGTTGCTCTCAGTCATTAGATCGCGCGCTTCTCTTGGTAAGTTGGGGTAAATTCCTTCCCCGACCTCCTTTTTTAATCGGGAGTCTTTTAGAACGGTCTCTAGCGTATGGATGTAATTATCAATTTGTACCAGACGCTCGTCCTTAAGGGAAGCCTCACTCTCCCGTCCTAAGGAATCCAATAGATTCCAATCAGCCTTAAGCTTCTTCCTATAGTGTTGAAGCTTTACAAGGGCGGCTCTCTCGGGGGCCGCTTTTCCATAGAGAAAGGTTTGTAATTCCACCACCAGCTGGCAGGTATTATCACGCCCGATGCTATTACCACTGACAATAGGCATCATTAAATGAACGCGATTGTGCTCATCTATGTACAAGTAGTCACAGCGATCAGGCTCTGATAGCCGCATTTCATATGCCATACTGCCCATGAGATTGGATCCAAAAAAACAACAATTATTGAACAGAGTATAGCAAAAATGACTCCATTGAAACAAATTTGCGCCCGCCTTAGTGTCAATAAAATAAGTTTTATGGTGATTTTTCGAGCGCCGTTCTCTAGAATGAAGCGTACTTTGTTTAAATGAGACAGGATGTGAGCACCTTAAACCTAGTTTTTGATTTGGATAACACCCTCGTGGTTCATCCAGACTCCTTGGGCCTCAACGGCAAACTGACGTATTACCACCCCAAAAGCCCTCTCTATGATTTTTTTAAGGAAAGAAGCGCTGTTTTATTGGTTGAGAACGTGCAATATTTTGTGTTGCCCGGCGCCATAGAGCTGTTGCGTTATCTGTCTTCCGAGCCGTCGGTCCAAGTCTCTTTTTTTAGCGCCGGGACTCAGAGTCGAAACGAAGCACTCGTTGCCCAACTGATGACTTTAGCCATGGGCAAGGCTTGGTATCAAACAAATAGAGAGCAGCTTATTATTCTCTCAAGAGAGGACTTATCGTGGAATTCGTCGCATCATTTGGGGTATTTAAGTATTAAATATCAGCTGCCAACAGAGTATTTTATCGCGTTTGATACGAGCTATGTCAATGACCAAGAAATGGAATATCAGCAGCAAAAATATGGAATATTGAAGGGCGACTTTCGAAAAGATTTAAGAAAAGCAATTCGTGGTTACGGCTTAGTTGAGAGTGTTATTTTAATTGATGATCGGGCAGAAAACGTCTATCCAGGTCAAGAGCGATCTTTTCTAAAATCCATTCCAGTCGCTTTAAGCGATTTTGAAGCGTTTCTTGGCTCTAAAGGTCACAGAGGAAATGGTTCTCCTTATTTTTTTAAAGAAGAGGCCTGTGATAAGTATTTTGAGCCGTGTTTTCAAAAAATGAATTCAATTTATTATTTAGCCGGTCTCTTAGCGGACTGCATTTGGCGACATCGACAGGGGCAAGAAAGTGATGAGTTATTTAAGCTGCGATTTAAGAGGCATTTATTTAATATGCAGTTTGGTGCTGTATCTTGCGAGCCTAAAAATATTAACGGTTGTCTGCCGCCTATCTATGAACCTTGCTATCTTGACCCTCAATCCGATCAATTATATTTCGATAAAGGCTTAGAGCTCCTTAAAACACAAAACTCACAGCTAAGATTTAACTGGCATGAGGAATCTCCCAAGAGAAGCGAATCTTCTTCATTCTTGCCAGCTGTGATATAAGATAGTGGGTATTAAATTTGAAGCAGCCATACATGGAGGGGTAGAACATGCCTAAAGTATTCGCGGTAGGGCTCTTAGAGGATGAGGAATTAAGAGGTCTCATTATCGAACTCGAGATCCAAATTTCAAAATTACAAGAACAAGACTCTGAAGAGCAAAAAAAGCCTGATGTAGAAGAGGGAAAGACAGAATCCGTGCAAAAAAGAAGCAGCTTTTTGCCTCCTCACATCAGAGGCCCGTTATCCAGCGCTCCGCCGCCACGCTTAAATCTACAAGACTTAATCGCTCAAAAGGAGATGATGGAAGCAGAGCTTGCTAGACGCGAACGTGGTGAACCCGACATTGAGGCCGTGGCATCACCAAGCTCTAATAGGTAGAGCTCAGGGCCGATGCCCTGAAGAATCGACTCATAATCTGAACCCCGCTCAAGGGAGGATTTTGAGTTCATTTTGGATTTAAATTGTAAGGGAAAAGCGCAGTGTACTGCTGTCCATGAGCACTTTCCCGAGCAATTTTAATTCAAAAGGGACCAAAAGGATCCCGAACTAGATATGAG
>JASBUC010000015.1 GCA_030148065.1 Legionellaceae bacterium | reverse complement strand
TACACCCTGCGTGTTTATTCTTCATGGATTTTTAGAACTCTCACCCATTCAAACCTGGCTATCAATTTCCTGTGTTTGTCTCTCATCCTGCTATCAGTTTTCTCAAATTGACGCAAAAACAAGTGATCATTTCTTTAAAGGGTTTCCTTGCTATTGGAACATTGCCGTCTATTATCTTTTTCTATCGAAGTGTTCTGCGAGCTTTTCAACTGTTATTTTAATCACCCTTAGTGCCCTTGTCTTTGTCCCAATTAAATACGTCTACCCTTCGCGCCTTGACTATTTATCCAACACGCCATTCATAAAACGATTAATGCTTTTTGGGGTCATTTTATACGCAATGTCTTCTCTGGCAATCCTCTATAGCTACCCGCTTTTACCAAAACCTTTGATTGCCTACAGCCTCATTTTCATCCTTTTCTATTTATTTATGAGCATCTATCGAACCCTCTTTCCTCTAGATAGCACTAAGAGTTCTGGAAAAGTATGAAAAAAAAAGTATTTTAAGGCATTATGTGTTAACAAAAAGAGTGTTGTTTAAGGACGTACTGTGAAAACATTGGTTGCATCAATCTTAGGCTTATTACTGTATTCATCCTCAGCACTTGCTGGCGATGAGTCAATTAATTTACACGCGACGAACACAGCCCTTGGCATTGCCGCACTCTGCCTCTTTGTCTTTGCCTATCTGTTTGTGATGACAGAGGAATTTACTCACTTAAGAAAATCCAAACCAGTGGTCTTTGCTGCCGGCCTTATCTGGTTATTGGTGGCCATTATGGGGGCCCAAAGCGGTCACATTGACCACATTAACCTTGCTGTTCGCAGCAACATACTTGAGTTTGCTGAACTCTTTATGTTTCTATTGGTTGCCATGACCTATATCAACTCAATGGAAGAGCGATTAGTCTTTGAGTCTTTAAGAACCTGGTTAGTACGCCGAGGCTTTTCTTATCGCCAACTTTTTTGGGTAACTGGACTGTTAGCATTTTCGATTTCACCTTTTGCAGATAATTTAACAACGGCACTTTTGATGTGTGCGGTAGTCCTTGCCGTGGGAACAGATTCACCCAAATTCATTTCTCTTTCCTGCATCAATATTGTCGTTGCAGCAAACGCAGGTGGTGCTTTCAGCCCTTTTGGTGACATTACCACTCTGATGGTGTGGCAAAGTGGCAAATTGTGTGTGGTTGAATTTTTTAACATTTTCATTCCAGCCCTAGCGAGCTACTTATTGCCAGCTTGTCTGATTAGCTTTGCGATTCCGAAAGAGAGCCCAAACCCAGATGTTGAGCAAATCGCCATGCGTTTTGGCGCAAAACGTGTCATTTTGCTCTTTCTCTGCACTATCGCAACCGCGATCCTTTTTCACTACTACTTTTTATTACCGTCAATGATAGGTATGATGACGGGGCTTGGTTATCTTAATTTTTTTGCTTTTTATCTTAAGCGTAAAGAATCAGAACAAATGAAAATTGCACCTGAGGATACTCCATCATCCTCAATTGATGTGTTCATTGAATCTCAGCCTTTTGACATTTTTAATAAAATTAAAAGAGCTGAATGGGATACCTTGTTTTTCTTCTATGGCGTTATCCTCTCCGTAGGAGGCCTTGCCACCATCGGTTATTTAGAAATTGCCTCGGTTACTATGTACCAAGAATGGGGAAGCAGTCTTGCCCCAATACATCAAGCTACCCCGGCAAATATCATGGTCGGACTGCTCTCAGCCATTGTCGATAACATCCCTGTCATCTATTCCGTATTAACCATGGATCCAACCATGTCGGATGGTCAGTGGCTGCTTGTAACCCTAACAGCTGGAATTGGTGGAAGCTTATTATCCATAGGCAGTGCTGCAGGAGTGGCTTTAATGGGGCAAAGTAAAGGGATGTACACCTTTATTAGTCACTTAAAATGGTCTTGGGCCATTTTTCTTGGCTATGTTTTAGGTATCACTCTTCATTTGTATATGAACAGCACACTTTTTTAAATTTAAGTTCCTTGAACTGGCTCTTTGTAAGGCAGTTAATCGATGTAGAAGGTTTTGTGATACACACCACCATACAAGCAAGTTGAGCGAACAACAGTTCCATAGCCATAATTAACAACATAACAACGAGCCCCTGCAACCACACGCGCACCTGGTACATACAGATTTAATGTTCGATTATTAATCACAATGGTTTGCCTTGTTGCTGTTCTTGCCACTGGACGTGGGTTTACCACTGGATTTGCAACTGGACGATTTACCGTGGTTCGATTAACCGTCGTTCGAGACACTGTTGTTCTGCTTGCCGTTGTTCTTCTAGCGGCATAATGCGTTAAATCATCAAACTTATGAGCCTTAGTTTGCTCGATTGCTCGCTCTTTGGCATAAACGGTCGGGGTAAGAGTAAGCATAAGTCCCATTGCAAGAGAGGTGAGTAACAGCTTATAACACATAGAAAAGTCCTTTTTAAAACAGTTTGCTTATTATTTAACTATAGTTTTATTTTTATCTTTTTCAACTTACTTAAACCCAAACACCATTAAGCTCCCAATAAAATCTTTGATTTTTGTATAAATACAGTATGATTAGCCAAAATCCTCAACTCTATGTCAATTATGGTAAGAACGCCCTCAGAAATGATCCCTCTTGGCACTAAAGCGCCAGAATTTAATCTCCTATCACCCAAAGATGGGAGCTTCTATTCACTTGCTCAACTACGATCAGAGCGTGCAACTGTGGTTATTTTTATCTGCAACCATTGTCCTTACGTCGTTCACTTGATTAAACAAATGGTCGAGGTGGCCAAGTGCTATGGCGCCAAAGGCGTGCAATTTATTGCTATTAACAGCAATGACGTTGAACAGTACCCACAAGATGGCCCAGCAGAAATGGTTGAGTTTGCCCAACAGAATCAACTGGACTTTCCCTACCTCTTTGATGAAACACAAGACATAGCAAGAGCTTACCACGCCGCTTGCACACCAGATCTATTCGTCTTTGATAAGCATTTAAGCCTTCGTTATCGCGGTCAGTTCGATGATTCTAGGCCCTCTTCTGACAATCCTGTTACGGGCTTAGATTTAAGAAACGCACTAGACTGCATGCTAAGCGACAAAGACATTTCTTTTGAACAAAAACCAAGCGTTGGCTGTAATATAAAGTGGAAAGCCTAGCGAGATACCCTAACCGGCACACCTAATGGCTTACTAACTTCTTCCTGTACTAGAGGCCAGTTAACAACGATATTATGGCCTTTGAGGTTTTCTTGAATCAGACTGACTACAAATGATTTGTCTGTTTGATATTTTTTCCTTAGTTCAGAGAGTAAGGGGTGTGCTTCAAAGTATAAGTCCCCCCCCTTATAACCGACTTTATAAGGCATGTTAATCACTCGTACCTTAGTACCCACAGGGACCTGTTCAAATAAAATTTCCGCATCTTCTGGGTAGAGTCTTAGACAACCAGCACTGACTCTGCTGCCTACTCCTTGTGGATGATTCGTGCCATGTATTAAATAAGTGGGCCAGCCCAATCGTAAAACATAGCGACCGAGTGGGTTTTCTGGTCCTGGTGGAAAACTACTGGGAATTGGCGTACCATTTTTTGCGGCTTCCATTTGCACATTTGGGGTCGGACGCCAAATGGGATCTTTATCTTTACGCGTAACTGTCGTCTCACCAACAGGTGTTTGCCAGCCATGCTCTTTTCCAATACCTACTGGGATTGTTACCACCGTACCACTGTCTTTTGGGTAGTAATACAGTCTAAGTTCAGCAAGGTTAATAACAATGCCTTCTCGCTTTTCTGAAGGCAAAATAAAACTGGTTGGAATGGCTACCCTCACCCCGGAGTTCAAACGATGATTTGCAGGGATCTGCGGGTTAGAGTGAATGATTTCATCCGCCCCGACGTTATAACGTCGGGCAATTTCCAAAAGAGTCTCCCCTTTTCTTGATAGAACAACTTCAGACTTGCCAACAAGTTCACTGCCATCACTGGGTAGCGGGAAGACAGCGGCATTGCCAATCTGACAAAGAAAAATCAAAAATGCGCAAGCCAATGACTCTTTAAACACTTGATGACTCATAAAGACCGTAGAATAAACAAATAACCTACGGTCAATTATATCTTATCGTTTGCTTATTGCCAGTTTGGGTTAAATAAAAATGTTTATGATTAAATAATAATCACTCGTTATCCAAACTAAATCGGCTTCCATGTTTTTTTGTTAACTCTGCAAACAAAGAATTTAACTTATCCTTTCCAAAGTCTTCGGAGTACTTCATTGGCCCCCCTCTAAAGGGCGCAAAACCTGTACCAAAGATCATGGCGCCATCAAGCAAATCAGGATCTGCGACAACGTTTTCAGACAAACACTGGCTGGCTTCACTAATCATTCTAAGAATTAAACGGTTCGCATGTGGTTGCCAATTTTTATCAACCACTTTCTCTTTTTGAGCCTTTCCTTTTTTATACTGATAAAAGCCCCGTCCCGTTTTCTTACCTAATTGCTTGTCTGCAACCAACGTTCTTAGTTTATCAGGAATAGAGCCACCAAATGCTTTGGTTAAATTTTCAGCTACAGCCAAACAAACATCCAACCCAACCGTATCCGCAAGCTCAACAGGCCCCATCATCATGCCAAACTTCTTAGCCGCATAATCAATGTCCTGTGGTTGAACCCCTTCATCTAGTAAAGTTACACACTCTAAAAGATACGGCATCAATACTCGATTAACCAAAAAGCCAGGGCTAGATTTGACAGGCAGAGGCAGTTTGCCAATCTGGCCCACAAAGGCATGCGCATGCTCTAAAAGTTTAGGATCCGTTGTTTGACTAAAGACAACCTCTACTAACTCCATTCGTGCAACCGGGTTAAAGAAGTGAATGCCAAGTAAACGTTCAGGTTGGCCCAAAACCTCACTAATCTCATCGAGCGGAATGCTTGAGGTATTTGATGCAAGAATGGCTTCTTTTCTCGCTTCGGCTTCAATTCTCTTAAATAACGTCTGTTTTGCCTCCAAATTTTCATAAATGGCTTCAATGATCACATCGGCTTGTTTTAGTCCGTGTCCATTAGGATCGGGGATTAAACGATCGAGTGCTGCTTCCACCAAGCGCGATTTTTTAAGCTTTTTCTTAAAGAGTTTGTGAGCTCTACTCATAGCCGGTGCGATCGCCTCTAGGTTTCTATCTTGCAGTGTTACCTTTAGGCCTTTTAGTGCACCCCAGGCAGCAATGTCACCGCCCATGATTCCTGCACCAACCACATGTAAATGAGTGGCTTTGAAAGAAGACTCTTTTGCAAATCGCTTCATTCTTTCCCGAAGCAAAAATGCGCGAATTAGGTTTTTAGACGTCTCACCCTGTTCAACTAACGATTCAATCGTTCGAATTTCACGCTCTTTATCTCGCTTAGTAAAGCCTCTTTGAGCAAGCCAATTATCAATGGCAGCAAAGGGGGCTGGATAATGTTCTTTCAATGCTTTTTTTGCTACTTGATTACGCACTAATTTAGCTAAAATGGGCTTAATAAACGATGCATCACTTAGTTTCTCAAACCATTTAGCCGAGCGCTTAGCAGGCTTTCTCTCAATCAAAGAGAGCGCCGCCCTTTTTAATTGCCGCACGGGTACCGCCTCATCTACCACCCCAAAACGCTTAGCAGCTTTAGCTGAAAAAGCGCGTCCCGTTAAAATAAACTTAGTCAGCGCATTAAGACCACCAATTAGAGGAGGGAGGCGAACCGTTCCTCCCCAGCCCGGAAAAATGCCCAGTAAAATTTCAGGAAGTCCAAGGCGCGTTTCTTTTTCATCACTAGCCACCCGGTAGTCGCAGGCCAAGACAAGTTCAAAGCCCCCGCCCATGCAAAAACCATCAATCATTGCAACAGTCGGAACCTTAAGAGATTCTAGATGATCAAAGACTTGATGCCCTTTCTTTAGAAAAACCGCTAATTCTTCTGACGTTTCAAATTTTGAAAAGTAGTTTACGTCAGCACCAGCAATAAACCCTTTGTCTTTCATAGAGTAAAGAAGCACACCTTTAATCTCGGTGCGGCTCTCTATCTCAGTAATGGCCTCATCCAGTTCACTGAGCACTTCATCATTGATGGTATTAACCTCTTGGCCTTCTCGGTCAAAACCTAATTCTACTATCTTGTCTTCACGGATAGTTAGTTTCCAATGTTTAAATGTTTTCATCTCTCTATACCCTCTCTACAAGCATGGCACCACCTTGTCCACCACCAATACAGATGCTAGCAGTCCCTCTTTTAAGGTTGTTCTTCTCTAAAACTTTTGCAGTGTGTAATAAAATACGTGCACCACTTGCCCCAATGGGGTGACCACAGGCAATAGCACCACCATCTTGATTTAATTTATCAATTGGTAATTCACCAAATGCTTTCTCTAACTGAAAATGTTTTTGACAATAGGCATCATCACTCAAGGCTTTTAAACAGGCTAATACTTGCGCAGCAAAAGCTTCGTTGATTTCAAAATAATCGATGTCAGAGAGAGATAGTTCATTTCTCTGAAGCATGGGCACCATTGCATGCACGGGCCCCAGTCCCATCTCAGCAGGATTTAAGCCTGCCCAATTAACATCAGATATTTTTGCCAATACCGGCAAATTATAGGTCTCAACAGCCTCTTTGCTCGCCAAGAGCACCATGCAGGCCCCATCGGTAATTTGAGAGCTGTTACCGGCAGTGACCTTACCATATCTTTTATCAAAAAATGGTTTCAGCTTTGCTAAACGCGCCACACTCGAATCTTCACGTAGACCTGTGTCAAAGTCATAGACTCGTCCTTTTGAGTCTATAATGGGAGCAATTTCACTAAGAGCGCCTTTTTGTTTGGCCAAATTTAGGTGACTGCGCACGGCAAATTCATCCATCTCTTTGCGAGAAATGTCAAAAAGATAAGCAAGGTTCTCTGCTGTTTGACCCATGTTCAGTCCAACAATGGGATCGGTCAAACCTCGCAAAAGTGCGATCACAGGTACAAAATAGGCAGGTCGTAGTTTACCTAATAAGCGTCCTTTCTGAGACAAGGTCTTGGAAGCAAACCAACCAGCTAGCCAATTGGCCATTTTTTGATTTAGCAATAAAGGCGCATGACTCATAGCATCTGTCCCGCCGGCTAACACAAGCTGAGCCCTATTCGAAGCAATACTCTTAGCAGCTGAATCAAGTGCTTGCATGCCGGATGCGCAATTTCTCATCACAGTCCAAGCAGGAGAACGCTCTGATAGTCCGAGCCTTAATGCAACGACTCGTGCGATGTTGGCTTCATCAGGGCTTGGCATCGCAGAACCAATGATGGTTTCATCAATCTTCATCGGATCAAGGTTATTCTCAACCAACAGCTGCTGTGCTGCTCGAACAGCCAAGGTTGAGGCTGAAAAAGGTCCTAGCCCTTTTTCAGCTTTTAAAAATGGCGTTCTCTTACCATCAACTAAGTAGACATCTTTACCCGTTAAAAAGTTTTTGCTCATTTTTCTCTCTCAAAGCTCCACCCAAAAAGTCACTGAGATGACTAATATTGGGCATTGTTAAAATTCATCAACGGCAAGTGCTTGACTAACCATTTCTTCTGTACGCATCATTTGGGACACTTCACTCTCTGTTAACAGACCTTCTGCTTTCAGCTCAGCTAACAGCGCCTCACCACGAAGTGACTTAGACACTTTACCTTGTTTAATGGCCTCATTGATTTTCTTTTCCACCAAACTAATTTCAATCACTTCATTAAAGGCCTTTTCAAGGTTGAAAAGACCACTTGCTTTCCCTGAGTAGACTGATTCGGCACCAGTCAGTATCTCTCTTAGAGTAGAGGGAGAGAGTAATTGCTTGGCAAGCGTCTGTGAGAGCTTATCACTCGGCGGTTTAATTTGGCTCAAGCAAGGTAAGGCAATCAAGCTCATTTTTGTCGCGGCTAATCGGTAAGGGAAGTTTCTAAAAAATCCTTTAAAGGCAACTTTAGCTTTAAATAAACAATATTGTAACGCCCACATTGCATGCACATTTTCATGTGTTTTGTGATCAAGGCTTAACGAATAGTGAATAACCGCAACCGCCATGTATAGGTGACTCAAAACATCCCCAAGGCGGGCAGACAACTGCTCACGACGTTTAAGTGAGCCACCAAGCAAGCCAAAAGACACATCTGCACAAAAGCTTAAATTTTTACTAAGTAAGGTAATTTTTCTAGCTGAGTATTCCAAATGCGATGGCAGTTTTACTCCTAACGCGCGTCCTTGTATAAGACTGTGAAAGAAGGCATCTATGCCATTTTTATACACGCGTTGTACATGCTGCATGAAGAGTTTATCAAAGGCTAACAAGGCTTCTTCCTTTGAGTCAATTTGCAAGGTTTCCATTTCTTTTTGCAAATAAGGATGACAACGAATGGCACCTTGACCAAAGATCATCAACGAACGTGTTAAAATATTAGCCCCTTCAACAGTAATGCTCATTGGAAGCGAAAGATATATTAATCCCAAATAATTAGAGGGACCAAACTGAACCCCTCTACCTGCATGAATGTCCATGGCATCATCAATACACGTTCTTGCCATCTCTGTTAGATGATATTTAGTAATGGCTGAAATTAAAGAAGGCTTTATACCAAGATCGACACTAGCCGCAGTCATTTTGCGTGTTGCCTCCGCAATGAAGGTCAACCCCCCGATTCGAGCGAGTGCCTCTTGTACTCCTTCAAACTCTCCTATTGGCATTTTAAATTGCTTACGAGTGCGGGCATAGGCGCCACTTGAACGATAGGCGACCTTGCAAGCGGCACTGGCGAGTGCCGGTAGAGAAATGGCTCGGCCAATGGATAAACACTCCATCAACATTCGCCAACCTTGACCAATGCCACTCTCTTCACCAATAACCGCCTCTAGTGGAACTTCAACGTCAACACCTGCTGTTGTGCCATTCATAAAGCCCAGTCCTACTGGTGAATGCCGCTTACTTTTTTGCACCCCTTTTAAGGATGCAGGAACAAGGGCAAGCGTAATGCCTAAGTGTTCTTTATCACCAAGTAGTTTGTCAGGATCGCTTAATTGAAAGGCAACCCCAATGAGGGTGGCAACAGGCGCTAAGGTAATGTAGCGCTTATTCCAGTTTAAGCGAATAAAAAGTTTTTTCTTCCCAGAGTCGCTTTTCTCAAAAATGACCCCATGATCGCTTAGACTGCCAGCATCACTGCCAGCTGTGGGAGAGGTCAGTGCAAAGCATGGAATTTCAGAACCATTGGCTAATTTTGGCAGTGTATTTTTCTTCTGCTTATCAGTCCCGTAATGCATTAAAAGTTCAGCAGGTCCTAAAGAATTTGGCACCATTACGGTCACCGCAGCAGCAATGCTTCTGCTTGCAATCTTACCCACAATGGCAGAATGTGCTTGTGCGGAAAACCCAAGCCCCCCATATTCTTTAGGAATCACCAGGGCAAAAAACTTGTTTTCTTTTAGGCGTTGCCAAGTTTGAGCACTAAGCTCACCAGTTTTATAAATTTGCCAGTCATCTAAGTTATCGCAAAGTTCATCAACCGTCTTATCAAGAAACTCCACTTCTTCTTTTGAGAGCTCTGGCAAGGATAATTTTGATAAATCTTGCCAGTTAGGTTGTCCATTAAAAAGATCTGCTTCCAGCCAAACATCACCAGCTTCTAAGGCAATTTTTTCAGTTTGGCTAATTGGTGGCATAATTTTTTGAAGGTGTCTAAATACCTTGAGGCTGAGTCGTTCACATCGAAACTCATCAACAAAAAGCACAATGGCAAGCAGCGCCGTTATTATCCAGAGAGGAATTGAAATAAAGACAGACGTAGCAACGGAAATATAGAGAAGGAAAACAGCAATGATTGAAAAAGATATCTTTTTAGGGATCTCATTACTAATCAACAATGCCGTTACGATGATCAGAAGGAGCAATAAAAAAACAGTAAACATATCCTTTGTTCCGACAACAAAAATGTGATTTAGTTTACCGAAAAGCCTCTCTTACAGCCAGCCTTAATTAAGCGCGAGCGCATGCCTTTGCTAGCGGCTATTGTCGACCTATAATGAAGCGCCCATATTGTAAAATCGGCGTAACAGACAGTGAGGGATTCTTTTTAGCTTCTAGCAAATAAAAATTACCGGGGTAAGGCCACAACATTTTACCAAGTTGCTCGAAAAAAAATGATACCCGAAGGTTAAGTCTTAGCGATGGCGTATAAGAAAAAACTTGTGTCTGACAAATACTAAAGTTTGTCTCGCCCAAAAGCTTAGAGAGCCGAACCATGCTAAGAAGCTCACTTCGCTTTTTAAGTCCAAGAGCATCTAGTCTAAAGTGTTTTCTCAGTCCTATTAGACCATAAGGGTTCAAACCGATGAACAAAACTCTACCATCTTCAGTTAATACCCGATTGACTTCCTGCAAAAAAGACACTCGGTCTTTGAGTAGCTCAAGACAAAATGGTAACACCACCACGCTGATTGATTCAGACTCGAAAGGTAAAAACTCTCGAGTTAAATCAGCCACCACCGCATGCGGCCGATGACTGCTAAAAGGCGTTAATATGTGGTGATTGTCTATTTGACTCGAGGACAGCCAATTATTATGCTCTTCAAGACCACACTGTAGAAGATGCACGCCATAACAACGAGGTAAAATATCTTCCAACTGTTGCGAAATGCCGTTAGCCAACCGTCGTCCTTTGCCTGAATAGAACCATTCATTCAAATGAATAAACCTTTGCATCAAGTACCAAATCCCCTATGATTAACAAAAGCAGACCGCCGCTTTAAACACGATTACAATAACTGGCGTCTTAGCACCCTTACAAGTAAGATATGACGATGAGAGAGTCAATGTCAATTACCATAACCCCCATCCCTGCGTTTAATGACAACTACATCTGGCTAGTGATTAACCAAAACAAAAAACAAGCCCTTTGCGTTGATCCAGGTGATGCCAAGCCACTGCTTCAATACTTAGAGCAAAAGGACTTATCCTTGAGAGCTGTTTTAATCACCCATCATCACTTTGATCACATCAATGGCCTAACAGAACTTCTAAAAACATTTCCAAAATTACAGGTGTGGGCACCTGAAGATCAACGAATTCCCCATCCATGTCATAGAGCTATCCCCGCAAAAGCGATAACAATCAACACTTTTCCAGGCTCTTTTGAGGTATTATCAACGCCTGGTCACACAAAACCACACCTTTGTTATTTCAACCAAGAGCTAGAGGCCTTATTTTGTGGCGATACCCTCTTTAGTGCAGGCTGTGGACGACTCTTTGAAGGAACCGCAAAAGAAATGCTCAACTCCTTAAAGACACTAAAAGAACTACCAAGAACCACAAAAATCTACCCCGCACATGAATACACAGAGCAAAACCTACGCTTTGCATCCCACATAGAACCTGATAATCAAGCAATAGAGCAAGCACTAACCTGGTCTAAAATAACTCAGTGCACCCTCCCCAGCACGCTAGAAAAAGAGTGTGAAATTAACCCATTTCTTAGAAGTGACCGTTATGTTCAACACCTTCCAGTTGCCCTAGAGGAACTTGGATCTAACACCACTGAAGAGATAGTTTTTCAAACAGTTAGAGAGATGAAAGATAATTTTTAGTAATAAGATTAGCCAGCACTTGCCACTTACCGTATAATTGTTCCTTATGAGCTAACAATTTGCGTTTTGAATGAATCTTAACTTAAAACGATTCTATACTTCCGTCTTATTTATTCTGTCTTTGATGATTCTAAGCTGTAATGCCAATGCACAAGAATTGTGGAGTGAGATAAGAAAAAGTTTTAGGTTAAAAGATTACTCCTACATCCCACAGGTTAGAGAACAAATTAACTGGATTAAGCTCCACCCGACCTATTTAAATAATTTTGCTGAAAATTCAAGTCGTTACATCTACTACATCCTAGAAGAAATAAAGCAAAAAGACTTGCCTGGAGAGCTTGTATTAATGCCAATGATTGAAAGTAACTACAACCCCTTTGCTTACTCTCATGCTGGCGCGGCAGGACTTTGGCAATTGATGCCAGGTACTGGTAGTGGCTTAGGCATACAGCAAGATTGGTGGTACGAAGGACGACGAGACATAAAACCCTCGACCAATGCCGCCTTAACCTACTTACAATACCTTGCAAAATTCTTTGACAAGCAGTGGTTGCTTGCTATAGCCGCCTACGATTCAGGCGAAGGAACTGTTCTCAACGCCGTTCGAAAGAATCAACAACATCGACAAAAAACAGACTTTTGGAACTTGCCGCTGCCAAGAGAAACTCAAGCCTACCTGCCAAGATTGCTGGCGCTCGCAAGCGTGATTCGCTCACCTGGCTACTACCATATTTCGCTGCCAAGGCAACAATATCAACCCTATTTTGAAGAAGTGACCATACGTGAACAATTGGATCTAAACCAGGCGGCTAAAATTGCCAACATCTCCTACGCTGAGTTACTAAAGCTTAACCCCGGTCACAATCGATGGACGACAAGCCCCAATAAAGACTCATCATTATTGCTACCAATTGCATCAATTGAGCCATTTAAACAAAAGCTTAGTACCTTATCGAAGCAGGAAAGACTGGCTTGGAATCGACATGTAATTGCTGAAGGTGAAACCTTAAGCGGTATTGCGCATAGCAACAAAAGCTCTGTGTCAGTTATAAAAAACATCAACAAACTGAAAAATGATGTTATAAAGCCTGGGCAAGCACTCTATGTCCCCTCAACAAAAACAATGACAGATAAAACTGCAACCAGACTTCGCCGTCAAATCTCCTCGATTAATCAAGGAAAAAGCAGCAAAGGTCCTCACAAAGTCGTGCACATTGTAAAAAAAGGAGAGACTTTTAGCCATTTGGAACAAAAATACCAGGTTAAAGCACCCGCCATCCGATTTTGGAATCAAATCACCAATGCAACTCGCATAACTCCAGGACAGAAATTGATACTCTGGGTTGATAAACCTTCCTCTGTACGAAAAGGATACGCGGTCAAGGCAGGCGATACGCTCAGCGCCATTGCTCAAAAAAATCATTTAACTCTTTCTAGCTTGAGACAACTAAACCCTCAAATTAAAAATCTTAACCAGTTAAAAATCAATCAATTACTAACAGTTTAAGCAACTCTTAACCCTCTTTTTTGCATTTGACGAGTAAGCACGAATGCACACAGCAACATAACCCCCCCCAGTAGGACAGCCGAAATACCTAAATCTAAATAATAGCGTTGATAATGCGACATCATGCTTAAGGAAGAAGAAAAGCGCTGTGGTGTTGCCACACTCTGAGCGATGTAGCTTGAAATGATGTTGGATAATGAATTTGCCAAATACCATACTCCCATGGCAAATGCCGTCATACTTTTATCACAATAAAGCCCTATCATCGACAACCCAACTGCACTAACAAAGAGCTCTGCAATGGTCATAATAAAATAGGTTAAACCAATGTAATTACCACTGATTACATCCCCCTGATTAACAAAACAAGCCGCCCATAAAAAAATTAAGGAAAAACCACCCACTAAGGTTCCAACTGCAAATTGAAAAGGGATGGTAAACTGTTTAGAACGTCTAAAAACACTTGGTAAGATAAAACTCATTAAGATAATGACAAGTGGGTTGATCATTTGATAATGAGCACTCGATACATGAAAACCAAATAAGGTTAAATCTGAATGCTTTTTAGCAAATAAAATTAGCGTAGTATTCATCTGGTTGTATAAAACGAAAAAAACAATCGCTTCTATGATTAAGAGTGTTGCAATCAACTGACGACTTCTTGCACTTCCACGTAGTTTTAAAGTTCGACAAAGAAACCAAGTAATACCAATACTGCAACCAGTTGCAATGATTTTACCGGAAAATTCTGGGTGCAAATAGGCCGTCAAGGTAAACAAATAAACGGATAATAAATAAGTAATTAAAATAACCAGCTGCTGCCAACTCATCGGTTTTTTATCTAGGTGTGCGACCACATCATCGTACAAGGATATTTTGAGAGAAAAGTTAAGTGCTGCAATTGCCTTACCAACAAAGACGACTGCAAAAATGGTTAAAGGCCCATAAGGGCTTTCCATCAGTTTTGGCGCTAGAATGGTTGCTAATAAAGCACCAACATTAATTGACATGTAATACAGCAACATACCAGATTTCGCTTTTATCTCGTCATTTTGATAAATTTTTGAAACCAGCGCAGACGCCGTTCCCATTAATAGAGAATTGGTTACCGGCACCAGAGCAAAGGCACCAATAAATAGCACGTCTCCACGTTTAGCAATGGAGAAGCCACTTAACATGACCAAGAGATAGGCGATGGCAAGTAAAATACTTCCTAAAAAAATTGAGCGGCGAATTCCTAAGATCCGATCGGCCATGTTTCCGCCAATAATCGGCATTAGATACCCCATTGCCATGGTAACACCAATAAAGGAATAAGCCCGAGATTCACTGTAACCAAGCCCATGGGTTAAAACTGGCCGAGTCAGAAATAAAATTAGAACCGTATTTAAAACGTAAACAGAGAACTGACTCCAGAAGGTGATAAAAGCAATGTGATTAACTTGCTGCTGTTGTTTCGTGAAAAATGTTTGACCGAAAATTTTATTAACCAATCCTTGTTGAGCTTGAAACATTACTACTCCCTATTTTCAAAAATGACTCAACTCCCTGAGCCATTTGCCCTACTCTAGCATAGATAAAACAGGATAACGACGGTAAGTTTTAGGGCAGCAACTGTCTTCTTCCAAATGAAAACCGGTGGCCAATCGTTCTCTCTTCCATTGATTTCGGACATACAACGTTAAATATCGTTCATGAAAATTATCAAGTTGCTCGTCACTGTAACGTTTAGAAAACGCATAGGACTTTAAGGCTTTATTCAATGCACTTTTGCCCATGTGTTTGACTTGTTGAGATTGACGAAGAAAATCAAGAACTTCATAAGGCATGAGATCTGCTTCATCACTTTGAATCTCTGGTCTTAGTTCCGCACTAGGGTTTAACTTAGTCACTGCTTGCAATGACTTTATGACATGACGTTCAACTTGCTCTTCTGAAAAGCGAATGCCCTTAAACGCAATCTCTCGATTTAAAGAAAGTATAAAACTCTTGCTAAGACCTGCTATAGGTGAGAGCACCCCTGCTGTATCCCCATCCATGGTGCAATAACCCACGCTTGCTTCTGAAAGGTTACTTGTGGCAATTAAGAGTTGATTCTTTAAGTTTGCAAGCAACCAAACACTGGGTGCCCTCACTCTTGCCTGAATATTTTGTAAGGCCAGATCGTTGTCTTTAAAATTTAAATCAGGGCAGTCTAAAGCATTTGTGATCATCGATTGATACATCGCGATCAAGGGATCAATCTCTAAATTAAAATGCGTCGAGCCAAGTTCTTTTGCTAATGTATTTGCAGCCTCACTGGTCTCATTTGAACTAAACTGTGTTTTTTGATAGGCGGTGGTTAAATTTGATGAAATCGTTAATAATTCCTCTTTCTCTGTCAAAGCAAGCATGCTTAGATAGCGCTCTTGCCCAAAAGAACGCTTTGCCTTCTGATGAGCCAGGAAAACCGCCACAGCACAGAGAGACGAGTCAGCCCCTCCACTTAAACTTATGACAAAACCCTTGGTTTGTGTCTTAATCTGCCAGTCCCACAGGGCTAGCATCATGGCATTGATAACCTCTTCAAAGACGTTAAAGGGGCACTTTATGGTGGTTGCGTTAATAACAACAGGCTCTATAGGCGCTAAGGGGGGGATCTCTACAAAACCTACGTGTCCTTTGGACAAAGGATCCTTTTTTTCATAAGGGCAGGCAATCAAATCCATATAATAGGGTTCAAAGCTAAAGCGCTCTCCAATGTGAAGCCATTTGCCCTTGTGGGAAAATAAATTACCGCCATCATAAATAGTGCGGCCAGCCTCACAACCTAACAGGTTGCAATAGACATAACTTGTAGAAAATTGCTCTGAGCCTTGCTCGACTAAGCTTTGTCTTTTTTCATACTTACCAATGGCAAAGTGACTGGCTGAAGGATTTAAAACCAATGAGGGCCTAAAATCTGCATATTGCTGACCAACTCGTTCGTTTGCCCAAGCATCTTCACAGATTTCAAAACAAAATTGACGTCCTTTAAAGCGATAGACCAAACTGCCTAGCTCTGTCTCAAATCCATAAAAATCAATCCTTTCACGCTCGCCTTTCGGCCAAGGAGTAAACCAACGAGGCTCATAATGCACCCCCTCTTTGGCAAGGATCTGTTTAGCACTAAACCCATATAAATGGTCTCGACTGATAACAGCCATCACGTTATAGCACGTTCCTTGATGAGACAGTGGCAGCCCAACACAACCAATTATTCCATCTGGAAAGGTTTTGATTAAATTAAGGAGCGCAAGCCGAACCTCTGCCAACCAATCTTGGCTAAGAAACATGTCTTCACAACCATATCCTGATAAGGAAAGCTCTGGAAAGAGGACCAACTCCGCCCCCTTCAGTCTTGCGACTTCTGCACTTTCTAAGATTAACTGAGTGTGTCTTGCTAAATTTAAAGCATGAGTATTTAGGCTAATGGCCGCCACCCGAATGGTGTCATGATCGGACTTAAAATTCATTCTTTGATTCATTCGTTTAGTATATATACAGGGATCTGAGCATTTCTTATTCTACCTTAAGTCAACAATAACCCCAAAAAAATGCCTTTAAATTTCAATCATAAGGGGGTTCCCTTTATCCGTAGTTCATGTATAGTGCGCAATTTTGTTCGTTGAAGCTTGTATAGGAGAAATCATGAAGCTTTTAAAAACCATCCTAGGCGCAGGGCTCCTAGGCTTAAGTAGTCTCGTTTCTGCAACCCCGTCTGAGTTAATTACTCATAACGACACCGATGTCTGGTCTAATGCTAGAATTTCTGGTGTCTACTCACCACACCCAACAAAACCACACGATACTAATAAAGTAAACTGGTGGTCTGTGCGCCTAGCTTGCTTTGGCCACACTCAAGGCAGCAAATGTAAAGCAGAAATCGTTGCTGACACTATGGGCGAAAACCCTGTTAGCCTAGGAGAAGTTAGTCTAGATTTAGATACTGGTGAAATTACTCCAACTAGAATTGAGAAAGACGGCTACGTTATGGAAGTCGTTGGATTGGGGGAATCACGCCTTACAAAAATTGGCCAATAATGGTCTAGACCTGATCCAATCTTGATTGGATCAGGTTATGCTCCCTTCCCTTAAACTGCTTTCCACGTTGCCTGTAGAGCAACCAAATCCACATGAGACTTAACCGTTCCCACCGTTGTCGCATCAGAGTTTGCAACCTCATGAGTATCATTCACGCTGGCATCTTTCATGAATAAGTGGGTATAGCCAAAATCAAAGCTTAGCGATTTCGAATACTGCACTCTGCTTCCAACGGCAACCCCAATCCGATCACTATCAGGCATACGAAGGTTTCTATCAACATCGTTACTAGGTGTTTGATCAAACCCTATACCTGCTCTAAAGCTGGTCTTAGAACTGTAGTGATATTCACCACCGAACGTCGCCCGCCAGGTATCTCTAAAGTTTTCAGGCGTGTTAACCTCAACGTTGTCACCAACAGGTCCAGTGACCCCATTTAAGCTAATCATTTTGATTAAGCTCCAATGAGTGTAGGCAATCGTTACATTACTGGTCCATTTATCGGTCCACTCTTTATGACCACTGAGGGTCACTTGCGAGGGTAAATCAACTGGATCAGCCGTCAAATTAGGATTGTAACCAATCACCTGCCCTGTTTGCCTTACAACCAAGCTTGAGCTGCCCTTAATGGACTGTTTAATCGATGACTGCAGGGTTAAACCAAAACGCGTTTTTGCGTCTTGCTGATATAAAAAACCTATGTGGGCCCCATATCCCCAAGCACTGCCATCATTTTCACTCAATAACACATCAGATCCTAAGAGTACGGCAGAATCAAAGATCGCATCGACCTTCTGTATGTCAAGTGCAGCCCCCACTGAAAACTTTTCATTAATTTTGCGAGAAATGGCTGGTGAAATAGTGACCGCTCTTATTTGACTCTTAGTCGAATCACTCGCCCCCCATACCGGCCAATCCGTTGCCAAACCAAAAGGCACGTAAACACCGATACCATAAGACCAAAAGGCGTCGTATGAATTACTAAAAAACACTGACGGCACTACCGCTGGATCGCCGCCTTGTAAGCCACTAACCGTTGTGGAAGTCGGAGAGGTTTCTTGACCAGTAAATTTAGCACTAGGAAAAACACCATCAGCACTAACAGCCAGCCTTTTACCCTTAGAAAGAGTTAAGGCCGCAGGGTTATAAAAGACGTCCGTTGGATCGCCATTACCTGAGGCGCCACGAGCAGCAAAGTCCCCTACATTTGCCCCACTAACCTCATTATACAGAGAAAAACCACTTGCATAACTCGATGATGCAAGTAGTGAAGAAATAGCAACAGCTACAATATTAAACGAAAAAGAACGCACAAAAACTCCCTCCGATTATTATTTTTGTTCTTATTGTGCACAGTAATCAGTCATTATCGCATTATTTAAGCTATATATACACTCATAATACTTGTAAATGCCCTTTTTTAGGTCTGGTAACAAAAAAAATCAACTTGCCAGATGACCTATATTTTTTTCAAGCCCGAGCTGAAAAATAACGGAATGTATGAGAAAATTTAAGCAACTAATTGAACAACACAAAACGTAGAACTGATAATGGCTCATGATGATGCAAAGGCAAGAGAAGACGCCTTAACCTTTAACCGCTCCTACATTGTTCAAGCGCCAGCAGGCTCTGGTAAAACAGAGCTACTAACCCAGCGCTATTTAACGCTACTAAACACCGTAGACAACCCTGAGCAAATTGTCGCCATTACTTTTACCAAGAAAGCCGCCAGTGAGATGCGGGCAAGAATTCTAAGTAGCTTAGAGCTAGGAAAAAAACCTTCCCCGCCTCTGCAAGCGCATCAGCAAACAACATGGCAACTGGCAAAAGCGGCCCTCAAAAGAGACCATGCGCTTAATTGGAATCTATTGCTACAACCATTGAGGCTGCGCATAAAAACCATTGATTCAATGTGTCAGTTTCTCTGCAATCAAATGCCTTTAACCGCAGGGCCTACCGCAACCTTACCGGTTAGTGACAATGTGCAACAAAGCTATCAAGCAGCCAGTGCCAAATGTTTACAACAATTACTCCATTCAGAAGATTACCAGAAAGATATCTGTCTTTTATTAACTCATCTTGGAAATGACCAACAAAGACTAATTGAGTTATTTGCTAATCTGTTAGCAGCAAGAGAACAATGGCTACCACTGCTACTAAAAGAAAACAACTATTCTGCCAAGCAGTTACAACAAGCCTTAAGCGCTTTCCAAGAAAAAAGCTTACGAAATTGCCAAGAAACGTTTCCAAAAGAGGTCAACAGAGAGTTTATAAGCTTGCTGCCAAATTTTCTTGCCTCAACAACCCTAGTTGACGATGCGGTCGAAGTAAAAAGCATTGAGGAGCTGGATTTTTCAGCCTGGCAAACACTCTCAAAACTCTTATTAACCACACAAGGTAAATTTAAAGCTCGTCTTACTAAGCGAGAAGGATTTGTGAGCCCGAGTGATCTGCGGACTAAAGAAGAGAAAGATAAAGCAAGCATACAAAAAAAATTAGGTCAGTCTCTGTTAGAGACATTCTCATTGCATGAGTCTTTTCAAAATGCCCTCATTCATTGCCAAAAAGTGCCAGAAGCCGCACCTTCGGAGTCTGCCTTTAAGCTAATCCAGGCAATGAAAAAATTATTGCCTGTGCTTGCAGCTTTTCTTGAAATTCATTTTAAACAACATCAATGCATTGACTTTAATGCCATTTCGATTAACGCCTTAGCAGCACTTGGTGAAGAAGACGCCCCCTCTGATCTGATGCTCTACATGGATTACAAAATTTCACACTTACTCATTGATGAATTTCAAGATACGTCCAAGCAGCAATTTAAGCTCATCGAACGTCTCACCGAAGATTGGCATGATAACTGTGGCAAAACACTGTTTTTAGTGGGCGATCCGATGCAATCTATATATCGTTTTCGCCAAGCCGAAGTCGCCTGTTTTCTTAAAGCCAAAGAAGAAGGCATTGGTAACGTTCGTCTTAATTTTCTAAAACTTAGTAGAAACTTCCGCTCTTCAAAAAAAATTGTTGATTATACCAATCAGACCTTCAAGACACTCTTTCCCAAAGAAGACAACAGTGATTTTGGTGCTGTTAGCTACCACATGTCGGTTGCCAACAATAACGATGAAACTGAGTCAAGCATTGTTCTGGCTCATACAAGCTCAAAACGAGATCAAGCTTATAAAATAGCTGACATTATCAAAAAACATGACCACAAAAGCATCGCAGTGTTAACCAGAACGCGCAATGAATTAGCTGTACTAATCCAAGTGCTAAAGGAAGAGAAAATTCCTTTTCAAGGCGTTGAGATCCAGGGACTTGCCATCCAAAGTGCCATTTCTGATCTAATGTCACTAACAGAGCTCTTTCATCAACCTGGCAACGCACTTTGCCTAGCAGAAGTATTACACAGTCCGTTCTGTGGCCTAAGTTATCAAAGCATTGAAAAACATTATCAGAAAGCAGGGACACTCTCATTTGAAAGTTTAAGCCAAGAGCAGACGTTGAGACAATTAACTAACGATGAGGAGCGCATCTGCCTAAGACGCTTTTTAGAATGCTTTCAGGAAAACAATCAGCGACACTGCTTTCTACCTTTTAAAGAACGTTTATACGCCCTATTTTCCCTTTTAGGCGGTTATGACTTATTCAAAGCCCATGAGAAACAAAGCATTGATGAGTTTTGGTCGCTACTGTCTGCTCATTGCACTCCCACTCAACTGAAATCTCTTAGTCTCTTTAAAACTGAGTTCAGCAAAAAGTACGCAAAAGATGACACGCCCTCAATGGTTAATTTAATGACCATCCACAAATCAAAGGGCTTAGAGTTTGAAACGGTGATTTTACCCTCACTTGAGAAAAAGTCCTCTAAATCAGAGCCACCTCTAGTTCGCTTTACCACTGTGACAGACTCATACCTTGATGAAAATTTGGTCATCGCCCCAATCAAGTCTGTTTATCAAAAAGAAGACAAGCTCTATACCTACCTAAACTATTTAGAAGGCTTAAAACTTGATAATGAGCTAAAAAGGCTTTTGTATGTTGCTGTTACTCGCACCAAACAGAATCTCTATTTGCTAACCACCGAAGAAAAAGGCGCAACTCCTCCTAAAAAAAGCTTTTTAAGCATGTTAAATATCAACTCTGAATTAATTGACATAGAGAGTAACGATGCATCAATTAGTAACCAAGCCTCCCATCTGGAACCCAACAACACCTTCGTACGAGTTAAATCCCCAAGTTTAAATACCCAAACTAATTCTGCAGATTTATTTAAAGAAACTGCAGCTTGCAGCCTCTCTCTCAGCAATGATTACCAAGACAAAATCGGCACCTTACTTCATGAGTTGATTGATCTCTACTCAAAGAAAAAGCTCAGCAAACACATGCTTATCTCTTTTCTTGAACAAAAGCTCTCATGCCTGCCGCTTTCCACCCAGCAACAACAAGAGGCCCGCAAAAAAGCAAACCTAACCCTTCTAAACCTAGAACAGTGCCCCATTGCAAGGTGGTTATTACACCCACATTCACAAGCAAGCAACGAGCAACCATTAATCTTTGATGGGCGACAATACTGCATAGACAGGACCTTTGTAGAAAAAGACATGCGCTGGATCATTGATTATAAGTTTGGTCACTCTGAACCTGAAACCTATTATTCTCAGTTGTATGCATACGCAAACCTCTATCAAAACATTGAGCCTCAACAGGCCATATCATGTCTTTTGTACTACCCCTTAACAAAAACGGGGCATTTCTTTAGCTACATAGAAGGCAAACTACAAAAGATCCCAGCAGTCAAACAGCCCCTCTTGCCTGAATTGCCGGCCTAACATGATATTGGCCACTTCTTGCCAAAAGGGTTGATAATAGCTTTGATAGAGTGGGTGCAGTGAACTTGTCGGAAAGCATGGGCCAAAGTTTGCCTCCAACAACCATAATTTCTCTTGCTCATCAAACATAAAGTCCATGCCCCAGAATGAGTACTTGGATGGTTGAGAGCATTTGCTAGCGTAATTACTTTGTTTTTGGAACAGGCTTAGTAAATCATTTAGGATCATTTTAGCTTTTAAGAAACACCAGAAATCTTGAGTGCTGCTGTCTAAAATCTGCTGCTGCCCTTTTCCAGAGCGAACTAGATGCTCATTGGTAATATGAGAAGGTAGAGCCTCTAGATTGTCTTTTAGATATCGCTCACGAGCAAGATTTAAATAAGCAGAACGATACAAATAAACTTGGCCAATATCTGTTAAGACCAATAATAGTCGTATGCTAAATTTCCGTTGTGAAAGTAGAAGTGGTCGCTCAAGATAACGCTGAAAAATGAACTGAGCGTCTAGTCTACGACTAGCAATCATTTGCAGTAGATGTTCTGAGCGCATAACACGAATGCCTTGCCCATTGTTCTGTATCCGAGGCTTCACTATCCAATAGGGGTACTCTTTTAGCATTGCCTGCTCTTTCAATGAGAGCGTTCTTTTTCCTCCACACAATAGAGTCTCGGGGTAATAATGACTCTCAGAGAGCAAAGTAGAGAGCGACCACTTATCCTCTAAGCAGAGCAGCTTGTCATTTTGCTCCAAAGCATTATCTGAGATGGCGGCATCATTAGGTTCATGGGTGTAATAAATACCAAGGCGATTAAACTGCTTGGCTAGATTTGCCTGCGTTGGTAGTTCACGCTCATTAAAATGAAATCTCATGTTTGTCCGTTACGGTGTCTGTGTCTGTGTTCATTGTTGTGCTATTTGCAGCCATTATGAGCCTTATTTTATCTCTTTATTGCTCTGATTGGGTATGATACTAGCAGGTTATACTAATTGTTTGATACTATGCCAAATTATTTTAACTTGTTGCAATACATGAGCGAACAATGAATGTTGAATTTTGCAAGCTAGGACTAGCAGTTATTGAAAATGAGGCGCAAGCTGTCAGCCAACTAAGCCAAAAAATAGGTGATGAGTTTGCTAAGGCCTGTGAGTTACTGCTCGCATGCCAAGGCAGAATCATAGTCATGGGCGTTGGTAAATCAGGACACATCGCAAGAAAAATATCAGCAACCTTAGCCAGTACCGGCAGCCCTGCTTTTTTTGTGAGTCCTGGCGAAGCAGGCCATGGTGATTTTGGAATGATTACCAAAGACGATGTTATTCTTGCTCTCTCTAACTCTGGCAATAACAACGAGTTTATTACGCTTATACCACTAATAAGCAGGCAAGGGATCTCTATGGTGAGCTTAACTGGCAACCTAAACTCTCCACTTGCAAAAGCCTCAAAAGTAGCGCTCGATGTGGGTGTCGAGTTTGAAGCATGCCCCTTAGGCCTTGCCCCAACCACCAGTACAACAGTCAGTTTGGTTATGGGCGATGCGCTAGCGGTTTCCCTACTAACTGCAAAAGGATTTAGTTCAGACGACTTTGCCCTCTCACATCCAGCTGGTGCCTTAGGCCGAAAACTCCTAGTCAAAACTGATGAGTTGGCTCATACAGGCGATGCCATGCCATTGGTTTCCCAAGAGACCTTAGTAAAAGATGCACTAATTGAAATTACTGAAAAAAAACTCGGTATGGCCATCATCTATAACAGCAACGCCGCACTAGCTGGCGTTTTCACTGACGGCGACATACGCCGAACGCTCAACAGTGGCCTTAGCATTCAAGACACACCAATCAAAGAAGTAATGAGCAAGAATGTGCGCACCATTTCTAGAGGCACACTAGCAACTGAAGCACTTAATCTAATGCAGAAGAATAAAATTACGTCCTTGGTCATTGTGAATGATGACAATACACCCTATGGCGTCATTCATCTACACAACTTATTAAATGCTGGAGTTGCTTAGATGCCATTAAATGCACTTGCAGAGAAAGCTGCCGTCATTCGTTGTGTTGTCTTTGATTTAGATGGGGTTCTTACCGATGGCGCCATCTACCTAGATGAGCATGGCACCCAACAAAGACGCTATCATGTTCACGACGGCATTGGTATAAAGCTTTTGCAAGCAGCTGGTATTAATGTAGCGGTGATCACCACGACCCCACTAAAAAAAATTGAAATTCGCCTAAATCAATTAGGAATAACCCACTACTATTGTGGCAATAAAGACAAATTAGGCGATTATCAAGCACTCAAACAGTCACTTAATTTAGAGGATGAACACATTGCTTACATGGGCGATGACTTTCCAGATCTTCCTCTATTAGAACAAGTCGGACTGCCTGCAACCGTTGCCAATGGCACCTCAGAGGTAAAAGCGCTAGCAAAGTTTGTCAGCCAGCAACCAGGCGGGCAAGGTGCGGTCCGAGAGTTTTGTGACGTCATTCTTCATGCACAAAAAAAGAAAGAGTTTGCCATCAATCGGTATCTAAGCTCATGAGCCAATGGACGCAAAAAAAGGCATCGATTTTATTCGTCTTTTTTATTCTCTTTGGCATATTAGGTTTTATTCATGTAAAAAATGAATTATCAACTACTAGGGGTAAACAGCAAAACAATGGCCCGATCCACCGTTTAACAGGTTTTAAATTAATTGAGTACAATGATAAAGGTGAATTAAAGCAGAGTCTAAATGCAAGAAGCATCGTACAAAGCAGTGAAGATAAAATTTTATTGTCCTTTCCAAAAGTAACGCACTACCTTCCCTCTGGCAAAATCAATAAAATAAGTGCGGATTCTGGTATTTATTTTCCTAAGCATCATCTAATTCATTTTAATAATAATGTTTTGATTGATGAGCTCGATGAGAAAAAGCATCTAACAATCACCTCAATGAAAACAACTTCATTAGTGTTCAATACAAAAACAGAGCTTGCGACCAGCAAGGACTGGGTTTACATCCAGAAACCAAACATGGCCATTGAAGCTTTAGGCATTGTCTCGAATTTGAAAAAAGAAACCTTATCGTTTCCAGGCAAAACTAAAATGCGCTATACAAATTTAAGCTAACAGATAAGCGAATCGTTAATGAGCATAGAAGCAGCTAATTTAATCAAATCATACGGCGCGAAGCGCGCGGTTGATCAAGTCTCTATCACTCTTGAAAAAGGACAAATAACGGGACTCCTGGGTCCCAATGGCGCTGGAAAAACATCGACTTTTTACATGATTGTCGGACTCTTAAAACCTGATAGTGGTCAAATCCTACTAAACGGTCAAAAAATCACCTCAGCACCCATTCATAAAAGAGCTCGTCTAGGCATTGGCTACCTGCCGCAGGAACTCTCGCTTTTTAGGAAGATGACCGCAAAACAAAATATTTTATCCATTTTAGAGTTGCGAAAAGGCCTCTCAAAGAAAGAAAGATTGCATAAATTAGACTCGCTGTTGGAGGAGTTTAATTTAAGCGATCTCGCAGGCCTTGAGTGTATGAGGCTCTCAGGCGGTGAGAAAAGACGTCTAGAAATTGCCAGAACCTTGGCCATTGAGCCTCAGTTTATCTTACTCGATGAACCGTTTGCTGGGGTCGATCCCATCTCTATTACTGAAATTAAAAAGATAATCCTACAGCTGACTAATAAAAACATCGGAGTCTTAATCACTGATCACAATGTGCGCGAAACTCTCAGCCTCTGTGACAAAGCCTACATCATTAATCATGGAAAAATCATCTACCAAGGCAGCAGTGAAGAGGTTCTTGCCAACAAGGTTGTACGGCAAACGTATTTAGGGGAACAGTTTAGTTTATAAAATGAGCGTTGTAATTATTGATAACCAAGATTCTTTTACTTTTAACCTCTACCGTTATTGCCAAGAGCTTGGGGCAAAGGTCGTCGTTCTTGACTCAAAAGTTGACACGCTTGATGTAATTTATACCCTTGCTCCCAGCCACCTTATTCTCTCCCCCGGTCCAGGACACCCTCATGATGCGACGCTGTCACTCGCAGTCATTGAGGAATTTCAAGCGTGTATTCCAATTCTAGGGGTTTGTCTGGGGCACCAATGTCTTGCGCTTGCCCATGGTGCAACCATCAAACCTGCAAAGCAAATCTGTCATGGTAAGACCTCTTTTCTCACTCATCATAACAGGGGGCTATTTAGAGGCTTACCGACAAGGATGAAGGTGTGCCGCTATCATTCTTTAGCAATTGATTCTCAAAGTTTAAGTAATGAGTTTGAAATTAGCGCCTTTTCTGATGACTTTGAAATCATGGCCATCAAGCACCGAGACTATGCAAGTTATGGGGTTCAATTTCATCCAGAAGCTTGTCTTTCCGAATGCGGTCATCAACTGTTGTCAAATTTTCTAAAAATACGGTAAGATCTACACGATTAGTCTCGGTGGCACAGCTGGATAGCGCAGCCCCCTCCTAAGGGGCAGGTCAGAGGTTCGAATCCTCTCCGGGACGCCATTACTCTTCCAACTGTAAAACATCAGAGAGCTTAACATCGCCAACATTCGCGACGTTCAATAGCATGCCATCTCCCATTTGACCAAGCGTCACACTGTTAATGTTAGAGACCACAAAACATGGGAAGTCTATTGATTCATTTGCCAGAGAGCTCCCTCGAAATAAAAGCTGATAGACGCCATTCTCCATAAGGTGCTGCTGGTTATCTTTTCCATCCCAGTTAAAAGAACAAGCGCCTTTTGACTGCGGTCCTAGTGTTTGCTCATAAACAAGCGTACCTTCTGAAGTAGAAATCACGACATGCAATTCTTTTACCGTCTCACTAAGAACCGTTTTAAAGCTAACTTGTTCTGAACCACCTAGCAGAAACTGATTACTAGGTACCAAAACTGATCGCCCAATCAAAGAAGAGGCTTGCAGTGCCAATTTCGACTGCACGGTGGAATAAAAGCTTTGAAAGCCATCTTCATGCGAGGCTTGTTTGTTTAAGTTCTCTGCCTTGTCCGTATTTGCTTGCGCGCCATTGGGCCTTAATACCGAGTTTGTCTCTTGTAGTTCTCGATTTAAAAGTTTTATAAAATCTGATTGTTGTAATTCATTCTTGTTAATAAGTGAGTCTGTTGGCCGCTTTACACCTAAAGACTGAAACAGATTCTTATCAATTCCACTAATATCACTCATTGTTGCTCACTCACCATGATAAAACTTCTCTACTCTGCCAAGAAACCCATCAAAAGACAAAGCAAAACTCATGCCAAAGGTCACAATCTTTGTTAGACTTTGCTCTCCATTACTTACCTCCTTTTTTATCATGAATGTTTTAGTAGTTGATATGGAAGCCCCCAACGCCGCAGAGCTCTTTTCAAAATCCTTAAAAGACACAGGCTTTGCCGTTTTAGAAAATCACCCTTTGTCGATTAAGCAGATCAATCATATTTATCAAGAATGGGAAACGTTTTTTAATCAGTCTGAATCGGAGAAAGAGACTTTACTCTTTAACACTACAACTCAAGACGGTTTTTTCCCTCAACGTGTGTCCGAGGTGGCAAAAGGTTGTCAACAAAAAGACATTAAGGAATTTTTTCAATACTACCCATGGGGACAATACCCTATGGCGCTTTCAAACAAGACTCGAGACCTTTATGATGATTTAAACCGTTTAGCCATTACCTTGCTTGAATGGACTGAGCATTTTTTACCTAAAGAAGTTGCCAATAAACTCTCGATGCCTCTCTCAAAAATGATTGAGGATGCTCATAAAACCATGTTACGAATTTTGCACTACCCGCCACTTGTCGGCAACGAACCCAAAGGCGCTATTCGTGCTGCAGCCCACGGCGACATAAACCTTTTAACACTGTTGGTTGGCGCAACTGAGAATGGTTTGCAAGTACAAGACAGTCAGCAAAAATGGCATGATGTTCCTCTAGATAAAAATAAAATTTCTGTTAACATCGGCGACATGTTAGAAATGTGCACTGACGGATATTATCGTTCGACATTGCACCAAGTTGTCAATCCTAGTAACAATAATCATTCTCGTTTATCAATGCCATTTTTTCTGCATCCTCGAGATGATGTGCGCTTATCAGAAAACTATACAGCCGATGAGTTTCTTGAGGAACGTCTCAAAGAGCTAGGAGTTAAATAATAGAGGTCTTTGACTATGAATATTAATCTCAATGAAATCGAACAGTACTTTTTGTCTTTACAGGAGCGCATTTGTAGTGAGCTCTCTGCCATCGATCAAAAAAAGGCGTTCATTGTAGATAAATGGCAACGACCAGAAGGCGGTTATGGGATCACTCGTGTGTTAGAGAGAGGTGGCGTCTTTGAAAAAGCTGGTGTTAATTTTTCGCTTGTTCATGGTCAAGCACTGCCTCAAAGCGCCACTCACCAACGACAGGACATAGGGGGAAAGCCCTTTAGCGCCATGGGTGTTTCTTTAGTCATTCATCCAGAGAACCCCTTTGTCCCCACGTCTCATGCCAATGTACGCTTTTTTTGCACCAATGAAGAAACGCCTGTTTGGTGGTTTGGAGGGGGCTTTGATTTAACCCCTTACTTTGGCTTTGAAGAAGATTGCCAACATTGGCACCAATGTGCGTTTGATGCTTGCCAACCTTTTGGCAAGCACGTCTACCCTAAATTTAAAAAATGGTGTGATGACTACTTCTACCTAAAACACCGACAAGAGCCGCGCGGTATTGGTGGCCTCTTTTTCGATGATTTAAACGAGCAGAGCATCGAACATTCCTTTGCCCTGACAAAAAGCATCGGGGATGCTTATCTCAAGGCCTATGCCCCTATCGTCAAAAAGCGTCTATCCCACCCCTACAACGAACAAGAGAAAAACTTTCAACGCCTACGACGTGGCCGATACGCCGAGTTTAATTTAATTTATGACCGAGGCACCTTGTTTGGCTTGCAGTCAAACGGCCGGACTGAGTCTATTTTGATGTCACTGCCACCCGAGGTTCAATGGCAATACCAAGGCAATACCCCTAAAAATAGGTTTGAGCAAACATTACTTGCAGATTTTTTAACTCCCAAAGAATGGGTAAACTCATAAAACCTACCTTATTAGGCTCTAAAAGTTGACAGAACTCAATTTTATATCGACCATTAGCTTATAAGTGGAATTTGGATCATAGATGAAGACCTTAAAGAGTGTTTTGCAAGGATTATGCTTTCTCGTCTTGCTGCTTGTTTTTTTTGCAGTTGCAATCATCAGCACTCTGGATATTAGTAAATATAAAGAAGCCATCGAAAGAGAAACCTCTTTACTCCTTCAACATGAAGTTCGAATCAAAGGAGAGCTCAGTTGGCGCTGGTGGCCCTATTTTGGGATTTATGCCGATGATATTGTTGTCTATGGTAAAAATCGTCGCCCTCAGGTAAATATTCAAGCCATTAAGGCTCATTTAGTTTATCAGCCGCTTATCAATGGTAATCTAAGCATCGACAGACTCGACATCATACATTCAGTTATTAATCTTCCCTGGTCTGATGGTAATGACGACTTAAAAAACGAGGTGTTTGACAAACAGACTCAGCGAAAAAGAAATAGGATTCAAAAACTTGTCACCTTAAAAGCAATTAACTTTAAGGACATTTATTTCAAAGAGCCAGGACAAACCCTTCATTTTGATAAAATTCAAGCGATTAACATCTCCGCTGACAAGCCCTTCCCTTTGTTTGTTGCTATTCATTTAAACCAAACACCCACTTACCGACAAAGAAAATATGAACGAGTTTCTCGAATATACGATGGAAAAATAAAAGGCATGGCCTCGCTACCGAAAGACCTATTTTCACTGCCCTTAGCCGAAAGGATTTTTAAAGTTCGTTTTGATGGGGAGTTATTAGCAGACAGGGTACGCTTTTTAGGGGCTTTTGGTGAGAATGTGAAAGCAAACCTCACCTACCGAGCTGGAAAATTGAAGGTTGATGACGTTCGCTTTAACGCAGGACAAGGCATTGTTAATGCCTCACTCGAGTGTGATATCATAGAAGGCGTCAGCCAGGGTAAAGTAAAAGCTCGTCGGGTAGAAACCACCAGGCTTCACAGCCCTTTCCCACTTAGAATACAGGGCTTGCTAGACATTGATGCTGAATTTAAAGCAATTATCAAGTCTCTGGATGGCGTCTTAAACAGTATGAAAGGACATGCGCAATTTAGCTATTCAAATGGCACGTTCTCTTATTTTGACACCAAACTTGCCATCAGTAGCGCTGTCAAACTATCAAATAACTATAAATCGAATAGTAAACGAGACTTTAGTCTCTATCTTACAAAACTTGATCATGACAATTTAATTACTAACAAAACGCTAGCGTTCGAAAGCGCTGTAGGAGATGTCTCGTTTAGCCCCAATGAAGTAACGATTGAACAATTTCAAATTATTTCCTATCCCTTTACACTTAACTTACAAGCTAAGCTTAATATGAAAACAAGCAGTGTGTCAGGTAAGGGCCTACTAGAAATTGATACTGATGAGCTAGCAGACTTTCCAACTGAAATACAAGAGCTGCACGGCAAGATCCCCTTAACAATCATTGGTGGTCGCAAAGCACCACTTATGACCCTAGATCCCAGTAAAATTATTCCAATGTTGTACCATGACCCTTTGCCATAGCCCCTTTAGTCGCAAACTATTAGATTGGTTTGAATCATACGGCCGCCATGATTTACCCTGGCAGCAAGACTTAAGCCCCTACCGAGTGTGGCTGTCTGAAGTAATGTTACAACAAACACAAGTAACAACGGTCATCCCCTACTTTCATCGTTTTATTAAGCGCTTCCCGACTATTGAGTCCTTAGCCAATTGTGATCTGGATGACGTTCTAGGTCTCTGGAGTGGCCTTGGCTATTATTCTCGCGCTAGAAATCTGCATCGTTGTGCTAAAATTATAAATGAGCAGTTTTGCGGCATGTTCCCTGATGAGCTAGAAGCGCTTTATCAACTACCAGGCATTGGAAAAACAACAGCCCATGCCATTTATTCCATTGCCTTTAATAAGAAAGCTGCCATCTTAGATGGCAATGTCAAACGCGTGCTGATTCGCTATTTTGCACTGAAACACCACTCAAACGATCCGTCTGTGCAAAAAATACTGTGGCAGAGAGCAGATGCTTTAATGCCAGATCTACGAACGCGTGACTATACTCAGGCAATCATGGATTTGGGAGCGCTAATTTGTACGCCTAGCAAACCAGATTGCCCTAACTGCCCCATGAAGACAGACTGTCAGGCACAGACATTGGGACTAGCCAATGAACTGCCGCTTAAGAAAGCTAGAAAATTAAAACCTATAAAACGAGCTTTTTTCTTGCTGATTCATACCAGGGAGCAAATTTTACTCATAAAGCGCCCACAATCAGGCATTTGGGGAGGACTTTGGTCTTTGCCTGAGTACAGCAAGCAAAGTGAGATTAAAACACTCTCAAAAACCATTCAGGCAAAACCAAAACCCTTAGCAAGCTTTAAGCATACTTTTTCCCATTATCATCTAATCCTAGAGCCAATAGAAATTGAGCTCGACAACGCAGATGATCTTAGCCTCGAGCTTGAAGGCCAACTCTCTTGGCACTCTAAAAAGCAATTAACTAAGCTTGGGCTTGCCAAACCCATTCAAGAACTTGTAAAACCTCATCAAAACGAGAGTGCTTTGAGCCCTGCCTAATTATTTGGTATAATTAACAAATTTTGTCAATTACGTGAATGATTATGACAGACACACTTGCAACTAACAGTAGTGAAGAGAGCCTTAAGTTTTGTCAAAGTGCCGTAGATAAAGTCGCAGAGTTAATTTTAGAAGAAGATGATCCCTCTTTAAACTTACGCGTCTACATTACCGGTGGGGGCTGCTCGGGCTTTCAGTATGGTTTTACCTTTGATCAAAGTATTAATGAAGACGATGCCATCTTTGAGAAAACTAGTACCAGTGGTGACTGCCAAGTCAAGCTAATTGTCGACTCTTTAAGCTTTCAATATTTAGAAAATGCAGAAATTGACTACCGTGAAGACTTACAAGGGGCGCAATTTGTCATTCGAAATCCTAATGCGAAAACAACTTGTGGCTGTGGATCCTCTTTCAGTATTAATGAAGAAGAGGATTAAGCTTCCTCTTTGAGGATTTGGGTCATAAATTTTTCATGGGCAGCCAGCTCCTCAGCATTTGCATATATTACCTTATACTCCCCATGATCAACTATCTGAGTCCCCCCTTGCACAGTCTTAGCGGCCTCATTAAGGTTTGAAGTTGTGCTTGATTCTCCGCTTTGCGTAAATAAGTTTATCTGGCCACCAGTCATGGCCAAATAAACGTCTGCCAATATTTCAGAGTCTAATAACGCGCCGTGTAAGGTTCGATTGCTGTTGTCAATACCGTAACGTTTACAAAGCGCATCAAGGTTATTTTTTTGTCCTCGGTGTTTTGCTTTGGCAAGTTTGAGGGTATCAGTTATGGTACAGCGGGATTCAATGCGCTGGGGACCATAGTTGAGACGCTCACACTCGTGATTTAAAAACCCTAAATCGAATGGCGCGTTGTGAATGACCAGTTCAGCCCCGTCAATAAAGTTTAAAAAATCATCACACACATCTTTAAATAAAGGCTTATCATGTAAAAAATCATTGCTAATCCCATGCACGTCAAAAGCACCTTTATCCACTAGGCGCATGGGGTTAATGTACTTGTGAAATTGACGACCTGTAATTTCTCGCTCAATGAGCTCAACAGCCCCTATTTCGATGATTCGGTGACCTTGTGAGACCTCTAAACCAGTTGTCTCAGTATCTAAGCAGATAATTCGACTCATTGCTCTATCACCCCTTGTCGCGCCAATTCGTCGGCCTTTTCGTTGTAGAGGTTGCCAGCGTGTGCTTTTACCCAGTGCCAAGTAACTTTATGTTTTTGTACTGACTCATCAAGTTGCTGCCATAAGTCGACGTTTTTAACGGGTTTATTGGCAGCCGTTTTCCAATTTTTTAACTTCCAACGACTTAACCACTCAGTCATGCCCTGTTTTAAGTAATTTGAATCGGTATAGAGCGCCACTTCACAAGGTTCTTTTAATAACTTTAAGCCTGAAATTGCAGCCTGCAGCTCCATACGGTTATTGGTGGTATCTGGCTCCCCACCATACACGGTTTTCTGGTGAGATTCATAGAGCATGACCACTCCCCAGCCACCGGGGCCCGGGTTACCACTACAAGCCCCATCTGTATACATTGTTACTTTTTTCATTGGTTTTAAGACTCAAGCATAGGAAGCCACAGATCATTTTCTTTGGCGCAATTAGTAGCAAGTTCATAGCCAGCATCGGCGTGGCGCATCACCCCTGTTGCTGGATCATTGGTTAAAACGTTTTTAAGCCGCCTATCAGCATCATGGCTACCATCACAAACGACCACCATACCAGCATGTTGAGAAAAGCCCATACCAACGCCACCACCATGATGTAGACTCACCCAAGTCGCACCACTAGCGGTATTTAAAAGAGCGTTCAACAGTGGCCAATCACTCACTGCATCCGATCCATCGCGCATGGCTTCTGTTTCACGATTTGGGCTTGCAACGCTGCCAGAATCGAGATGATCACGCCCAATCACAATGGGAGCGCTCAAGGTGCCATTTCGTACCATTTCGTTAAAAGCAAGACCTAATCGTGCCCGATCTTTTAAACCAACCCAACAAATTCGAGCCGGCAACCCTTGAAAGGCAATGCGTTCTTTTGCCAAATCCAGCCAATTATGCAGCGCTTTGTTTTCAGGCAATAATTCTTTAACCTTCTCATCAGTTTTATAGATGTCATTGGGATCCCCTGATAAGGCCACCCAACGAAAAGGTCCAATACCCTCACAAAACAGCGGTCTAATATAGGCAGGCACAAACCCTGGGAAGTCAAAGGCGTTTTCAACCCCTTCTTCAAACGCAACCTGGCGTATGTTGTTACCATAATCAACAACTGGAATCCCAAGCTTGTGAAAGGCAAGCATGGCGCTTACATGCCTTGCAATTGACTGACGTGAAGCCTTTAAGAGTTCTTCTGGGGTATCAAGCCGTGCTTTTTTAGCCTGTTCTAAGCTCCAACCACTAGGGAGATAACCATTAAGAGGATCATGACTGGAGGTTTGATCGGTAACAACATCTGGGTGTATGCCGCGCTTTACCATCTCTGGTAGTATGTCTGCTGCATTTCCTAATAGACCAATCGAGCGCGGTTTGTTCTCCTTGATGGAAGCCTCAATCAGCTCTAGAGCCTCATCCAAAGAGTCCGTTTTGGCATCCAGGTACTTTGTCTCTAAACGCTTATTAATCCTTGTCTCATCACACTCGATGGCAAGCATGCTAGCACCAGCCATGACAGCCGCCAGTGGTTGCGCCCCACCCATGCCACCTAAGCCTGCGGTTAAAATCCAACGGCCTTTTAAAGAGCCATTAAAATGAGTTTTTGCCATCGAAACAAAGGTTTCATAGGTTCCTTGAACAATTCCCTGTGAACCAATATAAATCCAAGAGCCTGCGGTCATTTGACCATACATCATTAGGCCTTTTTGATCGAGCTCATTAAAATGTTGCCAATTGGCCCAATTGGGAACCAGGTTTGAATTGGCAATTAACACTCTTGGTGCGTCTTTATGAGTTCTAAACACCCCGACAGGCTTACCAGACTGTACGAGCAAGGTTTGATCGTCCTCTAACTCCTTAAGGGTTTCGACAATTTTATCAAAACACTGCCAGTTACGAGCTGCTTTGCCAATACCGCCATAGACGATTAAGTCCTCAGGGTTTTCAGCAACCTCAGGATCTAAATTATTCATTAACATTCTTAGAGGGGCTTCAGTTAACCAAGACTTAGTTTGTCGCTTAGGTCCGGTCGGAGCTTTAACAGACTTCTTCTGCGCATTACAACTCATACGATCTCACTGGTGATAAAATTCGACTCATCTTACACCAAGGCATTTCTAAAACCAACGAGCGGCTTTGAAGATCTTCAAATTTATGCTAAACCTTAAGTAATCAAAATTAATTGGGTAAGCTCATGACAGGCAAAAAGTTTTTCTTGATTTCAGCACCTCTTCTACTCCTTTTTAACGCGTTATTGTGTCTGGTTTCTGTTCATTTTGCTTGGGGTTTTCTACTCAGTGGCTTTTATGCCCTCCTTGGTACCTATGATTTAGTGCAGTCGACTCACAACATCTTAAGAAACTATCCCTTTTTTGGGCATTTTAGGTACATGCTTGAATCGATTCGACCTGAAATGCAGCAGTATTTTGTAGCAACTAATTTAAGCGAAAAACCCTTCTCTAGAGAACAGCGCTCACTTGTCTACCAGCGATCTAAACTTGCAAACGATACGGTCCCATTTGGCACTCAGCACGACATCAGTCGAGAAGGCTATGAGCTTGCCCTACACTCAATGCAACCAGTCAAAGCAAACAACGAACACCGCCGAGTTACCATTGGTAATGACGCCTGTAAGAAACCTTACATCGCGTCAAGACTGAACGTCTCAGCAATGAGTTTTGGCGCCCTAGGCTATACCGCCATTGAAGCGCTAAATTTAGGCGCCAAGCATGGAAACTTCTATCACAATACTGGTGAAGGCGGTCTAACGCCTTATCATTTAAAGCATGGTGGGGACATCGTCTGGCAGCTAGGCACCGGCTATTTTGGTTGCCGAGCCGAAGATGGTAATTTTGACGAGTCCTTATTTGCAGAAAAGTCAAAACATGATTCAGTAAAAATGATTGAGATAAAAATTTCACAAGGAGCAAAACCCTCCCACGGCGGCTTACTCCCTGCGGCTAAAATAAGCAAAGAAGTCTCTGAGACTCGGGGGATCCCAATGGGCAAAGATTGCTACTCACCATCGTCTCACTCAGCCTTTAGCTGCCCAAAAAGCTTGCTGGCATTTATTACAAAATTACGAGAGCTAAGTGGCGGCAAACCCGTTGGTTTTAAATTAGCCGTCGGTCAAAAACATCAATTTATGGCCATCTGTAAAGCCATGCTAGAAGAAAAGGTCTACCCAGACTTTATCACCGTCGATGGCGCCGAAGGTGGCACGGGGGCTGCCCCCATTGAATTTTCTAACCGCTTAGGCCTTCCGATTAACAACGCCCTTATTTTTATACACAATTGCTTAGTGGGCTGTAACCTTCGAAAACACATTCGTCTCATTGCCTCAGGTAAAGTGATTTCAGCATTTGATCTGGTGCAAAAAATAGCCATTGGCGCTGATTTGTGCAACTCAGCACGAGGCATGTTGTTCTCAATAGGCTGCATCCAATCGCGTCGCTGCAACACCAATGAGTGCCCAACTGGCATTGCCACCCAAGATCCAAACCGAGTAAATGCCGTCATTCCTGAGCACAAAGCCAAGCACGTTCATAACTTTCACAAAGTCACCATGGAAAGTTTTATGGAACTAATTGGTGCCATGGGCATCGACTCCCCTGAAAAACTTGGTCCTCAGCACATCTACAAACGCATCGATGAAATACACAGTAAAAATTACACAGAGCTCTACCCCTTTCTAGAAGCCGGTGACTTGTTAAAAGAGTCGCTGCCAGAGGCTTATAAAAATGACTGGCTGCGAGCTGACAGTTCACACTTTTGATCACGGGAATAGGATCTCGCGCACAGGCTTAAAGCTTTTTCGGTAACTTGCTAATACGCCGTATTGCTTGATGGCCTCTAGATGATGCTTGGTTGGATAGCCTTTATGAGCGGCAAAACCATACTCTGGGTGCTCTTTATCAAGCTCAATCATTTGTTTATCACGAAAGACTTTAGCAATAATGGAGGCTGCACTAATTGCTGGTATTAAACTGTCCCCTTTTACAATGGCTTTAGACGGATAGGACCAATTTGGAAGACGATTGCCATCAACTAAGGTCAACTCTGGCACAACGCTTAATCCCTCTACCGCCCGTTTCATGGCTAGAAGACTTGCTTGCAAAATATTCAATTCATCAATTTCCTTAGGGTTTGCTATGCCAATGGAAAAAGACACCGCACACTCACGAATCATCTCATCGAGTACCGCGCGTTTCTTATCTGTTAATTTTTTTGAATCCATTAACGAAAGCTTATGCTCTTTTGGTAGTATGACCGCAGCAGCGACCACATCCCCAACCAACGGGCCTCGACCCACTTCATCGACACCGGCAACTAGCTGCCCTTGAAAAGACTGTTCATACATTGTTCAAAACTCACTTGTGTTAAATTAGTATAACTGTAGAAAAATTGATTTGTTCGTAAAAAAATGTGAAAATATCATCTATTTTTTTGAGCTAGTGTACAAATTCCATGAGAAAACTCAATTGTGCGGTAATAGGAACTGGTTACCTAGGACGTTTTCACGCACAAAAATTCAAGCTCCTTGAGCAAGCCAATTTAGTGGCCGTCTGTGACCGAAACCAAGAAACCCTCAAGGCCGTTTCCCAGGAATTAGAAGTACCTGGTGTCTCAGACCATAACGATCTGCTTGGAAAAGTAGACGCTGTTAGCATAGCAGCGACGACCAACCAGCACTATGAAATAGCCAAAACCTTTCTAGAGCATGGCGTGCACGTCTTGATTGAAAAACCCATTACTGAGACCGTATCGCAAGCAGAAGCACTGGTTAACCTTGCTAAAAAGAACAAGTTAAAACTGCAAGTGGGTCATTTAGAGCAGTTTAATGCTGCTAAAATTGCCATCGAGCCCTACCTCACCAATCCTAAATTTATTGAATCAACCAGGCTTGCCCCATTTAACCCGCGTGGTTCCGATGTCAACGTTATTTTAGATTTAATGATTCACGACATTGATTTACTACAATCCATTGTTAAATCCCCGGTTGAACACATCGATGCGCAAGGGGCCGCCATCTTGACCTCAGGCATTGACATTGCAAACGCAAGACTGCGCTTTGAAAATGGTTGTGTTGCCAATGTGACCGCCAGTCGTATCAGCTTTAAATCGGAGCGAAAAACACGTATTTTTCAGCCCGAAGCGTACATCTCAATTGATTACCAAAACAAAAAATTTGCCATTTTTAACAAAGGCGAAGGTGAAATGTTTCCTGGGATCCCTGAGATTGTTCAACATCAATCTCAATTTGAGAAAAGTGATCCACTGCTTGATGAAATTAAAGCCTTTCTTCAATGCATCATTGAAGATGGCACGCCTGTGGTCACAGGCGAAGATGGCATGAATGCTTTAAACGTTGCCGAGCAAATAACTGAGTGTATTTACCAAAACCTAGAAGCCGCTGGTCACAGTAGCAAGCAAGCTCTAAAAAACCAAGAACGTGACACAGTTTGTTAAAATGAGCAAGGCAAAGCGCGTTGTCATTATAGCCGGGGAGAGTTCCGGTGATTTGCATGCTGCAAGCTTGGTTAACAAACTAAATAAAGGGCCTGTCTCCTTTGAGTTTAGTGGTATCGGCGGTGTTCACATGCAAAGAGCTGGCGTCAAGGTTATTGACCAGCTAGCAAAGCACGGTGTAACTGGCTTTACAGAAGTGGTGAAAAAGTTCCCTGTTATCCGACGCGCCTTTAAGCAGATTCACGCTCACATAGAAAACACCAAGCCGGACTTAGTCATCTTAATTGACTACCCAGGTTTTAATTTGCGTCTGGCCAAAGCGCTCAATAATCGTGTCCCCATTCTCTACTACATCAGCCCTCAAATATGGGCTTGGAAAGCAGGTCGAATCAAGACTATCAAGCAATACATCAGCCAAATGGCCGTGATTTTACCATTTGAGAAAGCCCTCTACCACCAGCACCAAGTCCCCGTACACTTTGTCGGACATCCCTTGCTAGATAATTTAGAGCCGGATCAAAAGAGCATTGATACTCTACAAGCAGACATCAAAGCATCGAAGGAAATAAAACTTATTGCCCTACTACCTGGCTCTAGAGAAAATGAGATCAATCGATTATTGCCTGAGCTCCTCATTGCGGCCAAAGAACTCTCAAAGCGCCATCAAACTGTACGCTTTATTTTGCCCGTTGCTGAGACCATCTCTATGGAAATGATCACCAAACACTTAAAGGCTTGCCCACTGAAGAATTTGGACATTATTCAAGGCAAGGCCCGAGAAGCACTCAAGCTTTCGACGCTTGCCATTGTCGCCTCAGGAACAGCAAGCTTGGAGTGCGCGTTGCTAGCAACCCCGATGGTGGTGGTCTATAAAATCAGTGCGATCACCTATTTGATAGCCGCCAAAGTCATAAAAGTGAGATTTATTAGTCTTGCAAACATCATTCTTAATGCCCCAATAGCGCCTGAGCTTATTCAAGCTGACTGTACGGGGAAACACATCGCTTTAGCCGCTGAGCGACTGCTAAACTCAGAGAAAAAACGACATAAAATGATTCAACATTTCAAACAGCTCGCCAATAATTTATCCGTCAGCGCCATTGACTGCACATTGGAAGACAGCGTACTTCAACTCTGCCAACAAAACACGCAACAGATTGAAAAAACGACATAAATATCACATTTAAGTCTAGATAAACTTTTTTTTGTCGTGTACCATTTGATGTGACTGCCTAAGAACAGATACAAAAATCTGTCACAGTCGTAGAACTTTATCAATAAGTTCAAGGATTTAGTTTGCTACTAACTTTAATAAGGATGTTAACAATGGAGCTAACACAAAATACACCCGTTCAACAGACAGCAACTGAAGAAAAAGGGTTACAAAATTTAGTGTATGATGTGGTCAATCGATTTTTAGCTGAAAACAAAGGCGCCCAAGTCAACGATTTGTACGACATGATTTTACAAGAAGTTGAACCCCCACTACTACAAGCGGTTATGGAAAAGAAACGAGGCAATCAATTACAAGCGGCGAAAATGCTTGGTATTAGCCGTGGTACCATCCGTAAAAAACTACAACGCTATTTCGGTACTCGTTATTTCCGTCTTACAGACTAAATAGTTCGTTAAGTCTGACTTAACAAGAAAAAGAGCCAAGCGGCTCTTTTTTTTTAACTGTAATTTCTTGTACAATGCAGTTTGATTCTTTTAAAGACACTTTTATGACAAAACATGTAATCGTTGGCCTCTCTGGCGGCGTAGACTCTTCAGTGGCGGCGTACTTATTAAAAAAAGAAGGCTTCAACGTCAGTGCTGTCTTTATGAAGAACTGGGATCAAGACGATGAAGAAGATTATTGCCCAGCTGAAGAGGATTTCAAAGATGCCAAGGCAGTGGCCGAAAAGTTGGACATTCCCTTAAAGTCCGTTAATTTTGCAACCTCCTATTGGGACCGTGTGTTTGAGCACTTTTTGAATGAATACAGTGAAGGCCGCACCCCAAATCCAGACATTCTTTGCAATAAGGAAATTAAATTTAAAGCCTTTCTCAACTATGCCCTAGAAGAAGGCGCTGATTACATCGCAACCGGACATTACGCCAAAGTGCGCTTTAGAGACGGCGACTACCAACTCTTAAAAGGCAAAAGCCGCAATAAAGATCAAAGCTATTTTCTACATGCCATTAATCAACAAGCTTTGTCTAAAACACTCTTTCCCGTTGGCCAACTAGAAAAAGACAAAGTGCGTGAAATAGCCAAAGAGCAAGGCTTCATTACCCATAATAAAAAAGACTCAACTGGCATTTGCTTTATTGGAGAGCGAAAATTTAAAAACTTTTTGAAAGAATACTTACTGGCAAAGCCTGGCAACATCGTCACCAGCACAGGGGATGTCATTGCCAAACACGATGGTCTTATGTACTACACCATTGGGCAGCGCCAAGGCTTAAAAATTGGCGGTTTAAAAAATTACTCAGAAACGCCCTGGTTCGTTGCTGATAAAAACATCGAACAGAATGAGCTTATTGTGGTACAAGGCCAAGACCACCCACTGCTCTTTAAACAAGGGTTAATCGCTAAAAATGCAAGTTGGATCTCATCTAAGAGACCCGAGTTTCCACTTACCTGCATGGTAAAAATACGCTACCGACAAGAAGACACGCCCGCACTCATCAGCGAAGATGATAAAGGTGAACTGTTAGTGATGTTTTGTGACAAACAACGCGCCGTCACCCCCGGTCAATCAATAGTGTTCTATCATCAAAACGTCTGCTTAGGTGGTGCCATCATCGAGCAAGGGATTGCTTAGGTTATATACCCTGAGTAATCGACTCATATTTAGTCCGGGATGCTTTGGGCTCCTATTGAATAGAATTTACTCGGAAAAGTACTCACGTACACCAGTACGCTACGCTTTTTCCTCATAAATTTTATCCAATATGCGCTCAAAACCCTCCCTTGAGCGGGGTTTGAATTATGAGTCGATTCTTCAGGTTATGTTTGGGCATATCCCATAATATTTAGTTTATCTTGATAATGTTGAAAGAAATATTCAATCTCATGAAGAGGTAGCATAAACTGGTAGTTGAATGCTCTTTTCTTCCAAAAGAAGTCCCCATTTAACTTTGTTTTATTTTCAACAGCTGCAAGAACGGTCTCTAACTGCAAATAACTCTTATCAATTTTGATAAAATCTAACAATGATAAGAGTGTCAATTTGGGTGAAATGCAAAAATCCTCATAACAGATTTCCAGTAGTCTAATATTATTTAAATCAGAATACCGTTTCCAGGTTAAATTATATGCTGAAAAATGCCCACTACCAGACAAAAAAAACTGCTCACCATCACACTCTATAAATCGCTCCATGTAATATCTTATTTCTCTGTCCTCAATAATTCTCTCAACAGTCTTAGGCGTATTATTTAAAAAATATGCCTCTTTTTCTTTTATCCTAGCATAGTTTATGGATGATAATAGAACATCTAGAGGATGCCTTTTAGTTAAAATTATAGCGCTTTCAGGGTAGTGTTCCTTATCCCAATCCATTCTTTTATTTCCAGGAACCAAATGTGTCTTAATAATACAGGCGTCCTGAGATGCAATTTTATGGACCATAGGATTGGATGGGAATGCCTTTTGAAAAGTAGGAATGCTAGTGATAGCCGTTTCTCTAGGTGATAATAGAGTATTTAAAATTTCTCTTAACCAAGTACTTCCTGTTTTTGGATAACAAGCTAACCAATAAATCAAAATAATTTATCCAATTAAATCACTGCTATCAAAGTGTGATTGCGTCATTAGAGAATATTCATCAAGCCACAAGTTAGCATACTCAACATCCTGATAACGCTTAAAATAAGGCCCCCCTTCTGTGAAATGCAAAAGCTTAGGGGTTCCATCTTGAGGTTCTTTATACCAATTCACCAGCCAATTCCAAGCATGTGAAATATTTCCAATTTCATTATCATCAAGCCACATAAACCGATGCAAAAAAAGCGGGCTGACTTCATTAATCAATTCTGGTGTAATCATTTGGTTTTTTGGGTGCGAACAATTCCACAAAACAACAGATGACCAATTTTTTCTTGGATAGTTAAATTGCTGCTTTCCGTCAAGCTTTAAGCCAGAATTAGGCTTGTATTGATGTTTCACACACATTACCGCATATCGATCATCAGCCAACTGAAATAATTTCCCAAGATCATCTAATGCTAAAACATCATTATCACAAAAAAGCACCCACCCTCTAAAACCTGCTAACCAGGGTGTCAAAAAACGAGTGATTGAAAACTCTGTAGATCCTTTGCTGTCAATATCGCGAGTATAAATGCCAAGATCACGTAATGATTGCTGAATAATAGGAAAACACTTCACATCATTTGAAAACCGTTCAATTGAGTGTTTTGCTACTTGGTATACTACATCTTGATATGACGTATAGCCCACGAAAACCTTTTTCATCTACCACCCCATTCAATACCGTTTATATTTATCACAAATCAAAGTTATTACGGATTTACAACACATTCCTGCCTATACTATAAAGAAGCTATAAATAAAGGATTGAGGTAAAATTCTGTTTTGTAAAAAGCAATAAATTAATTAAAAAGTGGCATAAAGTAAGTAGTTATAATGATATTTAAGTAATATCCTAGTTAATCATTGTCTACTCTACGCAAATATTTTTGTTTCATTTATAGCCCATTTAGTAAATTTACTCAACCCACTCTCTAATTTAACGTTAGGTTTTATATCTAAGGTTTTGGTCAACAACTTTAGATCTGCATGGCAATGTCGAATATCACCCAATCTATACTCGCCATTAAATTCACATTGATTATCAGAATTCAATAATTTTTTCAAAAGGATGACCAACTCTAAAACACTAACCGTAGTACCTGAGCCCAAATTCAAAGTAAAATCAGTTGTATCTAAATCTAGCCCCTGTTGAAAAGCATTAACAACGTCTTCTACATAAATAAAATCACGGAGCATTTGCCCATCTTCAAAGATAGGAATAGGGACGCTGTTTAAAATTTTCTTTGTAAAGATAGAGAGGATCCCTGTATAAGGGTTGATTAGAGACTGCCCCTCACCGTAAACATTCTGCATTCTAAAAATCCCAAAGGAAATGTCATTCACAGAGCATATAATACGTACTAGCTCTTCTTGTGCATATTTTGAAGCACCATATACTGAAACGGGTCTAATATAATCATTTTCTCGCACGCTAACAGATTTCAAAAGAACATCGCAACTAGAACATTTATGATCCCAAACCTGATTTTCTAGATGAATCCTTCGTCTAACCAAAGGGACCACTCTATTTCTAGGTCCACAAGTATCGCACACATAGGGCCCTTCGCCATAAACTGCACGACTAGATCCTAAAATAAATTTATCAATCTTTATCTTATTTTTGATAATTTGTTCAAGTAAAACGGCTGTCCCCAAAGTATTTACATTATTATGATGAGTGATGGCATGCATCGATTGCCCAGTCCCTGTTTCTGATGCCAAATGAACGACCTTTTGGACGCCTTCTAATGCTAAGCTAACATCATCGCAAGAAGTAACAGACCCCCTAATTAACTTTACATTTTTATTTTTGAGCTGTTTATTTAAAACTCCATGGTTACCATGGACTTGAGGCAAAAAGTTATCAAGTATGGTTAACTCATGCCCAGCGCTCAACAATCTAGTTGCTAAGTGGCTTCCAATGAATCCCGCACCTCCGGTAATCAGTATTTTACCCATCAATCATCTCACTAACATTTCTTTGGTTTAATATTTGAACTTTTTTAAACACATGCAATAATTGCTCGCCTAGCATGGTGATAGAATAATGGTTAAGTAATTTTTTTTGTGCATTTCTTACTAGGGTCTTACGAGTGTTAGAATCAAAAACTAAAGACTCTAATGCCTGCAGCCATTCATCAGAAGAGTCTGCTAAAAGAGCACAATTTCCATCTGCCGATGCATCATAAACCGTTCCGCTGCTTGCTATAACAGCAATTCCACAGGAACTATATTCCACCCACTTAGTGTCAGCCTTAGCGAGATTAAATGTATTTTTTTCTAATGGGCATAACCCGATGTCCCAATCTAGACTCACCAACGTCTCTCTAAACTGACTATAGGACTGAACCCAAGGAATAACTTTGATTTGAGAAGAGAATTCAAGCAATTCTTTTGGCATAGGGGTTTTACCCATAATTTCAAACTTAACGTTTTTATTCCTTTTTAGTAACTCAACCAATGGGCGAATAATTAATTTAAAATCATTCTGATGATTAGTGCCCATATACCCTATTGTAATAACCTCACTAGTTTTTGGAGAACATAAAACTTCACCAGAACAATAAATTTTTGCTACTTCAAATGTTGCAACAATGTCATTTTTTTCCAAACTCTCTTTAAGCCTCTTTGTAGAACAATAAACTAGTGTTGTCTCAGTTAATAAACGTTTGAACACTTTAACCCTGTCAGAACAAGTATAGTAATTGTACTTTTCTATGCCTAAAGATTTAGGAAAACGAAGAAGATCATCATCGATAAAGTGTACTGTTGGCACTGAGTAGTATTTAGCCCATTTGAGAACTTTAAGTGAATTTTTCTCCACTAATCTAACAAAAACCACAATAGAAGGAGAAATATTGATTAATTTGTCATTGAGCAACTCATGTTTGCACAATTTATTAATCTCATTATCATTCAATATCTCAAAGTCATATATTTTTTTAAGTTCATTTGAATATAATGGCTGTAAGAAATGAATATTTAAAGTTGGACTAGAATCCGATACTACAAACAGTATCGTTTTTCTCGTTGCAATTGGATTTGAAAATATATTTTGATGGGTAACAGAGTCAAAAAGTCTTTGATAATTTTTAGTAATTTTCTCTGGATTAACTTCAAATCCTTTAGAGCTAAGAAATCTATTTTGGCTGTTAATGAACCAAGCAGGATCAGCAATTGCCTTGTTAATAAAGCAAACAGCGTCGTGATAAGACTGGACAACTGTCAAGCCTTGGTAGTTATGAAGATCAATGTTATTTTTCTTATCAACAAAAACCGCAACGGGAACATTCGCGCACATTAATTCAAAAATAATTGATGAAGGAGGTGAAATCGCATATAAAATATTTGATAGTTTAATCTTATATATAGGCTTGGTAAGAAGCTCATATTGACCAGAAAAAA
>JASBUC010000002.1 GCA_030148065.1 Legionellaceae bacterium | reverse complement strand
CATTGGCAACTGTTTGAGTTCATTGCCATCTTTTTGAAACACCAAACCCATTTCAAAAAGCTTCATGCTCGATTCTTGTCGGTGCAAATTAAACAAAGCACTGCTCATGAGCCCTGGCCATAACCCTTTTCTCATTTCAGAGAGTTCTGATGAAATCGGATTTAATAACCTTAAACCCGCTTCATCACCATAAAAAGAACGTTGAAGGTTGGGACAAACAAAGCTGTAACTAATGATTTCGTTATATCCCAGGGCCACTAATCGATTGGCAAGATCAAGTTTTGATCGCGTACTCTCCAATGTATTATTGGCATGAAAAGGTGCAACAATTGGGCTTGTTGGCAAATTATTGTAACCATATACTCGAGCAAGCTCTTCAACCAAATCGGCCTCAATCTCAATATCAAACCGAAACGCCGGCACCACTACTTGTAAGCTCTCTCCTTGCGATTGAACGCTCATGCCTAAACGCTCAAAAATTTGAGTGACTTCCTGCTCACTAAAACAACAACCTAACACTCTGTTTGCCTGCTGAGTTGAAAATGAGATGCTTTTCTCACTAGGTAATAAGGACTCTGAATTCTTTTCAATAACAGGCCCTGGTTTTCCTCCGGCAATGGAGACCAATAATTCTGTCGCGCGCAGAATGGCTTTTCGCTGCAGCTCAGGGGCAACGCCTCGCTCAAAACGGTGAGAAGAGTCTGTTGCCAAACCATAGCGTCTAGCACTGCCGGCAATCTTCTCTTTGGCAAAGTAGGCACTCTCTAAGAAAACGTGTTTGGTTTTTTCACTCACCGCACTTTGATGACCTCCCATCACACCGGCTATGGCAAGAGCTTTAACCCGATCGGCAATGACCACGGTATCCTGTTCAAGCAGAACGTCTTTGTCGTTTAAAAGAGTTAAACGCTCACCAGGGAGTGCTCGTCTGATAATGATTTCATCATTAATTGTTTCTAAATCAAAGGCATGCATTGGTTGGCCCACTTCCAACATCACATAGTTTGTGACATCGACCACCAAACTCTTAGCCCGAATGCCTGCCCGCCGTAAGCGCTCTTTAAGCCAAATTGGGCTCGGCGTTTCTAGGGAAAGGTCTTCAATAACCCGCCCAACATACTGAGGGCAAAACGCTTCTTCTTGTATGGATATGGGCAAGGTTTTATCACTAAGCACTGACTCATCGGTAAAGACTGCTTCTTTTTTTAAGCTAATGTTTTTTAAGGCAGCCACTTCTCTTGCCACCCCATGCATACTCAAACAATCTCCACGGTTAGGGGTAAGTTCTACCACCAGAATCTCATCATTGAGTTTAAGATACTCTTTAAGTGGGCAACCTATCGGCGCCTCTTGCGGCAAAAGCCAAATACCATCTTCTTCCTTTTCTAGGCCAAGCTCCTCTTTAGCACATAGCATGCCGTGAGAAGGTTCGCCTCGCAATTTTGTTTTGGCAATCTTTAAGTCCCCTAGCCTGGCCCCAACTAAGGCCACCGCAACCTTTGCTTCTGCCACCACATTACTGGCACCACACACAATTGGCAGAGGGTGTTCCTCACCCACCTCAACCTGGCATAAACAGAGCTTGTTCGCATCAGGGTGCGGTTCGACTGACAACACCTGTCCTACCACCACCTTAGAAAAATCACCTGCCGCCTTCTCAACGTCATCTACTTCTAGGCCTGCCATAGTCAATGATTCAGCAAGCTCACTGCTGGAGCTCTCTGACACCTCAACCCATTCATTCAGCCACTCTTTACTGACTCTCATTCATCATACCTCGGAAAAGATCTTAAAATTGTCTTAAAAACTTTAAATCGCCTTCAAAAAAGAGGCGCAGATCATCAATACCGTATTTCAACATTGCCATTCTATCGATGCCCAAGCCAAAGGCCCAACCACAATACTCATCACTGGATAAATTAACCGCAGCCAATACCTTAGGATGAACCATTCCACAACCGAGGACTTCCAACCACCCGGTCTGTTTGCACACGCGACACCCCTTGCCATCACATTGAGTGCATTGAATGTCTACTTCTGCTGATGGCTCTGTAAACGGGAAATAGGACGGTCTAAAGCGAAGAGCAACCTCTTTTTCAAAGAAGAAAGCAAAAAATTGACTAAGGAGTCCCTTTAGGCCTGCAAAACTTGCATCTTTATCAATGTAGAGACCTTCTACTTGATGAAACATTGGCGTATGCGTTAAATCAGAATCACAGCGATACACTCGTCCTGGCGCAATTAAACGAAACGGCGGCTTACTCTCAGCCATCTCTCTTATTTGAACTGGGGAGGTGTGCGTTCTTAAAAGCGTGCTCGCATCAAAATAAAAGGTATCATGCATCGCCCTTGCTGGGTGATGAGATGGAATGTTGAGCGCCTCAAAGTTGTAGTAATCGCTTTCAACTTCAGGCCCTTCTACCACTTCAAAGCCCATCTGTGAGAAAAAAGCATTAATGCGTGCAGTCACTCGAGTTACAGGATGCAATTGACCGAGCCCTTTGGCACGACCCGGTAAGGTGACATCAATCGCTTCTGCTTCTAAGGCTTTTTCTAGTAACTGTTGTTTAAAAACCTGTTCAGCCTCACTAATATGATCTTTTAATAGAGTCTTAAGCACATTAACCTTTTGCCCCATCTTAGGCCGTTCTTCTGGTGGAAGTGCTTTTAAGTTCTTTAGAACGTCGGTTAAGCGGCCTTTTTTTCCAAGCTCTGCAACTCGGATGGCCTCCAGTGCCTCGATGCTGGCAGCCTCTTCAATTGCTTTCAGAGCCTCGTCTTGTATTTGTTGCAAGTCATTATCGTTCATTGTATTGCCTTAACGTAAAAAAGGGCCTCGAGGGCCCTTTAATAAAATCGTGCTGCTATTTTGCAATTGGTAGACTATGCGCTTAGGGCTTCCTTAGCAAGATCTACTAATTTAGCAAAGGCTGGCTTATCGAACACAGCTAGATCGGCTAACACCTTTCTATCCATTTCAACGTTGGCTTTCTTTAAACCATTCATGAAGCGGCTATAGCTCAAACCACACTCACGAGCACCAGCATTGATTCTCGCAATCCATAATTGACGAAATTGTCTTTTACGTTGTTTTCTATCACGGTAAGCATATTGAGCCGCTTTTATAACCGCTTGCTTGGCCACTCGGTAGACGCGACTTCTGGCGCCGTAATAACCTTTGGCTTGCTTTAATACTTTCTTGTGTCGGGCTCTTGCAACAACCCCTCTTTTTACTCTTGGCATAATAAAACTCCTACCTTAACTACCTTCTAACATACGAGAAACCATTTTGGCATCACAAGACTTAAGATGCTGAGAAGCAACTCTTAATCGTCTTTTTTGCTTAGTGGTCTTCTTGGTCAGAATGTGGTTACGATATGCTCGTCTTCTCTTAATTCCGCCATTACCAGTCTTCTTGAAGCGCTTAGCCGCGCCTCTGTGTGTTTTTAGCTTGGACATAACTATACTAACTCCGCATTTGCGCTGATTACATTACAAACAAAATTTAACGCATGTTTACTTTTTCTTCGGGGCAAGCACCATTTGAAGTTGCCTTCCTTCACGCTTGGGCTCTTGCTCCACAACCGCAAAGTCTTTGGTGTCTTCTTTGAGTCTTTCTAAGATTCTTAGTCCAAACTCTTGGTGTGTCACCTCTCGTCCTCTGAAACGAACGGTGATTTTTACCTTATCCCCATGATTCAAGAACCGAGTCAGGTTGCGTAGTTTTACCTGATAATCTCCGTCCTCTGTGGTCGGCCTAAATTTAATTTCTTTAACCTGGATGCTTTTCTGCTTTTTCTTGGCTTCGGCTTGCTTTTTATTCAGTTCAAACAAGTACTTACCATAATCCATGACCCGACAAACAGGAGGTTTTGCCGTTGGTGATATTTCTACCAAATCAAGTCCCGTTTCTTCTGCTGCTCTTAATGCCTCAGAAATGGAAACAACCCCAATTTGATCGCCCTCACTGCCAATTAAGCGAACCTCTTTGGCGATGATTTGATTGTTAACGCGAGCTCTATCACCGTCGCGCTTCTTCATTGTGCTAATGTTTTACCCTCCAGCTTGTTCATCATTTCGGCCAGGTTGATTGTTCTTCTTAACATAGGCCAAAAACGACTCCAGTTCCATTGATCCCAAATCTTCACCTTCTCGAGTTCGAACTGAAACAGCATTATTTTCTGCTTCACGCTCCCCGACAATCAACATCAACGGCGTCCTGGATAACGTTTGTTCGCGAATTTTAAAGCTAACTTTCTCATTTCTCAAGTCAGCTTTTGCACGAAGGCCAGAGGATATCAGTTTGTTTAAAATTTTTCTACTATAATCTTCGTATTTTTTGCTAATTGGCAAAATACAGACCTGTATGGGTGATAGCCACAAAGGCAACCAACCTGCGTAGTGCTCAATCAAAATTCCCATAAATCGCTCAAAGGTGCCGAGGATTGCTCGGTGAATCATCACAGGCACTTGCTTACTACCATCTTCTGCCACATAGGAGGCCTCTAATCGCGCCGGCATTGAAAAATCGACTTGAATGGTGCCACATTGCCAGACTCGCCCCAACGAGTCCTTTAAAGAACACTCAATCTTAGGCCCATAAAAGGCGCCCTCACCTGGGTTTTCATCCCACTCGATGTTTCGGTTGTCTAAGGCTCTCGCCAACGCATGTTCTGCCTTATCCCACACCTCATCACTGCCTACTCTCTTTTCTGGACGAGTGGAAAGCTTGTAGATGATCTCTGAAAAACCAAAGTCACTGTAGACCTCTTGCACCATTGAGAGCATTTGTTGGACTTCTGGCTCAATTTGACCTTCTGTGCAGAAAACATGGGCATCGTCCTGTACAAAGTTCCGAACCCGCATTAAACCATGCAAAGAACCAGAGGGCTCACAACGGTGGCAATTACCAAATTCAGCCAAACGCAAAGGCAAGTCTCGATAACTCTTCAAGCCTTGATTAAAGACTTGTACATGACACGGGCAATTCATTGGCTTAATTGCATAGGTCTTGTTCTCCGTCTCCGTCACAAACATGTCTTCTCGAAAATTTTCCCAATGGCCAGACTTTTCCCAAAGAACTTTATCAACCACCTGAGGCGTTCTCACCTCTTGATAATCTTGCGCATTTAGCTTCTCACGCATGTAGGCTTGCATAACTAAATAAATTGCCCATCCGGCTTGATGCCAAAAGACCATACCAGGGGCTTCTTCTTGAAAATGGAATAAGTCTTGAGCCTTGCCAATTTTGCGATGATCCCGTTTTTTGGCTTCTTCTAGGCGAAACAAATAGGCTTTTAAATCTTTTTTATCAGCCCAAGCAGTACCATAAATTCTCTGTAGCATCTCATTGTTGGAATCGCCTCGCCAATAAGCACCGGCCAATTTTGTCAACTTAAGCGCCTTAATCTTACCTGTACTTGGTACATGTGGCCCTCGACATAAGTCTTCAAAATCACCTTGGCAATAAAGTGAAAGGACTTCCCCTTCCGGAATGTCTCGAATGATTTCAGCCTTGTAATGTTCACCAATTGACTCAAAATAGGCAATGGCTTCCTCTCTCGGAAGCTCTCGGCGTGAAACCTCCATGTTTTCTTTCACCAGGGCTTTCATCCGCGCTTCTATGGCCTCAATGTCCTCTGGTGTAAAAGGTCGCTCAAAGGAAAAGTCATAGTAAAACCCATCTTCTATCACCGGGCCAATAGTAACTTGCGCACTGGGAAAAAGTTGTTTTACCGCTTGTGCTAATAAGTGCGCCGCCGAATGGCGAATGATCTCAAGCCCGTCTTCATCGCGAGCAGTAATAATTGAAAGGGTGGTGTCCTCTTTCATTTTGTGTGATAAATCAACTAGTTGGCCATTGGCTTTGCCCGCAATCGCGGCATTAGCAAGGCCCGTGCCAATGCTCATTGCTACCTCTAATACCGTTACTGCTGAATCAAAAGACTTGAGCGTTCCATCTGGTAGGGTAATATTTGGCATGGCTTATTCCAACAGTTCTGAGCGTTTTTGTGAGATAGAAGGAAAATTTGGTAGGCACGATCGGATTCGAACCAACGACCCCCACCATGTCAAGGTGGTGCTCTAACCAACTGAGCTACGTGCCTAAATTTAAGTGGGGAATTATACTGATAACGTATAAAGATGCAATGCAAAATTAAAGCAGTTAGCCATTTTTTCTAGGATCCTCTATTCAGACGGCGTCATAGAGCCAAACTCTTCGCTCGCATCTGTCACCTAATGAGTGGTTTGATAGAGAACTAACGCGTCAACCAAGAAAAACATGCGTTTACATTAAACAAATAGATCGCTCGAGGAGCAGATGGCCTTGAGGAGCGCGCCTCTAAGCCCAAGCCACCCCTCAAAAGGGTTTAGTCGATTACTTCGACCGATTCAATAATCACATCGTCTTCTGGCACATCACTGTGACCTCGACGACTGGTTGTGGTCACTTTTTTAATATCATCAACCACGTCCATACCTTCAATCACTTCGCCAAACACACAATAGCCCCAGCCATTCGTATTTTTACCACTATGATTTAGGAAATCATTGTCTTTGACATTAATAAAAAATTGGCTGCTTGCAGAGTGGGGATCCATGGTTCTTGCCATGGCTATGGTGCCACGTTTGTTTGAGCCACCAAGATCGGCCTCATTTTCGATTGGTTCATTGCTTTCTTTTTGCTCCATACCAGGAATGAAGCCGCCACCTTGAATCATAAAACCATCAATAACTCGGTGAAAAATGGTGTTGTTATAAAATTCAGCCTTGGCATAATCAATAAAGTTTTGTGCCGTTTTAGGGGTGTTTTCAACATCAAGTTTAATTCGAATGTCGCCCTTATTTGTTTTCATTAAAATCATCATAGATCCTCTTCTTTCCTCTCATTGATAGTAACGTCTTTATACGACATCACCAGCTCTTTTGCTCTGGAACAGGCCTCTGCCATCACCGATAAATTATGAATCGATGCTAAGGTGGCATAGAGCACTGTCTTCTGTTTAAACAAATAATGCAATGCAGCCTTTGAATAATGGCAACATGTATAACACTGACATCCTTTCATAATTGGGCTTTCATCGCTGGCAAACTCTTGCCGCTTTATCTGCAAGCAGCCATTTTTACGTTCGCTCTTAAAACTTATCCAATCCTTTTCATAAACAAACTCTCCAGCGTATAAGGCGCCATGTCGTGCATTTCTTGTGGGGGCTACGCAATCAAAAATGTCAATTCCCTCTCTTATGACATCTAATAAGTTCTGAGGATTGAGACCAACCCCCATGGTATAGCGCGTCTTTTTCTCGGGAAGCATCGGCCGAACCCAAGCAATGATTTCTTTGGTCTTTTCCATGTCAAAGCCGATTGACTCTCCTCCAATGGCAATGCCATCAAAGTCTAAATCAACCACCACCTGTGTGCTTATTTCTCTAAGCTCCTGGTAAGTCCCACCTTGAATGATGCCAAAGAGGCCTTGTCGATTCCCATAAACAGAGTCAGGATGCTTGTGTTGATACTCACGAGACTCTCGCAGCCATCGGTGGGTTCGCTCCATAATGGCCTTAGCCTTCTCAAAACTTACATCCCCTGGTGTGCATTGATCAAAAGCCATGATAATGTCTGCCCCAATGATCTTCTGAGTTTGCAAAGACACCTCCGGACTCATGTGTATGACGTTACTACTGCCGGGGATTTTAAAGTGCGCCCCCTCTTCATCGATGGTGCAAATCTCTGAGTTCTTAGAAAGACTGAATATTTGAAAGCCACCACTGTCGGTGAGCATTGGTTTTTGCCAGTTCATAAAAGGGTGCATGCCTCCGGCATTTTGCAAAACAGGCATTTGCGGCGCCACTAGCATGTGATAGGTATTACCCCCTAAAATAATCTCCGCTCCCAGTGTTTCTAGCTCCTGACTGGTCACACAATTAACCCCGGCTCTAGTGCCAACGGGCATAAAGCAAGGTGTAGTAAAGTCACCATGAGGGGTTGAGACCTTGGTAACCCGAGCTGCTAATGTGGGGTGCTTGGCAATGAGTGTTGGGTTGAAATCGCTCAATCGTTAATGTTCTTTAGACAAAATAGCGGCAAATAATACTATTGAATCGACATCTAAGCAATATACTGTCAGGATAATGACAGACTCTCACACAAAGCAAGCCCATGACATTAAATATTCTGATTCTAATTGCTGGATTCATCCTAATTGCCAAAGCCGCAGATCTGTTGGTAGAAGCAAGTGCTTTTATTGCCAGAAAACACCAACTTTCACCCCTACTAATTGGTTTAACCATTGTCGCTTTTGGTACCTCGGCTCCGGAGATGGTCGTGAGTCTCTTTGCAAGCTTTAACGACTCACCAAGCCTTGCAGTAGGTAATGCCATCGGCTCAAACATTGCAAATATTGGCCTCGTATTGGGACTCACCAGCCTTATCCAACCTGTCACCATTCATTCTGGCATCATTCGCCGAGAATATCCTTTGCTCTTACTGAGTATGTTTCTAGTTCTCTTTTTAATTTTGGACAATCACCTCAGTCAATTAGACGGCCTTCTCTTATTACTGGCACTCGCAGCATTTATTACCTTTCTAATAAGGCAAGCAAAGCGCCAAGATGACCCTCTACAAAAGGAATTTGAACAAGAGTTGCCCAGTCAAATGAAAAGACCATGGCTGTGGTTGTTGGCAAGCCTACTTTTACTACCGCTGTCGGCCGAAATGATTATCTACTCAGCCAGCAACATCGCTCGATTATTCGGGTTAAGTGATGCCGTCATTGGCCTAACCATTATAGCCTTAGGAACCAGCCTGCCAGAGGTTGCAACCTCCATAACCGGTGTCTTGAAAAAAGAGGCCGACATAGCCATTGGTAACATTCTAGGCTCAAACATCTTTAACTTATTGGCAGTGTTACCATTAGCCGCCAGTAAAAAAAATGTGTTCATCAGCCCAACCTTCATTGAACGAGACTTTTTCATCATGGTCGCATTTAGCGTTGTGTTAATGATCGTTTCATTCTACCGGGCCGCCTTGCCTCGTCTTTTTGCTTTGATGTTACTGCTCTCATACATACTCTATTTTGGCTTCTTACTCATCCGGCAGTAGTCGTTTTATCGAGAAAGAGTCTTGTACTTAATAGAGCAAACAACACCAAAAAGCCCGCGAAAGACCAATAGGCAAGAGGCATGTTAAAAAGAACCCATTCAACAGAAGCACAATCGCCAGAGCCAAGAAACAAGGACTTCATCACCTCGCTAAAAGGAAAGTCATTTTCAATCATAAAGTGCAATGCAGGAGAGCACATAGCCTTCTTTTCCGCTGGCAAAAACATCAACCAAATTTGTCTTCCGGCAAAGTAAATACCAAACATCGAGGCCAACCAGGCAATAAATGAGAGCCGTTTTAGATGATTAAAGTGGCTAAGAAGGAGCTCAAACAAAGACAGCACAAAAATAACAGCCATACTAAAGCGTTGCATCAAACACAAAGAGCAGGGTTGTAGCTCTTTTATGTATTGTAGGTAATAAGACACGACTAAAAAAAGCAATGCAAGTATAAAAACGGTTCGAGTCAACGCTTTTTGCTGGCGGCTCATACTACTCTCCTTGTGGCAACATGTAGGAAATGGCAGCGACAAATTCCTCATCAGTACAGTTTGTGCACATCCCCTTTGGCGGCATGGCATTTAAACCACTATTGACACTCTTAACTAACTCACTCATTGGCTTTTTAGCTCTCGCCCCCCATGACGCCTCGTCTCGAAACTTTGGCGCTCCGGCAACACCTGCGGCATGACAAACAGCGCAATAGCTTGTATAGATTTTTTTGCCGTCAGCGACATCGGATAATTCCGCGTCTGCAACTGCGGACTCCGCCTTATCATTTATTGGCTGAGCCTTTGGCTCTGCTGTGGCATCAACACTTGCATCTCCCTCAACTTGCACACTACCGACTGGCTGTAGTCGACGTTCAACGACTGAACTATCAGCGTCTTGCTCTGCAAACACCAAAGCTGTGATAAGAAAAGCAAACACCCCAACTGAAAACCTGCGCATTATTCCTCCTTAAATAAATAATCTCTAACTGAATGCAACACCAATGATGACTGGAAATGCTAAGACATGCTATCATTTTTCGATGTTTTTTTGACAAAAATTTAGCATTATGCGTCAAAATTTGCGTATAGCAACCCGAAAAAGTCCGCTTGCTCTTTGGCAGGCAGAGTTTATCAAAAGCATGCTTCAAACTCATTACCCAACCCTAGAGGTAGAGCTTGTTACCTTCACGACCACAGGTGATCGTTTCCTCAATCAAAGCTTGTCTAAAATTGGCGGCAAAGGGCTCTTTACCAAAGAGTTGGAAACAGCCCTGCTGGAGAAACGCGCAGATCTTGCCGTACACTCGATGAAAGACGTACCAGTCAAACTACCAGAGGGCTTAATACTTAGCACCATTTTGCAAAGAGCCGATCCTAGGGATGCTCTGATTACAAAAGAGGGTTGTCGGTTACAAGAGCTGCCCGATAATGCCATTATTGGCACCTCAAGCTTAAGACGCGCCATCCAAATAAAAAAACTACTGCCAAGCTGCCAAATCAAACCATTAAGAGGCAACATTAACACAAGGCTTAGTAAGCTCTCTCAGTTTGATGCCATCATCCTGGCAAGCATCGGTCTTAAACGACTCAAGTTTGAGTCCAAGATTAACCATTATTTTGCGCAGGATGAGATGATTCCAGCAGCAGGCCAGGGCGCTTTAGGCATTGAGTGCCGAGAAGATGATCAAGAGTTACTCTCATTGCTCAAACCTCTTAACTGCCCACAAACAAGTTTAGCGCTAAACTGTGAGCGACACTTTAATCTGCGCTTAGATGGGCGCTGTGATGTCCCGATTGCCGTTCACGCCACCCCTCTTCAGGGCAAGCAGCTCACGCTTAGCGCAATGGTCGGCTCAATTAACAGTGGCGAGATGCTAATAGAGTCCTGTCATGGCGCGCAAGATGCCTCAATAGAACTTGCCAATCAAGCAGCCGACTCACTCATTCGCCAAGGTGCTAATGCCTTGCTCTCAGACAACCCCTAACGAAGGCTGCCATGAACTCAAAACCAGTTGTGTTTAACCCTCGACCAAATGGTCCTGCAAATAACAATCTGATTCAGAAATTAAATGCTCTTCAACTGCTCCTTATTAATTGCCCGAGCATTGAGATTGTAGAAAGCACTAAAAACCGTTCAGAAACAACTAACGCTGAAATAAACACTGTCCTCTTTTTAAGTCAATTTGCGGCACTCTACGGTGGCAAGCACTTTCTAGCACAACAGAAAGAATTACAAGTCTTTGCCATTGGGCAACAAACCGAAAAATGTTTACAAGATCTAGGTTTTAAAACCGTTATGAGAGCAATTGAAAGTAACAGTGAGTCCCTACTAAAATGCTTACCTGATAAGCTTCAAACCCAGACCATTGCCCTGGTCAAGGGTGTTGGGGGACGAGACTATTTAGAAAAGCAGCTGCCAGCTCAAGGTGCCCAACTGATTGTCTATGAAGTCTATGAACGACAAAAGCCCTCAAGGCTCAAGCAAGCCCTTGCAAAAATAGATGAGCGCCAGGCAGTAGACATTGTGCTAGCAACCAGCATCGAAGTCTGTCAAAACCTACTTAGCAATGCGCCAATTTCTTTAAAGAACACGCTAAGACGCGCCACTTGGGTGGCGAAAAGTAAACGTGTCTCAGACTATTTACAGACTCAAGACATCAACAAAATAGTTGTTGCTGAAGATGATTTATTTTCTACAATAAAGGGACTTATTGAAAGCCCCTCTCATAATTTAGCCTAAAGGAACACAAATGAGCCAAGATGGAAGCAAAGACATCAAAAAAAGACGAACCAAGAAACCATTTCGCCCTAATGTTCCACTACTGCTGGCTTCAATTGCCGTAATACTTTCTCTGGCAAGCTTTATCAATAGCGAATTATCAAAAAACACCTTCCTAAACGAAAAAGAGCGCTTGACCCAAACACATGCCAACATTGAAACACTAAAAGAGCGGCAGAAAAGCATGCTTTCAACTCTTCAGGAGAAACAAAATGACTTGGCAACCGCACTCAACGAGGGAGAAAAGCGCCAAGAAGAGCAACAAGCACAGCTAAAAAACATTTCTAACATTTTGGGACGAGTGATTGAAAACTCTCATGATAAAGATGAAACTTGGCGGCTTAAAGAGGCGAACTATTATTTAACCTTGGCCAATCTCACGCTCAAGTGGTCTTATGACTTACCTGCAAGCATCAGCCTTTTAGAGGCTCTGGATAAAACACTCGCTTCTCTAAACCGATTGGACTTACACTCCTTACGAGTGAAACTGCACGACATTATTGCAGAATTAAAGGCCATTCCGCCACTTGATGAGGTTGCCATCCTTGGCCAATTACAAGCTTTGATTACTCAAAGCCAACAGCTTAAGTTTACCGAACCACAATTTAACCAAAATACAAAAGAGGTGACGTCAAAATCAACGAGTGCCGCACAGGACAGCACTATGAAAGAGGCATGGCAAAAAACACTAGAGAGCTTAAAGAAAGTGGTGATCATTCGACACAATACCAAGCCCTTGCCTACGCTCCAATCCCCGGATGAAATAAATGCAATTACAGAAGCCTTAACCCTCACATTCGAGCAGGCTAAGTGGGCGGTGATTAAACGACATTCAAAACTCTATCAATTTAGCTTAGAGCAAGCGTTAACAATGCTAGAGCGCTACTATCAACCATCGTCTCAATTAAAGAGCATGCAGGCAACTATTGAGACTCTTAAAAAAGAGGCTCTCAACCCTCCGCTACCAAGCTTAAACCCAATCGCGCAATTACTACAACGAACGCTAACACAAAGCACCCAGCCCCAGGCTCTCAATAACACTGGAGAGTCCTCATGAAAAGAACGTGCTTTTACCTGATTTTATTAGCCCTATCTGTGCTTGTCGGGGTACAGATGTATCACCACCCAGGCTACGTGCTTATCTCTTTAGGCAATTGGTCAATTGAGATGCCTGCTTGGTTTGCAGCCCTTGCCATCTTTATTTTCTTTGCCCTGCTAAATGTTTTTTTACATATCATCAATGCGTTTGGTTCTCTAAAGTATCGAATTCATCGCTACAAGAATCGTCTTAGCATCAAAAGAAGCAATTTAATGACGAAACAGGGATTGATTGACTTTACCGAAGGAAATTGGGGCAAAGCAGAAAATCAGCTCATTAAAGCACTAGGAAACAGTGACACCCCTCTTATCAATTATCTTGCGGCCGCAAGAGCGGCACAAGAGCAAGGTAATTTTAAAATGCGGGATCAATATCTAAGAGAGGCGCAAAGAAGCATGCCTGATGCCAAGGTCGCCATTGAATTAACCCAAGCCCAATTGTTACTTGCCAATAAGCAATACGAACAAACTCTCGCAACGCTAAAGCACCTACACAGTCTACTACCAAAACACCCATATGTAATAAAGCTTCTGTTAAAAGTCTATTTGGAATTAAGAGACTTCGATCACATCATAGAACTCTTACCCCTGGTGAAAAAGCATAAAATCACCTCTAATGAACTGCTAGAAAACATTGAGCAATTTGCCTATACAGGCTACCTGCTTCGCCTAACCAAACAGTCAGACATAAACATTGAAGAGGCTTGGCGAGCCCTACCAAAAAACATGCAACAACAAGACTATCTTGTCGCGATTATGGCGCTTCATTTGATTGAGCAGAACAAAGATGCAAGTGCGGAGCCTCTTATTAGAACGAGCCTAAAACGACAATGGTCAAAAGAACTCACTGAGCTCTATGCTCTATGCAAAGCAGATCTACAAAAGCAAATATCTTTTATGAAAAAGCAGTTAGCGCTCTACCCGAATAAAGTGGAGGTTTTAAGCGCCCTAGGCAAACTCTGCCAGAGTGCAAAACTCTGGGGGCAAGCAGAAGAATACTACAGCGCCAGTCTAAAAGAAGCACCGAGTGCTGCCAATTATTATGAGCTTTCCTTGGTTTGTAAGGAGCTAGGCAAACACGAGCTTTCGCAAAGCTACCAGCAAAATAGCCTACGCCATGCACTTGAGGCCAAAAGCACACTCTGTGAGGACATTAAAAAGGCGCCCGTTCTTAAATTAGATAACAGTTTTGGGGAAACCTTAAGTCTTGACGAGCCACTTTAAGACTCTTCATAGAACTCGTTGCCGATTTTAATGCGCTCACGCCCTGTTTCTTTTCGCCACTTGTTGGTGTCTCTAAGGGAATAGACGCAACCGCAATACTCCTGTTTATAGAAATTCTCACGTTTAGCAATGTCATACATCCGGGCGGCACCACCTTTTTTTCGCCAGTTGTAAGTCCAGTAAACAAGAGAAGGGTATCGGCTGGCAGCGCGCACACCACAATCATTAATCTGCGTCATATTTTTCCAACGAGAAATACCAAGCGAGCTGCTAATTACATCAAATCCTTGCTCATGAGCCGTTAAGGCTGTGCGCTCAAAACGCATGTCAAAACACATCGTACAACGCTTTCCTCGTTCTGGCTCCCACTCCATGCCTTTGGCTCGTTCAAACCAATTGTCCTTATCGTAATCAGCATCGATAAAGGGAATGTTATGAAGCTCAGCAAAGCGCTTGTTCTCATCTTTTCTAATTTCGTACTCTTGCACAGGATGAATGTTTGGGTTGTAAAAATAGATGGTAAAATCAATGTTTGAGGCAATTAACGCCTCCATCACTTCCCCAGAGCACGGCGCACAGCAAGAGTGCAATAGTAATTTCTTCTTTCCCTCTGGGAGGGTGAGCGTTTCTCGATCAGTTAGTTTCATTCTCAATTAGCAGCTTGTATAAAATTAGCCCTATAATAACGCAATTCTTCGATGGAGTCTTTAATGTCATCCATGGCTAGGTGGTTTGACTCTTTATTTAGGCCACCATAGACCTTTGGAGCCCATCGTTTAGCAAGCTCCTTTAGGGTGCTTACATCTAAATGTCGATAGTGGAAAAAAGCCTCTAGCTCTGGCATGTAACGGTATAAAAAGCGCCGGTCTTGACAGATGCTATTACCACACATAGGAGATCCCCCCTTCTCTACGTGCTCTTTTAAAAACTCTAAGGTTCTAAGTTCGGCTCCGCGCTCTGTAATTTCACTCTCTAAAACTCGCTTAACGAGCCCTGAGCCATTGTGTTGTCTGGTATTCCACTTATCCATGCCATCAAGTAAGTCCTTATCTTGATTCACGGCAAGACTTGGCCCTTCTGCTAGGATGTTTAACTTTGAATCTGTCACCACCGTTGCAATTTCGATGATGCGATCAACATCAGGATTAAGCCCCGTCATTTCTAAATCAATCCAAATTAAATTATCTTTTTTACTCATTGTTTTCCTCAATAAAACTCTTCAGTGCGGCTAATCGAGTTCGCCGTATGGCGTTTGCAATGTCACGATTTTCATTTTTTGCATTTTCAATCACGTCTTTTAACTCTAATTCGTTAAGGACCTTTACTGCTTGTTCTAAATAATCTTTTTGCGGATAGTTTTCTGCCTCACAACCAAGGCGCCCTCTTGCATCACTCACTAAGGTTAATAAAAGCTCACTAAAGCGCTCTGGAGCCCTAAAAGGGTCGAGCCTTTCAATCAGCCGAAGTAGTGCTATTTCTTTACACTCTTTTACCCGATGAATTTGGGTGTGGTATTGGCATGAAAGCTTAGCAAGGAGAACGGTTTTTTTAGGTACTTTTAGCCGAGTGCAAAGCTCTCTTAAAGGATTAAGCCCTGCTACATCATGCCCTTTATGACTAGGCCACTCACCCATTGGCGTTAAGCCTTTGCCCAAATCATGAGTGAGCGCTGCAAACCGAACGGACACATCCTCACTTAAAAGGCATGCAGCTTTTAACACCATTAGGGTGTGCACTCCCGTATCCACCTCGGGATGCCATTTTTTTGTTTGTGGCACGCCAAAAAGTCTATCTAGTTCTGGCATTAATACTTTTAGAGCACCAACTTTGCGCAAACAGTCAAAAAAGGCAGGGGCGCACTCTTCGCTAAGAGCTCGTGAGACTTCTTGCCACACTCGCTCAGCTGATAAACTCAAAAGCTCACCACTTTCAGTAATTTCTCGCATTAAGCAAAGGGTCTCATTGGCAATGCTAAAGCCTAAGGCTGCAAAACGCGCATAGAACCTCGCAACCCTCAATACCCTTAAAGGATCTTCTACAAAAGCTGGTGACACATGGCGTAAAACCTTCTCTCTCAAATCGGCGACCCCATTGAAGGGATCGATAAGCTTGCCATTGTTTTTCTTAGCAATGGCATTAATAGTTAAATCACGGCGAGACAAGTCTTCCTGCAAAGAAACGTTCTCACAACTGTCAAAGGTAAAGCCTTGATGGCCAGGACCGATTTTTCGCTCTTTTCGGGCAAGAGCATACTCCTCTTTGCTTTTTGGGTGTAAAAAAACTGGGAAATCTTGGCCTACTTGTGAAAAGCCCAAATTCAACAGTTCCTCTTGTCGAGCACCCACCACGACAAAGTCTCGGTCTTTAATAGGCAAGCCCAGCAGTTCGTCACGAACTGCGCCACCAACTAAGTAGGTTTTCATTGGAAGTTGTGAAACAATCGACTAAAATTGCCATTATGACGAAAAGAAAACTAAATAAACAGCAGAAATCTCGAATAGATCAACGACAACAGTCCGTTGGAGAAGACTCATCCCTCCAAGAGGGACTGGTTATTTGTCACCATGGCCGTAAAACCATCCTTGAAACCCAAGAAGCGGAAACTCTCAAATGTCACCAAAGACAAAACATTGGCTCTTTAGTCGCAGGCGATCGGGTCCTCTATCAACAAGAAGCCAATGAACAAGGGATTATTGTTAAACGTTTACCTAGGCTAACAACCCTAGGACGCAGCAACCGAGCGGGTGAAATAAAACCAGTTGCTGCCAACATCAACCGGATGATCATTGTTTTTGCTAGCGCCCCCGAGCCCTCAAGTCTCTTAATCGACAGCTATCTGGTTGCTGCCCACCATTTAGGCTTAACGCCAATGCTTTTACAAAATAAATGTGATATTGGACAAACTGATGCTCTCTGTAAACTGTATAGACAATTAAATTACCCTCTTCTAAAAACCAGTGTTAAAAGTGAATTGGGACTAAATGAACTCTTTAATGAAATAAAACAAGAAGTGAGCGTGTTCGTTGGTCAATCTGGGGTTGGCAAATCCTCCCTTATAAAGGCTTTGTTGCCACATGAAGCGATTGAAACGCAGACCATTTCGCATAAATCGAGGCTGGGTCGTCATACCACCAGTGCTAGTTTTTTCTATCACTTTCCTAAGCAACGAGGAGCCATCATCGACTCACCAGGCATTCGTGAGTTTTCACTCGATAAACTCTCAAGTAATGAGGTCATTAAGGGTTTTAAAGAGTTTCAACCCTTGCTTGGTGAGTGTAAATATCGAAACTGCACCCACCTTGCAGAGCCAGACTGCGCCTTTAAGAATGCTGCGGAATGTAGCCCTTTCAAGCAACAACGACTTAAAAACCTCCGTCAATTACTACAAAAGCACGCCCTCTAAAATGAAAAACACCTTTAAGTTTGCAAGCTTGACACCCAGAATCCGCCATGTCTTACGGAATCAAGGAACCGATCTCCCTCAGTTTTCAAAAAATTTTCTTCCTGATACCGACGGCACCTTTCTTTGCCGTGGGTGTGGGCAGGCTCTTTTTCGTGGCTCGCATCAATTTCAATCAAGCTGTGGTTGGCCAAGCTTTGATGATCAAATTGCAAACGCGCTTGTTATCAAAGGTGATCAAGATGGCTTTCGTGAAGAAATTTGCTGCCGGCGCTGTGACAGCCACCTTGGCCATGTTTTTAAAGGTGAGTCGTTAACAACTAAGAATTTACGTCACTGTGTTAACGCCACCGCCATTGAATTTGTCGAGAATACAGAGGTGCATGAGAGTGATGAAATCATTGTTGCTGGTGGCTGCTTTTGGGCAATAGGGCATTTTTTCTCAATCGTTAGCGAATTAATCTCACGCTTAGAAACCTCGCACAAACAAACAGTAGCAACCAACGAAACAAACGTTTTTAAAAAATAAAATGTTTTTTTTCAGCTTGATAAAAAATTTTTTAAAAGACCTTAGGCAAGTTTAAAATTCATGGTCTAGAGTTAAAAAACCCTCTTAATAAAACTGTGGAAAAGCTCGTGAAAACTTTACTGTTAGTGAATATTTCAGCGTTAGGCTTATTGCTAAGCTTTGTGGCATTTGCAAGTGCTGCCACCACAGAAGGTGTTGCACAAAATCTTCATAAAGCACTAAGCCAAACAGACAATAAACCAAATAAAATCAATGTAGTAAAAGAGCGTCTGGCCCAAAAACGAATGGCCTCAAGAATCATTGACAGGCCTGTTATTTCGCCTCTGCACTTTCGCTAGAAGAACCTCTTTCTTTCTTAATCTTTTCTGTGGATAACCTTATCCACAGAAAGGTTTTTAAAGCACCTAAACCAAGTACTGTTTCCAATTAATTTCAACCTTTAGCGTCAATCTCTATGGAGCATCTACCCAACATCTGCCCTCAGCCCTAACATCGCTAAGTCAAAAGCAGATGACAAATTAAAAGACACAAGCTACCCTATCCTTTTTTTTTAATCATAC
>JASBUC010000031.1 GCA_030148065.1 Legionellaceae bacterium | reverse complement strand
GGGACAAGGTTCAAGATCCAAGGTACAAGCTCCAAGCTCCAAGCTCCAAGCTCCAAGCTCCAAGCTCCAAGCTCCAAGGCTCAGGTTAAAAAGGACTGTCCTTTTATTTCCTCTCTCAAATAGACAAAAAAACGACAATTTAGTCAGATGGTCTATAATTTTTTTATATGACTATAAATAGAGCAAATTATGTCGTCTAATTCTAAAACAGTCTTGACTGTAGGTGAGCCTTTGAAGACCCGTTTAAAGGGGAGCTCAGTTAACACTACAAAATGTTTTAACGTGGCGAGCGCTAAAGGGAATAAGAGAGAAGGAGATATTCGGCCAACTATCAGTTTGTATACTGATAGCAGTATAGAAAACGGTGTTGTTAAAGCTGGAGGACATACCGCCGAGCAGTTAGCGGATTTGTTTGCAAGAAAAATAGAGAGAACTACTCGCGCAAAGGTAGAAAGGATTGAGCTGCATATGGCTTATGGTTCTTTTCTGGATAAAAATGCTCAAACTTTTGCAGAGAACTTTTTAACAGCACTTAGAAGCCCAGAAAGAGGCTTTAATCATCCGAATCTTGCTATTAGGGCGCCACAACTATCAGAGGTGAACAGAAGTGCTAGGTTGGTCACTGGGACAAATGCGACCTGTGAGATAAATGATCAGGGTGCGACGGTTTTTGCTCAAAAAGCTAGGAAAATTGTCGAGAATGACGTTCGAAAGCAGGCAAACACAACACATCAATTGACTCGTTTAAATCTTAGTAAGACGAACGCAAGCCAAACCCATGCAACCCTTAAAAGAGTAAATAAAGAAAAACAAAAAATAAAGGCAGCAGAAACAGATTATGAACAAAAACTCAGTGCCTATAATACAGCGGTTGATGAAGTTAACGCAGAAATAACTGCTGCAATGAGCGCTTATGATGAAGTAGCAACTCTTACTTCTAATTCAATTTCTTTTAATGCCTCATCGCCAAATATTCCTAAAGGGAGCAGGAGGGATACTGCCAGCACGCAAGGTTTAATGGGTGAGCCTATTAGCCCAACTGTTCAAGTTCAGAAAACGGTTGCTGATGACACAACAGGTGCTTCTTTAGGCCAATCTAAACGACCTCTGCGTGGGGGCGCTAGAATTGCCCCAGAAGTAGAGTACCATCCATCACTGCGGGACTACTTGCAGGATAAAGACAAGTTTAATGGAGTGAACTTTGCAGGACATGATAATAGAGAAACCAATGCAAAAGATTTTTTAGAAAACGTTAGGACATTGACTTTATCAATTGTCGATACAGACAAGGCCCCCTTGGCAACAAAAGTAGCAATGATACAAAAAGAAGTAAATAAGGTATTAGAGAATGTAGAGAATAAAAAAAGTGGAAAAACACCAATCAATGGTCAGCGTGGTTGCTATAGTAAAACACTAAGTAAGATTGAAAAAATTATTAAAAGTCAAAACTTGAGCAAAGACTTTCCAAAAACTAATTTTTTTGGGGTTAGTACAGGTGAGGCCTCTGGGGGAGTGAGGGATGCAAACGACGCAGCCAAAGACAGCTTTATTCAGAGAATTGACAATTATATCAATAAACGGCGAGATAGTATGAAAGGCGATATTGCTCTAATGGTTGCCTGCTGTTTTGGAGTTGGCATTCCCATTGCTCTCGTAAAATATAAGGCAAGCTGGTCTAATTCACCGTGGGCAAAATTAAGAGCTGCAGATAAGCTAAAAAACTGTGTATCTGGCAATGAGGTTGAGTTCACTTCAGAAAACAAGGAGGCCTTGAAATACGGGGATCTCGCTAAATTAGTACAAGGGCAAGAGACATTAGGAATAGAACAGTTTGATGAACTTAAAGCAGAGCTTGCAGTTAATACCACCGCATCCATGAAATAGCTAGTCTATTGACGGGAAACTCAGTGGGTGTTGTGTTTGCTGCACTTACCTTAGGTACGGTGAGCTTGCAGTAGATAACTGCGGGCTCACCATGTGACGTTATTTTCCCATTAGTGCACCGCCATAGGGAACCGTTTTACAGAGGTGTGCGGTGACCTATGCTGTTAGGAGTAGAGGGCTTTTGTTTGCCCTTGGTCGGGGAGGGCTCCGGAGAGGAGAATGGTGATGAATGGAACAGTGGGCTTGAGCCATTTGGGCTTCCCCCGAACTTAGAGGGTGACAAAGTGGTAGAAAACCCATCTATTTCACACTCTTGATTGAGTCTCTTGGCTCTTAATACGTCTTCCCAGGTAAAGTCTCGGGGACTCTTTAACTGCTGAGAGGGGTTGTTTGGGTTGTCGCCTTTAGCCGTTACTCCCTCTTTTGGCGTAAGGCGTTTTGAGAGTGTACTCATCACTTTTCGATGACTGCTCATGGCTTTTGTATCAATTTCGCTTCGTTCAGATGCACTCATCGATTCATCATTATCCGACTCAGGAATCCTCTCAAGTTTTAATTCGCGCATATCCACTTCCGTCAAAAAAATAGACAATTATACGTCCTGGCCATTATTTGGTCAAACTGTTGTTGAGAGTCCTATCGGCTATTATGACTGTCTTTTGGTCCTTTTCCTCCACTGCTGCTTGCCCATCACTCATTGTGTTATTTTCATAAATGGTGCTAAGAACAGGTGCTCTTCGTTGATCCACACTCAGAAAGGCGCCTTGTTGTTCTAGCTGGTGTAACTCTTGGCAGTTTTTAGTTTGATAGAAAATACTAAAATCTCGCTCTTTATGGCTTAATTGATAAAGGCCTTCTTGTAGGTTTAGTCGCACAAGGTAGCGTACGCCCTCAATCTCTACTAGTCGTCCTAGAAAGCGATCTTGCCGATGCTGGCTGCGATTAGGCCAGCGGTTATCAAGGATGGGGTGATAGGCACGACCAAAGCCGTCTATGCCTTTAATGCTTGTTTGGCTAAGTTCTCTTTGTTTGTCGTACTCAACATGAATGGTGGCAAAGGCAAGGCCCCTTGGATTTGTTCTGCGAATGTCGGCCCCGCGCTCTTTGTCGTAGGCCTTCGCATGGCCATAGAGGGTATCACCTGTGATGAGTTCGATGTTATGGTGGCTGCGATCACTGCTAATTTTAGAGTGGGTGCCAGTGATGAATCCTGGTGTGTCGCCGTAAGGTTGGTGTCCGACAATCACTCGTCTGATGCCAGATTGGGTCAAAATCTTGGCAAGTTCATCGGCAATGGGCATGAGCGGGCCTTGGCGAGAGTCAAACATGTGTCCCACCACCACGCTTTTGTCTTGGTAAAGGCTACCATGGCCTGAGGCAATGTGTTGTAGGGCAGAAGCTGGCGTGAAGTCAGAGTATTGATACGGCAGACCCTCTTCTTGCTTTCTTAAATCACCGGTGGGTTGATTGTTAATCCAGGCCATGAGTGCTTGGTGGTACCAGCCATTTAGAGCGTCTACCCAACTTTGTATGCTCAGGTGGGGCTTTTTTTCAATGTGGCCATTGAGTCCGATTGGCAACTGCAAAATATTATCCATGGTGACACTGCCATGTACGATTAAGGTGTCATGAACCACGGCAGCAAGTTGCGCGTTCTCAAGATAGGTGCGCATAAAGCCTTTTTCTTCTACAGAGCGATAGAAGCTTTGATAGACCTCCTCATCACTGCAATTTGCAAGAGGGGATTCATCAAGCGCGCTTATCTCGCGCCGCCTGCACTCAAAGGCTTGTGGGGCTCCCATGGTCTCTGCCAAAATCCATTTCAAGCGATTGATGGCCGTGTCAGTTAACCCTGCATCCTTTAGCCAGTCTGGGTAGCTTTTGGCGCTGGCGGCAAAGGCAGGCTTTGGGATGTCTGAGTTTTCAAATGGGGTTGTCGGATCTTTAGGAAGCTCATGCAGAAATCGAGTCTTGTTCGCATCTCTATTGCCAACTAAGAGAACAACGCGCTCGGGGAACTCTTCTTTTAGCGTATTAAGGGCAACGGCTATGAGAATGTCATTTCCTCGGTCAGAGAGATCGCCGCCAAAAATAAACAAATCATCGTTGTCTTGCTGAAAGACAATGCGCCCATCTCTTGAAAACTGTACAACCTCACTCATTTCAATTTGATGACAAAAGTACTGCCAATCCCCTTCTGCATCGGTTAGGTAATGAAACTTCATGATGTGCTCCCTTGCTTGCGTTTTTCAGAGAGTGTAATCAATTTATTGGCAAGCGGCGATAGTGCCAAGCTTTGTTGACAAAGTAGAAATCAATTAGAGTTTTTATGCTTATTATTGTTGCTTCTTAGAAAAATAAGACTTACTATTTGCCACCTAGTTCAATGTTCTCTCGGATGGCTTATGTGTTTTTTGTATACCTCCTTTTTTAGTTCGGCAGCAGAGCGAACGAAAAAGAGCTTTGATGCCTTAAAAGCAACTTATGAACCATCACTCTATGGCAGTAGTTTCTATGCAGCTCGCGCCTTTGACGAAGTGCTTGTCCACACAGGCAGAACGCTCTACTATCTTGCTCACTTAGCCGCCTTAACCGTCAGTTTTGTGCCTCTGGCGCTCATCTCTCCTTGTGGGGTACCGATGTTGTTGGGCGCTTGGGGCTTTGATGCCTTGTCAGTGACGTTGGCTGCGGTGGCAACCGTCTGTTCTCTGGCCATGTTTTTGCTTAGAGGGGCCTGCACAGTTGTTGCCCATTGCTTGGGTCATGAGTTGGATGAGAGTGAGAACGCTCATGATGATGAGCGCTTTAACGTTGTTTGCGCTTTCTAATGCTTGGGATCATTGGCCTTTTCTAAGCGAGAGAGAGTGCCGATGTCATGCCAGAGTCCTTGGTAGAGCTCACCTGAGACCAAGCCTTTTTTCATCGCTGCTTTTAGTAACGGGGTTACTGAAAAGCGCTTGACTTGCAAGCCTTTGAAAAAGTCTGGGTGATAAAAGGAGATGCCGGCAAAGGTGTAGGGCGTCTCACCATCTGGTAATTCAACCAAGCCATCGACCAGCGAAAAGTCGCCTTTTGGGTTATGAGGTGGGTTGGGGACTAAGATTAAATGCGCCAGCGTTTTATCTAGCCTTGGAGGGCTGTTAAAGTCAAAATTTGACAGCACGTCTCCATTGACCACCCAAAATGGTTCTGGCCCTAAAAGAGGGAGCGCTTTGACCAGCCCTCCGCCTGTTTCTAAGCCTGGTGGGGCCTCATCTGAATAGTGCACCTTAAGGTTGTAGTGCTGGCCATCGCCAACGTGCGTTCTAATTTGCTCACCAAGGTGGGCAAGATTAATGATCACATCATGAACGCCTGCTTTGGCGAGGTTGCCAAGATGATGCTCAATCAGCGGTTTTCCTTGCACTCTAATCAGCGGTTTTGGCGTACTCTCGGTTAAAGGTCGTAAACGTTTTCCTTGGCCTGCTGCCAAGATCATTGCTTTAGTTGGTTTTAATCTCATTTAGTAAATCTTTTAACAGTCTTAATTCAGAGTATTTGTCGGCTGTGGCACGAAGATACTTTAGAACTAAAGGCAACTCAGATAAGTAATTGGCTTTATTGTCTCGGTAGTTCAGACGGCAAAAAATTCCAGAGGCTTTTAAATGGCGCTGACAGGCGATTAAATCAAAGGAACGTTGGCAGTCGTTTTTAAACTCGCTGGATAGTAGCGGGTTGTTGTCTAAAAAATAATTTACAAGACTGGCGCGTCTATCTTTGCCCAAATCCAGATAGCAATCTTTTAATAGAGAGGCAAGATCATAGAGGATGGGGCCTTGCATCATGTCTTGAAAATCCAGTATGCCTATGCCGCCAGTTGAAAGGCGCATTAAATTTCGACAGTGGTAGTCTCTGTGCATGGCAACACTAGGCATGGATAAGGCCTCATCGATTAAAAACTCATAAAGCTTGCTTAAATCTGGGTGGTTTTTAAGACCTAGGTGCTTTTTAAGATACCAAGTATCAAAGAGTGAGAGTTCTTGTCGAATGTGAGTTGCATCAAACGGGTTAAAGAGTGTTTTATCCAGTTTGCATTGCAGTGAGATGAGCTCATCAATGGCTTGTTGATAAAGAGGGGGTAGAGGCTCGCATTGAATGGCCTGCTCGAGTAGACAATCACCAAAGTCACTCAGCACTAGAAAGCCCTCTTTTAAGGACTGTCGATGGATAATCGGCGCATTAAGTCCAATCTCACTTAGTTTTTTAGCAATTTGCACAAAGGGGGCGCAATCTTCTTTTTCAGGAGGTGCGTCCATGACCACATAGCTTTGCCCCTTATGTTTGAGACGAAAATAACGTCGAAAGCTTGCATCACCACTTAAAGGAGATAATAAATAGTGCTCATCGTCTAAAGTTTTCTTTAACCAATTGTGTAATGCCTGCTCTCTCATCTTAAGACTGACTAACGACCAAAGGGCTATTTTAACCATTTAGTGCTAAGAGATCTCCTCATTTTTGCAAAACGAGCGAGTTGGGCAAAAACAAACCAGCCACCAAAAGGCTCCCGAACTATACCCATGATACTTCGAAATGCCATTTTTTAGGTGTGGTTAATTTCATCCCAGCGGCTTATCAAAAATAAGTCATATCCATAGATCTGGCGCATTTTTGATAAGCCGCTGGGATGGAATTAGGTATCATAAAAATTGGCATTTTGGAGTCTCATGGGTATAGATATGAGTCGATCACTCAGGGTATACTCTGCCAGTTGTTATCAAGGCTGGGGTTTTCTTGAAAAGAGTAGGGTTGGCAATTTGGGGTGTGATGTTAGCATCTGTGCTTTGTAGTGGCGCAATTGCAACGCAAAACACCAAAGCGTGCGAAGAAGTGCTCTCTATTTGCTTGCCAATGGATAAGACACCCTTAAGTGATGTGCAAAAAAAAGAGGTAGGGAAACGTCTAGGCTACTACCCAACGGCACCCTGGTGCCAACTCGATAAAAGGCAAGAACCAAATTTAGATTTTATCTCGCAAGGGCAGCTTAAAGCCGGTGATGTTAGTCTTGATGTTGGCGGCGGGGCCGATTTAATCAATGAGGGTGATTCATGGCTGAAAGGGGGCGTGACGGTTAAGCAGCAAAATAGAATGCTGAGTGCCGAGAGCGCCAAGATCGTGCGACAAAAAGGACAAATCAGCACCATTCACTTACTTGGGCGGGTTCAATTGTTTGAACCTGGAACCAAGCTCATTAGTCAACGCGCCGATTTTAACTACCAAACAGGCGAAGGCACTCTTGCGCCCTTACTTTATCGCATGAGTTTTAAAGGCAATAATGCCACGCTTGAAAATCTAAAAGAAGAGCAGACCTTAATTGCCTGGGGGTATGCCAATCAGGTGCACCGTGATGGCAATGAGCGCTATCAATTTAAAAATGCAGCAATTAGCATTTGCCCACCGCAAGAGCTCACTTGGCAAATCGTTGCTGACTCACTGCAAGTCGATAAAAAAACCGGTGAGAGTGAAGTGCGTTCTGCTAAACTTTTCTTTCACAACCTGCCGGTTGCCTACTTGCCTTACTGGTCCTTTACTTTAGATGACAAACGAAAATCAGGCTTTTTAATTCCGCGCGTGAGTTACCGTTCGATTAACGGTATGGATGTGTTAACCCCTTATTATATAAATCTTGCTCCGAACTATGATTTGACGCTACTTCCTCATTATTTTGAAAAGCGCGGTTTAATGGCGGGTGGGGATTTTCGCTATCTTTTTCCATGGGGCGAGGGTTCATTCGATGCCACCTTCTTACATGATGATCACCTCTACCGCAGCTTCTTAATAGACAACGCACTGCTGCAGCCGAACACCGATTTAAACCGTTCGGAATTAAATTGGCAACATCAGAGTCGTTGGCAGAATTGGCAATTTAATGTTGAGTATGGTGAGCTCTCAGACGATTATTATCCAGCAGACTTTAATACCAGCCTAAATTTTACTCAAAACAACCAAGTAAAACGCCTAGCAAGCGCCGTGTTTGATAAAGAATCTCTCCACTTCTCGTTGAAAATGCAGCGTTTTCAAACCTTGCACCCGATTAATCAGAGTGCAACCACCGACGTCTATCGGCTCTACCCTCAAGCAGATTTATCCCTCTGGCAGTCGTTTAATGAGTCTTGGCGAGTTGAGCTTCAGAGTCAATTAAGTGAGTTTGACTGGCAGAGTGTGAGTCAAATGCCGCCAACAGGCTTGCGCTTGTTTGCACGACCTAGTCTGCATGGGAATTTTTACCTCAGCAACATTGAGTTTCAACCATCATTTGCCCTAGACAGTCGTTATTATGAACTGGAGAATTATTCTGGCCGGGCAGAAACCTTTTCAAGCGTGATCCCTCGAGTATATGTCGATGCGTCGTCTCTCTACTTAAAAGATTGGCGCTGGCAAGGAGTACCGGTACAACAGAGCTTAAGGCCTCGGCTTTTCTACCTCTATGTGCCATACCAAGATCAGAATAAGATTCCCTTATTTGACACCAGTGAGACCATTTTTAGCTATGGTCAATTATTTGACAGCGCCCGTTTTTCCGGTCTTGACCGGGTTGGAGATAATAATCGCCTAAGCATCGGCTTTGAGAGTGAGTTTTACCACTCTGAGACCGGTGTGCCATTTGCCTCCTTTAACGTTGGCCAAGGCTATTATTTTAGTCCTCACCGAGTATTGGATTGTTTTAGCCCCACAGGCTCTTGTCAGGCGCCAGCTAATATGCCAGGCAACCTTGCAGCCGGTGCCCGTTGGACCCCTTTTGCTTTTGAGGGGATGGTTAAACTCAACAAGCGTTGGCAGGTACTGGTTAACAATGCCTATGAGGTTAGTGATGCCCGCATGAATAATGGTGTGCTCGATTTGCATTACAACGATCAGGAAGGGCACCAAGCCGATCTTGCCTATGCTTACTTAAAAGATGGTGACAACATAAATCTCAGCAGCGGGTATCAAAACTCTGCCAATTTGTCTCAAATTAGGCTATCCTACGCTTGGCCATTGAATGAGCGATTAAAAGCCATTGCCGGTTACAGTTATAATTTTGGTTTTGGTCATGAGATGGGCTACTTTGCCTCCTTACAATATGAGAGTTGTTGCATTGCCTCAAGAGTATTAGCAGGCAGGCTCTTTAACTCCTTAGGAACGGCGGGTGCACCTGAATACAATAATGTTATTTATTGGCAAGTGCTGTTAAAAGGTCTGGGAGGTTTAACCAACGGATCGTTTGATGGGCTCATGAGCCAATTTGCCAGAAATTAAACATTTGGGAGCCTCTCTTAAGAGCACTCATCGCCAGATTGAACAAACCTAACTAGTCATGCCTTGCGGGGCTGCTATGAGCTTGAATGAATTAGGAGAAACCATGCGTGGATCTAAGTTTTTATTGGTAATTTTTTCATTGTTTGTGAGTGTGTTAAGTCATGCTGCTTCCTTTGATAAAATCGTGGCCGTGGTGAATGATTCGGTCATTACTCAGTCCGAGCTTGATGAGCAAACTGAGCAAGTGCAACAAAACCTTGCCAATAAAAACGTTGCACGACCAGATAGACAGACGCTTAGAAAACAAGTGTTAAATCACATCATCGATTTGGCTCTGCAGACGGAGCTTGCCAATAAGATGGGCTTAGAAGTTAATCAAGAAGAGCTAAATGATGCCATAGAGAACATTGTTAAGCGAAATAACCTTACTCAAAACGAGCTTAGAAAGTCGGTTGCGGGGCAAGGTTTGAGTTGGGCAAAGTATAAAGCAAACCTTAAGAAAGAAATCTTATTGTCAAAATTACAAAGACAGATGGTGGCCAAGGAGGTCTCAGTCTCTGACGAAGAGGTCGAGTCTTACTTAAAAACGCATCAAGCGGCCATCAAAAAAACGTATCATTTGAAAGACATTGTCATTCCTTTGCCGGAAGCACCAAGCCCTGAAGCCTTGGCCAAAGCCAAAGAAACCGTCAAAAAACTATTAGCAAAACTAAAAGCCGGCGCAGACTTTAGCCAGGAAGCCTTAGAGAATTCCAGTGGCCAGTTTGCCCTTGAGGGTGGGGATTTAGGTGAGCGCACACTCGCAGAATTACCAAGCTTGTTTTCCAAGGCCGTTCTTTCGATGAAAGCAGGCGATCTGAAAGGCCCCATTCGAGCACCAAACGGGCTGCATATTATTAAGTTGGTTAATGTCAAATCCAACCAAAAGGCTCAAATGGTCACCCTAACCAATGCCGAGCACATCCTAATTACCACTCGCAATGGCGTCACACCAGAGAAAGCACTTACTAAAATTAAAGCGCTGCAAAAAGAACTCGCCAAAGGCAAATCGTTTGCAGAGCTTGCTAAGAAAAATTCAGAAGACAGTAACAGCGCCATTAATGGTGGTAAGCTTGGTTGGTTGCATAAAGGCGAAGTAGTGCCTGAATTTGAAGCGGCCATGAATCGATTAAAGGTTGGGCAAGTCAGCGCACCAGTTAAATCCCAATTTGGTTATCACTTAATCAAGGTCTTGGCGAGAAAGCAAATTGATGACAGTGAGGCGCAACAAAAAATCACCACTAAACAAAACCTCTATCAGGCTAAATTTCAAGAAGCAGTACAAAACTGGTTACAACAGCTTCGCTCCAACAGTTATGTGAAACGCATGGCTTAAGCGGTGAAGCCTGCGATTATTACCACTGGGGAGCCTGCAGGCATAGGCCCTGACATTGCGCTAATGGTCGCAAAAGACGGTGCACCGCTTGTGCTCTCTGGCAATCTGGAGATGCTAAAAGCGCGAGCTTTGCAGCTTAGGCTTAATCTTGACTTTAAACACTATGCAGACGATCCGTCTTTTAGAGCCGGGCAAGTTGTTGTTCTCTCATCAGAGCTTGCAGAGCCGGTGGTTGCAGGGTTATTAAACAGCGCCAATTCTCCGTACGTGATTGACCATATTTTAAATGCCGCAGATCGGGTGTTACACGGTGATTTTAGTGCCTTAATAACAGGGCCTGTGCACAAGGCATCGATTAATAAAGCTGGGATCGCCTTTAGTGGCCACACTGAATTGTTGGCCGATTACTTTCGAGTTTCACAAGTGGTGATGATGCTTGCAAGTCCCGAACTGAAAGTAGCGTTGGTTACGAATCACCTGCCTCTAAAAGAGGTGCCAGCAGCCATTACAAAAGAGAAGATTATACGAGTCATTCAGGTGCTACAAGAGGGGCTTGCCAAGGACTTTAATATAAAGAGGCCTACCATTTATGTTAGTGGCTTAAACCCACACGCTGGCGAAGACGGGGTATTGGGCTTAGAAGAAATCAGCACTATTATCCCAGCCTTGCAAACCTTTGCTAGTGACAAGGTCTTTGGCCCTTATCCTGCGGATACCGTCTTTACCCCCCCATTTCGAGAGAAGGCGGATGCCTTTCTTGCTATGTATCACGATCAAGGTCTTGCGGTATTAAAAGCGCTCTCTTTTGGCAAAAGTATCAACATTACTCTCGGGTTGCCAATAAAACGATTAAGTGTTGATCATGGCACAGCTCTCGATTTAGCCGGCAGTGGTCTTGCAAGTGCGAGCAGTCTTCGCTATGCCCTAGAGCTTGTGATGCAACAGTCCTCAAAGGTTGCAGAAAAATAATTGTCTTCCCTTCTTCTGTTGCTAAAATGTCAAAAGGGCCTAGAGAAGGGACATGCTCATGCAAACCATTCAGGACTACGTTGATGAATTTAAACGGATTTTTAATCAGCAACAAGGCATTAGTGAGGAATTAAGAGCACTAGGGGAAGAGCTCGCTGCGGTATTGCTAAGCCCAGGCCCGGTGAATGGTTCCTATTTTCGAGACCACCTAAGAGCCTTCGACATTGAAACCGATGAGGATAGAATCGCCATATCCAGCTTGGTGAAATTTTTACATGATCATCGAGAAGGCTATGTTGATGCCTGCGCAAGAGAAAGCATTCGCTACCGTTATCTTAAAAGCACCATCTTAGAAGTGATTAATAACAACATTGGTATTGGCACAGAGAAACTGAAAGCTTATCGAGAGTTGGTTTTGGCTGAGTGCCTCAGTGATGAAGATGATGATGAAAGTGTTGATGAGTTACTAGATAGCTTTCCTGTCTCATCAAAGCGCTTAATTTCCCTGTTAACGGAAAGAAAACGGCTGGAATTAAAGCAGCAACATCTTTGTTTAATGCGGCAAACACTGCTGCAAAGACTTCATAAAGAAGAGCAGCTGCAGTTTTATGAAGGGTTGGGGCTTGGTATTTTCTTAGAAAGCGCCATTGGTCACTGGGGGCTTTTTTTAATGGCACTTGGAACGCTTTCATTTTCAAAGAGTCAAGCTGAGCAAATAGTGGTACAAAGTCAAATACAAACCAGTGAGGCAGAAGCTTTACAGAAACGCGTGCGAGTCCTCCAGAAAGCGTGCTTTTATGTGAGGGGCAAACAGCAAGAGATCATGCGCCAAATAGAGCAACAGGCGCTAATTGATAAGTGCATCCGACTGCTTGATGAATACTTAGAAGATAAAAATGAGGCAACAATCAATAATAAGAGCAACAGTAAATTTTTTCATGATCGGCAAGATCATTGGATTGAAAGGTTAAAAGAGAAAGTGCTGCTATTTGGGGAAACAGGCGATGCTGCGACGCAGCAAGAGTTAAGCAAAGAAGTCTCGCAGATAAAGCGACGCTTTGGTAAGAGTTTTCTTGGTAAGCAAAATGAGCGCTTAGTGACAACATTGATAGAGATTGAACAATCTCTTTTATTAAGTCCTGAACAAAAAACAGATCATGCGCGACAACGATCGTTAAGCCTTCCTCTGCTTGCAGCCCGCTTTTACAGACGAAATAAAGACAAGAAAAATGCTTCCAAAAATAGTAAAAGCACTCAGCAATCTGTTAAAAGTGGGCATTTCCAAGTATTCTGAGTATAAAATTATTGAGACCGTAATGAACAGGCCTTTTTCACAAGCAGCAGAGAATAATAAAGAGCCCATCTTGCAGGTATTGCGAGAGCACGTGCAAGCAGGTGACACCGTCTTAGAAATAGGCAGCGGCACAGGTCAGCATGCGACCTATTTTGCCAATAAACTGCCTGAAGTTATTTGGCAGCCCTCTGATTTACTCGTAAATCACCCAGGCATTAAGGCGTGGATGGCGGTGTTGCCCTCTAACAACCTTTTGCCCCCCCTTGTTCTGGATGTGAAAACGGCCAAATCTGGCTTCGAGAAGTGCTACCAGCATGTGTTTACGGCCAATACCTGCCACATCATGTCCTGGCAAGAAGTGCTTTCTATGCTCTCTCTAGTGGCTTTTAGCTTAGTCGAAGAGGGCTACTTTATTTGTTATGGTCCTTTTAATGTGGCGGGAGAGAGCACAAGCGCCAGTAATGAAGCCTTTGACCAGCATCTTAAGTCGATAAAGCCGCACATGGGGCTTCGCGATCTTCATGCTCTACAAGATGCCTGTTTTCAGCACGGCCTTACGTTTATCAAAGAGCAGCAGATGCCTGCTAACAATAAAATCCTTATTTTCAAAAAACAGCTATAGTTACTGGTATGGATCTTCTGAGTGATACGGAAGAAGCATTCTAGCATGAAGGGTTAGAGCATTTTTGAGGTAAGGGATTGATTAAAGAAAGGAAATTATGGTTTCTTATGTTGGAAAACCTCCTGCTTGCTCTGATTTATTTTATCAGTGCAAAGGTGGGGCAGCTGGTTGCCATTCCACCTGGCAATGTAACGCCAGTTTGGATCCCATCGGCCTTGATTTTGGTGGCTGTTTTACTGCGGGGCCATCAGCTATGGCCTGGAATTTTTATAGGTGCCTTTTTAGGCAATGTCTCCTCCTACATTGATTTTTCAAGCGATCTTCATGTACTTCCCGCCCTAGTCTCAGGGGCCTTTAATGGTACGGGGGACGTACTTTGTGCGCTACTAGGAGCTTATTTGGTTAGAGCACGTTGCAATATTGATGAAATTTTCTACGACTGGAAAAACATTCTTTGCTTTATCGTCTGTGGAGGGGTATTTGCTAGCGCAATCAGTGCCTTATTTGGCGTCACAGGTCTTTTAATCAGTGGTTATGTTTCATGGTCTAATGCGACTTATATTTTTATTACGTGGTTGGTGGGAGATGCCATTGGAATCGTGTTGTTTGGACCACTTTTGCTTAAATACCGTCAATGGTGGCATTGGCAATGGTTAACCCCCCAAAAAAGCCTAGAGCTAGTAATATACACAGGCGGACTGCTTCTATTTTTGAGTTTGATATTTGGTTTTATCCCTTACTCGTATGCCCCACTTTTTCCGGCATTACTCGTGCTTCTTTTTATGATGTGGTCGGTATTTCGCTTTCCCATTAATGTAAGCTTATGGTCTATTCTCTTTATTTCATTGCTAAGCACCATTGCAACGGCCCACCAGCAAGGGCCTTTTAGCTCAGGTTCGTTGAATGTTGACTTAATTCGATTACAGATTTTTCTATTCATAGTCAGTTTTACCGCTTACGTGTTGATTTCATATTTGGTTGAGCAGCAATCTATCTTATCGCGATTGAATAAAACCAAACAAAGCTTGGATTTTTTAGCGCACTATGACCCTTTAACCGGTCTTGGCAACCGTAGCCAGTTATTAAAAGCGCTGGATATTACCATCAATCTTAATAGACGCCATACCCATGATAAATCTGCCTTACTTTTTATTGATCTGGATAATTTTAAAGTAATCAATGACAGTCTTGGTCATTCGGTAGGTGATAATGTTCTAAGAGAAGTTGCTAAACGCTTTAAATCTGTTTTACGTGAAACAGACGTGTTGTGTCGATATGGAGGGGATGAATTTTTAATTTTGTTGAATCACATCAAAGCGCAGCAAGACACCATCCACATTGTTAAAAAGCTTTTAGAGTCACTGAAAGAGTCCATTCTTCACCATGATGGCAGTGCCCTTTTTATCGGTGCCAGCATTGGCATTGCGGTGACGCCAGATGATTGCACCAGCAGTGAATCTCTCATCATGTATGCTGACAGGGCGATGTATCGAGCCAAAAAGCTTGGTAAGAATAATTATTTTTTCCATACCAAGGGTTTGAATGTTGAAGCCTCACGCATGTTTAAAGTAGAGTCTTGTTTGAGAGAAGCTTTGCAAAAAAAAGAACTCTCTGTTGTCTTTCAGCCAAAGTATGAAGCCAAGAGTTATCACATCATTGGGGCAGAAGCACTGCTTCGCTGGTTTAATAAAGAGTTAGGACAAGTCTCGCCGGCTGAGTTTATCCCCATTGCAGAATCCAGTGGTTTAATTGAGCCGCTGGGTGATTTTGTATTAGAGCAAGCCGTTCGCGCCGTCAAGTCGTGGCAAGAAATTAGCGATAAGCGACCTTCTGTCTCGGTTAATATTTCATTCAAACAATTTATTCGACGAGGTGTGGTCGCGGCGATAGAAAAAATCATGCAACAGGAGGCCGTTGATTATTCACTCTTAGAAGTAGAGATTACCGAGGGGGTCTTGTTTCAAGATGAACGGGCACTGGATAGCCTGCAAAAACTCTCTAACTTAGGCATTGCGGTTTCAATTGATGACTTTGGAACGGGTTACTCATCGCTGAGTTATCTTAAAAAATTTCCAATCGACATAATAAAAATTGATAAATCATTTATTCAAGATTTAGAGAACAATAAAAGCGACGCCATTTTAGTTCGCACCATTATCTACATGGCCAAAGGGTTGGGGATGAAAGCATTGGCTGAAGGGGTAAGTAACCAGGGCCAATTAGAGTATATTGAATCCCAGGGTTGTGATTACATTCAAGGCTTCTATTTTTCAAAAGCGGTTACGAATGAGGAGTTCATCGCGCTACTTCGGAAGTCTCAGTAAAATTGTGTTGCCATGCTTATTGCTTTTAATATTAAGCTCGCCCTGATGAGCATCAATGATTGAACGTACAATTTTTAAACCAAGGCCTAACCCTTTTTTTTCTCCCTCTTTAAATCCCGAGCCTGAATCGCTGACAGAAATAAGCACATGCTCTGCCTCAAGCTCAGTTTTTATCAGAACGGTTGAACCGGGGGGGGCGTATTTAATGGCATTGTCGAGTAAGTTTGCCAGCACTCGCTTAAACAAGGTTTTATCCACCTTTAAGTCTTCATTTCCCTCAAGGCGAAGCGTCATCTTTTTTTCATCGGCCAAATATTGGTAGTAGCTGACTAAGTCTGCCATTAAAGCAATTGAAGCAATGCTCTCATAGGAAAGTGGGATTAATTTTTGATCGCAACGGGCTAAAAATAATAAATTATCAATTAACGATGAGAGGCTTTTATATTCTTCTAAGTTTGTCATTAACAGTGCGGAGTGCTCTTCAAGGGATAACGTTTTAGAAAGACTTACTTCAGTACTGGTTTGTAAGCAATGAATTGGGTTTCTAAGCTCATGCGCTAAAATGGTGGAAAATTCCTTTAATTCCTTAAACTTGTTATCAAGTTTTGCAAACATTTGATTACAAGTCTCAGTCAGTAGGTCAAGCTCTTTGGGGTAGTCGTTAGGCTTTAGCACACCGTTTAGTTGGTCAAGATTCGTTGCTGCCAGATCGCGAGAGAATTTTTTTAAATACCTTAAGTTGTATTGGCTAATTATGACGCTGGCTAAAACAGAGCCAATGGCTGCAAGCCAAATGCCTATAAACAGTTTTTTCAAACAGAGGTTTGCAAGTAGGTGGGTGGTTTCTAGCTTCGAGCGGGCGGCATGATAAATGATGTCTTGTAGAGATGGGTAGACTAAAGCCGTTAGCAGTCCAAGCATCAAAAAAAGTGAGAGGGAGTATGAAAGAGTGAGTTTATTAATTAATGAGTAGGGTTTAACGCGCTTCCAGAACATAACCTGAACCTCGTACAGTATGAATTAATTTTTGTGAACAATCTTTATCAACCTTCTCTCGCAAGCGCTTAATGGCAACGTCAATAATGTTGGTGTTGGAGTGAAAATTAATATCCCAAACTTGCTCTGCAATGACGGTTCTAGAAACCACCACGCCTTGTTGCTTCATCAAGAAGGTTAAAAGCATCAGCTCCTTGGGAGAGAGGTGAAGTTTTTTGTTGCCGCGATAAGCGGTTTGCTTTTGTAAATCAACACTTAAATCCAGTACTTGTAGCCTTTGACAGACTTCTCGCTCACCACGTCTAAGTAAGGATTTAACCCGAGCTAGTAATTCGATAAATGAAAAGGGTTTGACTAAATAATCATCTGCGCCCAACTCGAGTCCTCTTACCCGGTGTTCAAGAGTGTCACACGCAGAGAGCATTAAGATGGGGAGATTCTTTTGACTTTTGCGCACTTCTTTTAAGATTTGCCAGCCATCGAGCTTGGGCAGCATGACATCTAGAATTAATAAGTCGAACTTTGACTCTTGTAGTTGAAAAAGAGCATCCTCTCCATCCAAAGACGCCGTGGTGAGGTAGCCATTTTCATTAAGCCCCTGGCAAAGATAGTCGGCGGTCTTTTTCTTATCTTCAACGATTAGAAGTCGCATATGGGACTCTGTTACTTAAAAAGACTTAAATTGTTGCATATGGGTACAAATTAGTCAATTTTGCAACATGACAATCTTGTCATCTTACAGTCATCTTCTGGTCAGCATTGAGTACTTAAGCTTTTGTGAACCATTCAAAAGTGAGAGGGTAGGATGACTAGAGACTTTTTTACCTCTAATTTGACATTTTTTAATCAGAAACTTAGCGTCTTAAGTAATACAAGGTTGCAAGTTTTGCGCTCAAAAAACATTGTTAATTACCTCATCACTAGCAATCATTTAAAAGAGACCCTCTCCGTAGCCAACGAGCCAATGGGCTACTTTAGTTTTACCATTTATTATTTGAGGTTTCTAACCGAGCTGATTGCCTTAGCAGACTACCTCTGTCAGGAGTCTAACCAGTCAAAGGATGAGAAAGCAGAAGCACTATACAATTTTGCGTTTAGTCTTTTCAATGATGGGATATGGGGGACAACGAACCTAATAGAGTTTTGTTGCTTGTCCTTTAGCGTTTCAAAAAAGGCAGGGCTTTTAGGGTTGCAGTTAGAGGTCTCAATCCAGCTGCTTGATTTAGTATTAATGAGTTTGCAATTTATGCGAGCTAGAAAAAAAGGCATGGCGGCCTTGCTAAGACTCTCTGGCTTGGCAAAAGAAGAAGCCGAGCTAGAGCAGCGATATAAGGCTTATCAGTTTATGCGAGGCGTCACTCACCTTGTCGCCATTTCAACGACCTTATCACTCTTTGCTTTCTCGTTAGTTAACACACTACCGATTGCCGCGATTATCTATGGGGTGAGTCTAATAAGTGGGGCCATCAAGCTTTATCTAATCAAACAACAACATCGTGCCGAAGGAGCTCTGCTACAAAAAGCGAAAGTACCACAAGATATTCAAGACAGCAGAAAAGCCGCGCATCGAATTAAGGAAAAGCAAGCGGGTTTTGAATTTGTCACAAACTATGGGTTACTGCCTTTGGTCATCATTTTAGCTTTAAATCCACAAAGCATTGCCGTTTCTGCTTTGTTGATCCTGCTAATTGCTGCAGGGAACAAGCATTTTGATCATCAAAAAAGCGCAAAAGAGAAAAAAGAACGCTTGATAGCAAATGCCAGCAAGAAGAGTAGCATTGTCACCCCAAACTTAAATGATCGGGAAATTTGCCAAGAAGCACTGTTTTCAAAACCATTAAGAGTAGTTGAAACGGATCACCAAGGAATGGAAATGGTTTGTAGGGTATAGAAAATAAGCTTTTTTGGATGGAGTGGCGCTAAGTGCTTGAAAAGAATGGCTCCCCGGGACGGGCTCGAACCGCCGACCTAATGATTAACAGTCACCCGCTCTACCGACTGAGCTACCGGGGAATGGAGCGAAATGATACGAGTCTTCTCTCTGTCTGTCAAGGTTATTTCGGAGGAATTTTTCAAGTGATGTCAGATCCTTAAAGCTCTGGCTCTAGTACCGTTTCCATTTAGTTTGACGATTGGAAACGGCACTAGGGTTTTGGCATGGGTCGAGCTAGGATTAGCCGATGTAGTTTTCTAATCTATCGAGCGCATCCGTTAAGATGGCTTCACTGGTGGCGAAAGAAAGGCGCACGGCTCCTTCTAAACCAAAGGCAGAGCCAGGAACCAGCGCAAGGCCAACATCAGAGAGCAGTGCTTCTGTTAAGGCAACGTCGTTCGCTAGTCCTTTTCTTTTAATAATGTCACTCACATCTGGAAAAATGTAGAAAGTTCCATCCGATGGGCTAACCTTGACACCAGGCATCGTACTTAAGCGCTCAAAGACCAGTTGATGTCGAGCTTTAAAGGCCTCTAACATCTTAGCAACCGGCTCTTGTGTGCCAGAAAGCGCTTCTGTGGCAGCATATTGGGCAATCGAGCAAGGGTTTGAGGTGCTTTGTGATTGTACCTTTTTCATGGCCTTAATAAGTTCCGCCGGCCCTCCCGCATAACCAATGCGCCAGCCTGTCATGGCATAGGCTTTTGAGACGCCATTTAGAACAACGGTTCTGTCTGTGAGTTCTGGGGTGGCATTTAAGATGTTTGCAAAGGTGCCATTCCACAGGATGTGTTCATACATGTCATCGGTGGCAATGATGACATTGGGGTGTTCTTTTAAGATCTCACCTAAGGCTTTTAGTTCATCAAAGGTGTAGGCCTTACCGGTTGGGTTTGAGGGGCTGTTGATGAAAAAGAGTCGCGTCTTGTCAGTGATTGCGTCCTTTAACTGCTGAGGGGTCAGCTTGTAGTCATTGTCAATGGAGCAGGTCACAATTTTGGGGGTTGCGTCACACAAAAGGGCGATGTCTGGGTAGCTTACCCAGTAAGGAGCTGGGATGATCACTTCATCCCCTTCGTTTAGCAAGGCTTGGCAAAGGTTAAAGATGCTTTGCTTGCCACCAACGGAGACTAGGATTTGATCGGCTTTATAAGAGAGCTGATTGTCATTGGCAAATTTAGTCGCAATGGCCTCTTTTAATTGTGGTATGCCATCCACTGGGGTGTATTTGGTGAAGCCTGCATCCATTGCCTTTTGGGCGGCATTTTTAATATGTTCTGGTGTGTCAAAGTCTGGTTCGCCAGTGCCAAGACCGATGATGTCTTTTCCTTCGGCCCTTAAGCTTGCAGCTTTAGCACTAACGGCAAGTGTTGGTGACGGTTTTATTTTTTGCACACGTTGTGACAGAATAATTCCCATGTTGGCTCCTTGAGTAAAAAGTGGATAATGCTATCCTACCCGTTTAAATTAGTTGCAGATTACACCCCGACCGGCTCTCAGCCTGCTGCTATCAAAAGTCTGGTAGAAGGGCTTAATGCAGGTTTGTTTCAGCAAACATTGCTAGGGGTTACCGGATCAGGTAAAACCTTTACGCTTGCAAACATTATAGCAAAGGTTGCCAGGCCAAGTCTTATCATGGCACCGAATAAGACGCTTGCCGCTCAACTCTATGGTGAGTTTAAAGCCTTCTTCCCCGATAATGCCGTTGAATATTTTGTGTCCTATTATGATTACTATCAGCCAGAGGCTTATGTGCCGGCCTCAGATATGTACATTGAGAAAGATGCCTCGATAAACGAGCACATTGAGCAGATGCGCCTCTCTGCCACCAAGGCGCTTTTAGAGCGCCGAGATGTCATCATTGTTGCTACTGTTTCGGCCATTTATGGGTTGGGGGCACCTGAGACGTATTTGAGCATGGTGTTGCACCTCTCGGTGAAAGAAAAAATTTCCATGGAGAAAATATTGGCGCATTTAGCCAGTATGCAATACACCCGCACAAGCTTAAGCCTAGAGCGCAGTCAATTTCGAGTCAACGGTGATGTGATTGACGTCTTTCCTGCAGACTCTGATAAGCATGCCATTCGACTCTCGCTCTTTGATGATGAAATTGAAAGCATAGCCTCGTTTGACCCTTTAACGGGTGAAGTGTTGGTTAATTTTCCACGCATCACCATTTTTCCTAAGAGTCATTACGTTACCCCTCGTGAGCGCGTTTTAAAAACCATCGAAGAAGTGAAGCTTGAGTTGGCCGATCGCCTCGAGGTTTTAGAGAAAGAAGGAAAGCTTGTCGAAGCTCAACGCTTAAGAGAGCGAACACGGTTTGATCTTGAGATGATGCAGGAGTTGGGGTTCTGTTCGGGCATTGAAAATTATTCTCGCTATTTGTCAGGCCGAGAAGCCGGCGCACCACCACCAACATTGTTTGATTATTTACCGAAAGACGCGCTCCTGTTTGTCGATGAGTCACATGTCACCATCCCGCAAATAGGCGGCATGTTCCGTGGCGACCGAGCGCGCAAAGAAAATTTAGTCAACTATGGTTTTCGATTGCCTTCTGCCTTGGATAATCGCCCTTTGCGTTTTGAAGAGTTTCTTCAGCGCTCACCTCAGTCTGTGTTTGTCTCCGCGACTCCTGGCCCTTATGAAGAAGAGCATGCCGCCAACGTTGCAGAGCAAATTGTGCGTCCGACTGGCTTGGTGGATCCAGACGTTATAGTACGCCCGGTTGCCTCGCAAGTGGATGACTTGCTTCATGAAATCAGTGAAAATGTGAAGAAAAACGAGCGAGTGTTGGTGACCACCCTTACTAAAAAAATGGCCGAGGACTTGACGGAGTATTTAGGCGATAATGGCATTAAGGCTCGTTACTTACATTCAGACATCGACACGGTTGAGCGAGTTGAAATCATTCGTGACTTACGGCTTGGCATCTTTGATGTGTTGGTTGGGATTAACTTGCTTCGTGAAGGCTTGGACATGCCAGAGGTCTCTTTGGTTGCTATTCTAGACGCCGATAAAGAAGGTTTTTTGCGCTCGACGCGCTCATTGATTCAGACCATTGGCCGGGCAGCAAGACACCTTAATGGGCGCGCCATACTCTATGCCGATGAAATAACGGGCTCCATGAAACGAGCACTCGATGAAACCGATAGACGCCGGCAAGCACAAAAGCAGTACAATCAGGATAATAACATAGAGCCGAAAGCCATTTTGAAAAAAATTGGCAACATTCTGGAGTTGCCCAAACAAGACTCTAAAGGCAAGCAGCAAGAGAGCCTAGCCTTTGAAGGCCTTAGTCCCAAACAACTAAAAGCCAAACTCAAGAAGCTTGAAAAACAGATGCATGAGCACGCAAAGCTTTTAGAATTTGAAGAGGCTGCTAGAATACGAGATTTGATTTACTCATGGAAGAGGTGAGAATGAGTGCGATTGAGATCATCGAATTAGATGAAGAGCGTTTTGACTTTAAAGAGCTTAGACGTTTTCTCTATCGGCTTTGCCCCCAAAAGCTCGGAGTTACACGAGCAAACTCTATTAAAAAAGTTCTTAAGAAAAACCCCTTTCAACGAGAGCAGAAAATTTTTTTAGCCCGAGGATCACAAGGGCTCTGCGGCACCTTGACCGCTAAGATGACCAAAGACCCGTTAATTGGCGTGATTGGCTTTTATGAATGTTTAAATGATGAAAAAATCTCTCGGCAGTTATTTGATTATGCCATCGACTTTTTCTTGCAACGAAACGTAAAAAAAATCATCGGACCCATGAGTCGTTCAACCTTGGATGGGTATCGATATTGTTTGCAAAAAAATGATGGGCAAACGTTCCTGCATGAACCCTTGCACCAGGCTTATTACCCAACGCTTTGGGAGCAATATGGTTTTGTTCCTTATCTGGATTATTCGTCTATTTTGATACATAAAAGCCCGCCTTTAACCGAAAAATGGAAAGATGCTTATTTAAATGCGCTTGAGCAAGGCTTTTATCTTAAAAAAATGAAGCAAGCGTCTGATCTCGATGTTTTTAAGCGCTTAATTAAGGATTCGCAAGCCGAATACCAGCATCAAGAAGTGTTGTTTTCATGGTGGACAGAAGATGCCAGAGCCATGCGGTCGAATTTAAATAAGATTATAAAGCAGGGTGTTAGCTACTTTATCTACAACAACAATGGCAAGGTGGTGGGGGCGATTTTAGCACGAGTAGAAGGGGGGCAATTAAACGTGTATGACGCACGGGTGCTTCGTTCCTATCAAAAGCAAGGCTTGGGTGGCGCGCTTTTCTATCAGCTTGCAAAAGTTGCCAAGACAAAGCGAATCGGCGCCTGTTTGTTGTGCATGATTCGGGAAGATTTAAACCCGCTCTCACAGACGAAATTATTAAAAGGCGAGCTCCTTCGTAATTACCGCTTGTATCAATTTAACTTGCCATAGGAGAGAAATTCGATATTATGAATTCAGGCCATGGATGAAATATGGTCATAAAACAGGGAGGTTTAACATGAAATTAAGCAGTCAAAATCGAAGGATGATTAGAGAAGACGGCTTTGATAGTGAGATATCAGATCACACCCAACTTCTAGCCAAGGTAACAACCGATCTGGAGCGTCAGTTATCTTACATGCACCAAGCACAACAAAAAGTATTTCATGGTGCCATTGCCTTTATACTCGCACCGCTTGCAAAGTTTGTTCCTCTACCCTACAGCTACGAAACTGCTCTGGCCACCGCCAGTATTTGGGCTTGGGAAAATGGCAAAGACATTTATGATGAGCGCCCTGAGTATTTAGAGAGCTTTAAGAGCGCGATAGAGCTCTTTGATTGGGTTTGTAAGTCTGATCTTGATTGTGCAAACGCCGAGGTGCAAAACTTCACATTGTTAATGGCGCCGCTTGTTAATAAAAACCGTTTAGATAAATTAGAACGATTGACTCAAGGAGAGAAGAGCAAGGCAAGCAACGCAAGCGACTGGCTCTCAATGAACACGGTTAAAAACATTGCCGTTGGAACCATCGGGCTTTTTTCAAATCAACAAACTCGTCGTCGTAAAGAGGCCCTGCCTGAGAGCTTTTTTAAAGGCCACATCGCGACAAAAATTAGAGAGGCTCGAAACGTCTCCTTAGAGCGTTATCTCTATGGCGAAGATGGAACGCAATTAAATACAGAAGCCCTATTCAATCAAGGCGTGCAGTACGTTAAAAACACCATTCCTGGTGCCAATATGTTAATGCCAGGCAGATAAGCCTTGTTGATGGTCATCCCGCAAGTTGGTTTGGGATGACCCTTTCTTAAAAATTTGGATCAGTCAGTCGCCTAAATTGGCTATAGCCTTTAATCAACGTTTGCGTAAAGACGGTCTTAGTTTTTTCTAAGCGGCCTTTTGGCCTTGCCTTCATCGCTTGTAATAGTGTTACCGCAGTTTCTGCCGAGATTAGCTGAGCATTTATGGGGTTTAAGTAGCGAGGGTAGCGAATCAGACTTTCATAGACTAATTCATCAAGGGTTAGTTTTTTTGTTCGTCTCTTAATTGGGTAACAATCACGGGTGAGACCCCAGCCTGCATAAAAAGGTTGGCCATAACAGGTCACCGCAACCCCTCGTAGTAGCGCCTCAAAGCCAAAGAGAGAGGTCATGGTATGGATTTCATCGACTAGGCCATCTAGAAGCACTGTCGGTGCAATGTCTAAGAGAAGCTCATCATACAAAGGAGGGACCTGATTGCAGAGAGCGCCGGCTCTAAGGCCTGCTTGCACATCTGGGTGTGGCTTATAGACAATGTAGGCCTCTTCATTATTGGCTCTTACTGCCTGCAAGAGTTCGGTGTTGCTTTTGATAAAGGGCGAGCCTAGGCGAACGGAGGCATCACGCTCAACTTGTCCTGGCACTAAGATGATTTTTTTTGAGGTTTTAGGACGTTGCCAGGGACGCTCGATTAAATTGTATTTGGTTAAGTTAGCCTCTAGAATTTGTGCGCGAAGCATCACTGCGCGATTTGTTTGTGCGAGGCTCAACTGTGAGTTTTGTAAGTAGTACTCAAGATCGGAGGGCTTTGATGAGTCAAGGTAGAGCCCTTTTTTATCAATGACCCAAGAGAGTGTGGGCGAGAGGTAAGCCCCTAAGCCGCAAGAGCGTAAGAAGCCATCTTCGAGTCGAGAGATGGTGACGGGTTTTGACAGTGTGGGAGTCTTGGCGCCCCATAAGAGTACGGACGCCCCTCCAGGTAGAGGTTTATGAGCACCTTGGTGTCGAATGTTAAATTCTGGCAGAAAGCGTGCCAGCGTTTTATGTTTTAGGCGGGGAAACTCCAGGGCATAAACGGTTTGTCTGTCTGTCACCGGTAACTCGTGGTTGCAACCATGAGGGCATGGTAGCGCATTTAAGCAAGAAAAGCCTCCAACTCTATCTGATAGAGGAGGAGGGAATAAAAAACTAGTGGAGAGTTGTAAGCAGAGAGGAGTCTACACCGTTGTCATTTTGAGACTCATCGCGCTCTGGATCTATAGTTGGCTTGCCACTACTATCCCGGCCGTTCACGCCCCATATATCATGGAGGGAGCTTACTATGGAACCTGAGCTATTAGAGCTATGATTAGAACCATTGATTGAGCCTTCCTCTCCTAATCCATGAACCGTCTCATTTGAAATAGTAGTATCACTAGAGCGACAAGTATTTTTTAGACCCCGGACGGCCAGCCCGAAGCCGGTGCCAAAAGCAAGCCCTGGCCAAAACAGTATGGCTAAACTGGCAGAGGCGGCTCCTTTGGTATAGGTTAGCGCATCTGTTCCACTAAAGGTGCGGATCTCTCGTAGACTTTTTGTGCCTTTATTAAAATAACTGAAAGGGTTAAGTAAGTCTTTGGCGGTCTCTTTAGCGGTTTCTTCACTCTTATATGATTGATACGACGCATAAGCGATGGCGGCAGCACTGCCTATTGTATAAGTAATGGCGCTGCCAAGAATTAGTGCAAAATGGGCGCTGATGCCTCCTGCTGCTCCTGCACCGACGACTGAGAGCTCGCCCGCATGATCCGTTACCGCATCAACGTGCTCCACTGCTGAATCAGAGTGTTCTGATGCTCCAGCAATGACACTATTGCCATGTTCTGCGTGATTGCCGCTGCCCTCAGCACCTTCTGAGGCGCCACTTGAGGAAGAGCGTTTTATCGCATCACCAATAACCTTGCCAATCATTGTCCCTATTAGAACAGGGCAGACAACGAAGGCCATGAACCCTAAACAACCATTAGAATCAGACATTTCAAACTCCTTCTTTGTTACTTTTTTGAATTAATAATATTTTAACAATCAAACATTAATTGCCCATTAAGTAACCAGAAGGAAATGGTTTTTGAGTTTTCATGGCCTTTATTTAAGGGTTCAAGGGTGGAAGAGTCACTTTGGGACCTTTTGTTTGCTTCTTTTTAGAAAGGGTCTTCATCAATTGCCACAGGGGACGACCTTGCCAACTTATGTCATTTCGAGCGTAGAGGTGCTCTAGAAGATGATTGATTTCTTGCTGAAGACGCAGATCTTGGTAGAAATTTGCCAGTGCGGATACATTGTCAAAATGGGCATTGGGCTCGATGACTCTTGCATAGGCAAGTAAGGCATCATGAGCCTCCTTTGCATCATTTCTCAAGCAGGCGGCTTTTAGAGCACTCTTAGGATTTTGCGGGCGTGGTTTTCGCCATCTTGTTTTTCTCTTTAAAAAGGCTTTAATTGGAAAGGCTTTATTCAGGAAAAAAAGAAGCCAACTTAACACCAATAGGAACACCAAACCCCAAGGGGCAAGGCTTGTAAGAGAGGCTTGGGGCGCTTTATTTGTCTCAATAGGGACGCTTCTCTCTTCAGGCTCATTGTTGGGCTCTGTGTTTGAGGCATTACTGCTTGCGATTATCTTAAACCGCTTTGCTGGTAGCTTCGCTGTTTCTAGTTTGTTGGTTTGAACGTTCCACCAGGGGATGGTAATCTCAGGCAGAATCAAGTTGCCCTCTTCAGTGGCTAAGTAGACAAGCTTGATGGTTTTTTGGGCGAGCACACTGTTGTCTTTAATGGTGTTTTGCCCTTTTCCTTGTTCTGGGTAGACCTTATAATTTTTGCCGTTTTTGACCGAGAGGTTTGGCAGTTGTGAGGCGGTTAATCCTAGAGCACTAATCTTCAGGGTACGGGTAATCGGGGCGCCTTTTTCGATGCGTTCTGCTGAGCTGTCAATCTGTTCTTCGAGCGTTAATTGTTTGGCTGGTAACCAGTGCTTAGAGGGATAGTTACTAGGTTTTGCCCTCACCTCCAGTTCAATGGTTTTGCCTCGTAAACGAATCGGTTTTTGCACGTCCATTAGAATTTGGTCAATGCGGGTTAATTGATCGCGCTCAATGATCCCTTTAAACACTGGGGGGGAGATTTTAATCGGACCGCTTTTTTCTGGAAAGAGGGCATAGAGTTGCTCTAGCACAAAGTAGCGCTTGCCATCGATGGTGGTTTGATGAGTCTTCGCCTCACCTAACTGCATAAAAAGGGCATTTTCTGCTTGAGGTTCGGCAAAATCAGCCCCGCTTAATCGTTTGGCAAAGTAGAGCTTGATTCGATAGAGGACTTCTGACTGCACATAGGGGGTTTTGTTATCAACGCTGTTTTCTAAAAAAGCATTTTTGTTGCTGGCAGGGATCTTGTTACCAGTTCTGCCTTCACCAATGGTAATGGTCACGGGTTTACTCTTGTCTTGCCCAAAGCGAATGGCAGGCAAGGTAAAGGTGCCACTTGTTTTTGGCTGTAGGGTAACCGTCCATTTCATTTGGGCACTCATTTGACCATTTAGCACGGAGATCTGAGTGCTGGAATTGGTACTCTCTATATCAAAGTCTTTATCGAGTGGACTAAAGTCAGGCAGAAGGTTGGTTTGGTTGCCATCAATGGTATAGCTGATGGTATAGAGATCATCGAGGCTCCCTTTTTTGGGGAAAATCTCGGTGACCACCTCAGCCATGGCGGCTTGGCAAACAAATAACAGACTAAAAACGATGGATAACACATTCTTTGAGAGTCGAGCAGGCATTGGCGAAAAACTTGAGCTTAAATGACGAATACAAGAATCATATCCAACTAATAAATCATTTAAAACCGATAAGTTGCCCTGAGTTGCACTGTTTGCCAAAAACTGAAAGGATAACAAGGAGATGGGACTAAGAGAATAAATGGTGAGAGAAGAGACAAATTTTGCACTGAACCAAACGGTGACGACTCGGCTTGAATCGTTTCGAGGTCGAGTTGGCAGGAGACCTTGTATTGCCAGAGCTGGAGGGTTTAGTTATGGCGACAGTGCGCTGTCTGACAACCTCTTATCGATGAAAGAGTGCGATAATATTTTAGCCTTCTCAGCAGAACGGCAAGAAGTCTCTGTGCAGGCAGGGATCTCTTTGCAACGACTAAATTGCTTTTTAGTCCGTCGAGGCTTCTTTCTTAGGGTAACGCCTGGCTCACAGTATATTTCGGTGGGTGGCGCGATTGCAGCCGATGCTCATGGTAAGAACCACCTAAGCGAGGGCTCGTTCTCCAATACGGTTAAAAGCATGCGGGTGTTAACGGGCTCTGGTGAGAGCGTTGTTTGTTCAGCCAGCGTAAATGATGACTTATTTCGGGCAAGTTGTGGGGGCTTAGGTCTAACAGGCTGCATCATTGAGGCAACTCTCGCCCTTCTACCAATTAAAAGCTCACGAATGCAGGTCCGCTCACAAAAATGTCGAGCCTTGAGCGAGACTTTAGAGTCGCTCATTGAGATGGCAAACACTCACCATTATGCGGTTTCTTGGCTAGATGGGCTGGCAAAGGGGCGCTCTTTAGGAAAAGGGGTTGTCAGTGGGGGGGAGCACTTAGAAACAGGTGAGCGACTATTTAATAAAAAATCGCCATTCAAGGTGCCTTTTATGATGCCATCTTGGCTTATTAATCGAGGCAGCCTTTTTGCCTTCAACCAGGCTTATTATCATAAAACACGATTGACAAGCACGCCCTCGCTTGCCCCCTTTTTCTACCCCTTAGATGCGCTTGGACACTGGCCGAGACTCTATGGCCGAGAAGGCTTGTTACAGCACCAGTCGTTGTTCCCGGTTGATTCTGCCGAGCAAGGGCTCCATGCTTTATTGACTCTTATTCATCGAAAAAAGATGGTTCCAAGCTTAATTGTTGGTAAAGTTTTAGGTGCCCAAAATTCAAACCCGCTCTCTTTTGCCAGAGAGGGCATTAGTCTTGCCATAGACTTTCGCGGCGGGCAACGAGAGCGGCGTGCTTTTGCAGAACTCGATGAGTGCGTGCTCGCGCATAAAGGACGCATCAATCTAGCAAAAGACAGTTTAATGAGCTTAGAGACTTTTCATGCCTGTTACCCAGAGTGGCAAGGCTTTAGAGAAACTCGAGAGAAATGGGGGGCATCAAAGGTGTTTCAATCTTATTTATCGAAACGGTTAGAACTATGACTAAAACCATACTGATTATTGGAGCGACGTCATCACTTGCCAAAGAGCTGGCAAGAGACGTGCTGGACACAAGCCCTTGTCATTTTATTTTGTGGGCACGAGATGAGCAGACGATGGATGCAGAAGCAAAAGACTTATTGTTGCATGGTGCTTTGAGTGTAAAAACGCGCGTGTTTGATGCCGAAAACCAAGAGTTAATACAGAAAGAAGTTCAGGCATTAATAGACTTAAGTGCTGTAATCGATTATGCCCTGATTGCTTATGGGCAGTTAATCCCACAACAGCAATGCGAAGAAAGTACCGAGCTATTACGCCAACAGCTTGAAGTGAATGGGGTGTCAACTGTGATGTTGCTTGAGTCTCTTGCAAGTTTTTTCACCCGGCAAAAAAAAGGGACGCTTGCGGTGATAGGCTCGGTTGCAGGGGATAAAGGCAAGCGTTCAAATTATGCCTATGGTTCGGCAAAAGCGATGGTAGAAGTCTACACACAAGGACTGCGACAAAGGCTTTATTCATCGAATGTTCGTGTCTTACTTTTAAAGCCCGGTATGGTACGCACAAAAATGACAGAAGAGTTAGAGCAAGGCTTTTTGTACAGCTCCTGTTCGAGTGTTGCCAAGCAACTTAAAAAGGCTCTGTTTGGTAAGGGGGACGTTTATTACTTACCGGGTTTTTGGCGGTGGATTTTAATGGTTTTTAAATTAATGCCAGAAGCATTGTTTAAACGGTTGAAGCTCTGATGAAGAAATTTGTTTATCTTGCACAACTTTGTCGAGTACAACAGTGGGTGAAGAACATCTTTTGTTTGGCACCTTGTGTGTTCTCGGTGAGCTTTCTTGAGCCAGAAAAACTCTACTTGTCATTTATAACCTTTATATTTTTTTCACTAAGTTCGAGCTTGGGCTACATTTTAAATGATGTGCTGGATAGAGAAAAAGATAGACGCCACCCGATAAAGGTTAAGAGAAAACCCTTGGCAAATGGCTCTTTGACCTTGCTAGATGCATGCTACACTGCGCTGTTTTTTATCGTTACTCTGCTGGTAATGGGCTGTTATTTTCAGTCAATTTTTCTCTACACGCTGTTTTATTTATGCTGCTCTGTGAGCTACAGTCTTTTGTTTAAATCCCTAGTCGTTTTAGACATTGTGTCTTTGATTTTTTTATACCTTTTGCGGGTCTATGCAGGAGGCGAGGCCATTGGCGTTCCTGTGAGTCTTTTAATGTACTTTACAACCGCAAGCCTTTGTCTTTTTTTAATTGTTAATAAACGAAATGCAGAGCGACTAAGTGCAGGTGTTGCCTCAAGATCTGTGCTGCAGCACTATTCAGAGCGATTCCTAAAGAGAACAATTTATGGTAGCGCTCTTTTGACAACCCTAGGCTATTTTGTCTTTTCTCTTAAGTATCATGTGATTTTTTTAACCACTACGCCCTTTGTTTTGCTGGGCTTAATGCGTTTTTATCTAATTTCATCTGGGCAAGGCGAAGAGGATGCGGCCCGAATTTTATTAAGCGATCGCACCTTGTTTTTGATTGTGCTGTGTTGGATGGTATCGGTGTTAGTTATTTTATCAGGCTTATAGTTTTAGATCTAAGTGACTAATAAGCTGAGTGTAGAGAAGCATCATTAAAAGCAGTGAGCCTAACATTATTTGCAAGTGACTCGGCAATTCTGGCAGCGTTTGAGTCTTTAGCCTCCTACTATCATAGACGAGATAAGCAAGTAACAATAAGCCAAGGTTATTGGTGGCAAATTTAAGATCCCAGGTCGTGGCCATTTGGCTAATAGGCGTGATAATTAGCAACAAGGCTGTAAGCCATAGATAAAACGCTTTCTTATCAGAGAGAACCTTGTGCCATAGAAAAAGAACTGGGTATAACAAGATGCTCTGAGAGTAGAGTAAGCTAATGGGGCTTAAAATCACTAAAAAAGTAAGGCTTAGACAGAAGGCTGTGTCTCTTTTTTGCAAACGAAGTAGTTGAGTCATTAGCCAGACATACGAGATAAAGGCTAGGATACTCAAAGAACATGCCAGTTGATAGGCAAAGCGATAAAGTTCAAGATTTTTTGTGATGTCAATGACTGGAAAGGCATAAAAGACTAGGCCAAACAAAGAGCTGTTTATATTAAGCTGATACCAGTGGACCGTTGATAAAATGCTAAGATAGTCGAGATATACTTTAGAGCCACCCTGTAAAAATGGGATAGCTGAAAATAGAATAAGAAAAAGACAGGTGTGGAATAGGGCTTTGTAGTTCTTTGCACAGAGCAAATAGATAAGTAGCAGTATTGGGCTCAGTTTAAGGGCGGCTGCTGCCCCCCAGCACATGCCAGGCAAGAGGGCACGATTTTGTTTTAAATGGTAATACCCAAGCAGAATTAAAACCGATAGAAGGCTCCAAATTTGACCATTTAGCCCGTTGACTAGGACCGGATAAGTCACTAGGTAAATTGATACAACGATGGCAAAACTAAGCGTTTGGCGCTGCCTTGGGCTTAAGATTTTCCAAATGATCACTGGGTGTAGACACATTAAAAAGAGCGCGCCAAACTGCCAGATAAGATGAGCGTTTTCAAGGCTTGCCTGAGACAGCTTTTGAAAAAACCAGAGAAAAAAAGGAGGGTTTAGTGTTGGTATGGGGTAGTTATAGGCGGTGAGCCCTTTTGAGAAAAACGCAAAAGAATTGTAAAAGGACTTAAAGTCTATGCCGCACTTCGAGCAAGAAAATTCAGGTTTTATGACCACTAGGTAGTAGCTTATGAGGCTTAACGAGAAAAGACAGAGGTTTCTAACTCGATTTAGCTCTTCCATCTAAGAACCTGCTTGCTGTTTTTTTAGATAGTCACGAAGAAACTTTTGCTTTAATAAACTGCCAGGATCATCAGGGATCCGCTTTAACCATTGCTCGTTGGCATCTTTTTGTTCTTCTTTGTGCTGTTCATCAGTGCTAGTTGCTTGTTTCTTTTTATTGTCCTTTTTAGGTTTTTCACTTTTATTTTGTTTTGCTTTATCAGACTCTTTTTTTTGTTCTTGTTTCTGGTCTTTTCTCTTTTGATTTTCGGGTTTATCCTTTTGTTGCTGTTGCTGTTGCTGTTGCTGTTGCTGTTGCTGTTGCTGTTGCTTCTGGTTTTGTGAGGGGCTCTCAGAGGGCTCTTTTTGTTCGTTTTTTTGTGACTTATTTTGTTCTTTCTGTGATTGTTCTTGCTTGTTTTTCTGCTGTTCTTTTTGATCTTCTTGCTTGCTCTTATTCTGTTTTTTATTTAGTTCATCTAGAAGCTTTTTGACAAGAGATCGGTTGTCGATGGCATCTTGGTTGTTGGGTGCAAGTGTTAGTGATTCATCATAAGCCGCCAGTGCTTTTTCTAACTCGCCGAGGTGTGCATAAGTATTGCCAAGATTATAGAGTGAGCGAGCACTCTTGGGGGCATTTTCATAGAGTTCTCTAGCCCCCTTATAGTCTTTTGCTTTGTAAAGGCTTGCAGCTTTCCAATTGGGATCAGTAAAGAGGCTTGCGGCTTCCTTACTTTTATTCTCTTTAAACAGTACTTCTGCTTGCTGATTCTGATTAAGCCAGAGATTTTTCCATTCGAAGGCGTAGGCTGTCTGAGAGCTAAGAGAGAATGCAAGCAAAGACAGTAGTATTTTTATCACTGTTTGGCGTTTTGTGAGTTGGCCGCCCATAACGCTGTTTGAAATCATAAGTAATTCTCGACAAAGCCTCGTCTGAATGCATACAAGGCAAATGGAAGTAAAAAGAAAAGCAATAAGCGCGCATTATCCACCCAAGTTTTAAGCGCTACTTTTTCAACGCCCTGCTGGGCTTTGTTGTTAAAATCCGTTTTTAGTAGTTGTTTGAGATCGTTGTTGTCTAAACGAAGCGGGGAGTAGTCGCCACCTCCTTGTCTAGCTAAGCGCTTTAAACTTTTCTCATCAAGTTTTGAGAGCTCAGATCTGCTTTTAAAGTCAACAAGGCTTGAGGGAATGGGTGCGCCCTCGGGTGTGCCGATGGCTAAAACAGAGGTGTGGATGTTTTCACCACTGAGCATTTTGGCAGTGTCCATGTCCGCTTTGTTGGCAGGGCCTGCAGTGACTAGCAAAATTCGGCCTCTAGAAAAGCCTGCTTGTTTTATCAAGTCTGCTGATTGCAGCAAAGCGCGTTTAATGTTTTGACCGGGGATGGGGACAATCTCAGGTCCCAGTTCGTCTATCATCGTTTTCAAGGTATTGGCATCACTGCTCAGGGGAGAGGCGACAAAGGCATCCCCACTAAAGGCGACCAGAGCCGTTTGACCTTCATGACGACTGCCTAATAAATCATTGAGCTTAAATTGAGCTCTTGCCATGCGAGAAGGTTTTAGATCTTGTGCGAGCATCTTGTTCGATAAGTCAACGGCCAACACTAATGGATCCTCTCTCTGGAAGGCTGGTGTTTTGAGTTCTTTAACACTAGGGCCAGATAAAATGATAATAAGGCTAACACCAAATAAGGCTATCAAACTTGGAATGAGTCGACTGCTTGACGTTTTCTCACCATTTAGTAGATGCGTTAATAGATGAGGGTCGACCAGTTTTGACCAATTGCTTTTATGGCATTGGTTTGCAAACAGTTGAGAAATGATAAAAGCCCAGGGCAGCAATGCGAGTAACCAAAGAGGTCTTAGAAGATGAATGTCAGCCATGGCGTTTCTCTCCTTTCTTTAATCGAATGCTAAAGCCACTTACATTAAGACACAGCAGCAGGTAGCAAATAAACGACAAAGCCAAAGGGTAGACATAGTAGTTTTTGACCGGCCGGTAGACATTGGCTTTATCAACCACAGGCTCTAGTTGGCTGATAGTGGCATAAATATTATTCAATGCTTTTGGATCGCGTGCCCTGAAAAAGGCACCATTGGTCTCTTTAGCGATGGCTTTAAGGGTGTCTTCATCAAGATCTTGCGAGGGGTTCACTGCTTGCAGGCCAAAAATATTCTGTACCAGCATGCGGGTGCTACCAAGGCCAATGGTGTAGATTTTTATGCCTTTTTCTTTGGCAATGCGGGCAGCTTGCATCGGGGTTAATACCCCAGAGTTATTAGAACCATCGGTTAGTAAAATCAGCACATGCTCACCACCTTTGGCGCTCTCAAGCTTTTTAATGGCAATGCCGATGGCATCTCCTATCGAGGTGGTTTGTCCCGCAAGGCCGATGCTTGCGTCCTCTATCATGTGGTGTACGGTTTTTAAATCAAAGGTAAGCGGGGTTTGTAAGTGAGCATTGGTGCCAAAGAGAATGAGGCTTAAGCGATCACCCTCTCGTTTGTTAACAAACTCATGAGCACTCTGTTTCACCACCGCCAAACGCGTTGCGCGCTGCCCATTTAATTCCATGTCATCGATTTGCATGCTACCTGAGACATCCAGTGCCAACATAATGTTGCGGCCTTCTCGGTTAATGAGTTGTTTGTCGCCGAGCATTTGTGGGCCGGCAAGCGCTAGCAGCAGGTTTATCCATAAAAGCCATAACAGTCCATATTTTAGTTTGGAGAGAGGGCGCTTATTGCTCAAGGCTTGCTCAATGCCATCGAAAAAAGGAAGCGTTAAGGCCGCTTGATTGGTATTTTTTTCATTGGCAAGTAGCCACCTAATTAAGAAAGGCACTGGTAGCAAGCAAAGCACCCAGGGCATTGCAAATGAGAACATAGTGCTCCTCGTTGTTTGATAAAACCAGTCTATTGTCGGAACTGATTAGGCTTATAGTTGTTTCTTAATAAATTGTCGAATGTTTGGAAACAAAGGTTTCAAATCATGCTGGCAGTCTTGTTTATATTCGTTTTCATAAATAATACGAGCAAAAGGCTCATTGTCTAAAGCATTTAACCAATCAGGGCCGGTAAGTGCCGCCACATTCTTGCGGCCGTTGGTTTTAATTAGTACCTGTTTTAGGACAATGGATAATTGATAGCAGGCCTGGCTGCCTGGCATTCGTTGATTTAAGTAGTCCTGCTCGATGGCTTTGAGCCTTAGAAACACGTTCCTTCTAAATCGAATTTTCTTAATTAATTGTTTAGCAAACCAGGCAAAGATGATGCTAAAGACGGCAATGCTTAAGGCGCTCACAACCCAAGCCGGTGCTGGAGGCCAGGCACTCACAGCAGGGGGTAAATGAATGTCTTTTAGGGCGTTTAAGTCAGGGGTCATGCTGGAACTCTTTGGTTTGGTAGTACGGTTGCTAGGGCATTGATGATGGTGTCTAGTTCATCACTGGTTGAGAGTTTAAAATGCTCATGGGCATGAAAAAGTGAGTGAACCTTTTGTTCAATGTCATGGAAAAATGCTTCATATTGCTGACAGTTTTTTTGTTCTCTGGTGTTTAGCAGTGCCTTCTTGCCCAGTTGGTTTGCAATTAAATAGAGATTGCCTTTGGGGGGGCTCAATTCAATCGGATCGGTTAGTTGGATGGCAAGAAGGCTGTTATGAGATCTAAGTCTTTCCATCTGCACAAACGCCGCTTGGTCAATGTTGAAAAAATCACTGATAAAAACAATCAAGCTGCCGGGTCGGGCAACTTTTCTTAGACTTAACAATACCTCACTGAGCGCCAGGCTTTTGCTGGTTGGTGTTTGTGTCTGTTCACTAAGTGCTTTCAATAAGTTTAAAACCCCTTTGCTGCGTGACTTGGGGCGAAGATCGATGCTTTTATCGCCTGAGTAGAGTATGCCTCCCACTCGGTCTCCTTGGCGTGAGAAATGCCAAGCTAAGATGGCACAAAGGCGTGCAAGTAACACCGACTTAAAAGCCTTTTTGGTGGCAAAGTACATAGAGGGATTGAAGTCAGCCACAAAAAACACGGGGCGCTCTTTTTCTTCCTGATAGAGCTTTACATGAGGGTGGCCTGTTTTGGCTGTGACTCGCCACTGCATGTGACGAATATCATCCCCTTCTTGATAGCGGCGAACCTCACAAAAGTCCATGCCGCGGCCACGAATTTTTGAATGATAGAGGCCATTTTGTTGGCCGCATTTGTTAGCCCTAACTTTAAGCGAAACCCTGCGAAGTTGTAGGGCAATGAGCTCTTCTAAGCTTACAGTTATTCCGTTCATTAAGACTTTAAGCGATTGCAACAAAGCTTAATAAGCTTTGAATAAGGGTATCCGCTGATAAACCATTGGCTTCTGCTTCAAAGCTTAAGATTAAGCGGTGCCTGAAGACGTCATAGACCACTGCGTGAATATCCTCGGGGATGACGTGATCTCTAGCACTTAGCCAGGCATGAGCTTTTGCGGTTCTCTCTAAGGCAATGGTTGCCCGAGGGCTTACGCCAAAACGAATGTTCCTAGCAAGCTCAGAGTCATATTTCTCAGGCGTCCTGGTTGCCAGCACTAAGTCTACAATGTAATTTTCAAGTGACTCTGATAGGTAGACCTCTCGTACCTTTTTTCTGGCATTTAAAATCTGTGATTTAGTAACTGGGGGTAGTTTAAACGCATCTCGCTGGCCGCCGGCCTCTTCGCGGGCAAGTTTAAGAATCGATTTTTCGGTATGACTCTCTGGGTAGTCGATTTTTAGGTGCATCAAAAACCTATCGAGTTGCGCTTCTGGCAGAGGATAGGTTCCTTCTTGCTCAATTGGATTTTGAGTGGCCATCACTAAAAAAAGTTCTGGGAGCTGGTAGGTGCGCTGTCCGATGGTGATTTGACGCTCTTCCATTGCTTCTAAAAGGGCCGATTGTACTTTGGCTGGGGCTCGATTGATTTCGTCTGCCAGAACCAGATTATGGAAAACGGGACCTTCTTTAAAAACGAAGCTGCCATCTTCTGGGCGGTAAATGTCGGTGCCAGTTAAATCACCTGGTAATAAATCTGGGGTAAACTGGATGCGGTGAAAGGAGCCTTCAATTAAGTTTGCAAGCTCTTTAATCGCTTTGGTCTTAGCAAGACCTGGCATGCCCTCGACCAGCAAGTGGCCATCAGAGAGCATGGCTATCAGCAAGCTTTTAGTTAATTTTGACTGCCCAAAAATAAGACTGTCGAGATGGGACTTAAGTTTTGAAATCGTTTCATACTCAATGGCTGAGGTAGTGGCTTCAGCACCCATCGGCATACTCCTTCTATCATTCGTCAGTTAAGTAATATACTCAAGAGGGGTATAATAGATAAATTTACCAAGAGAAGGCAAGAAGATGATTCTCTCTCGTTTGTTTAGAGCATTACAACATTCCATTGATGGGCTGGAATATGCCTTAAAATCTGAGTTTGCTTTTCGTTTAGAAGTGTTCTTATTTGCAATTTTGCTGCCGGTGGCCTTCTTTATTAGTCATCTTGCTGTTGAGCGGGTGTTGCTAGTTGGCAGTTTATTGCTGGTCTTTATTTCTGAGCTTATCAACTCTGCTCTGGAAGCATGCATTGATCGCATTAGTGATGCGCATCACCCTTTGTCCAAAGCAGCCAAAGACCTAGGAAGTGCGGCGGTTTTAGTCAGTTGTGTGCTGGTGTTGTTCACCTGGGGTCTGATAATCTTTTGCTAAGAGCAGAGTCATTGCGTCAGCCTTTGTAAGACATTTCTCTATGGCAGTGCTGCTTTTTTCGTCGTGACGTTTTTTATTTGGACCGTATAATGAGCTTATTCGGTGGTTGCGCATGATGAGCAATACCGAGAAAGGATGGCAAGGATTAGTCTCACAGGATGTGCCCCCTTCATGAGCTGTAAAATCTTCATTGTTCACATTGCGCAAATTCCACTCATCCAGTTGATTTCACTAAAAGAGTTTGTTGGTTAAACGAGAAAAAGAGGTTAGAATTATCGGATGCCTCAAGGAGTTTATAGCTCTTTTAGTCTTTTCTACAGAGCTTTAAGGTTTGAGAGTACATTCCCCAACAAGAAGAATAATGAGGAAAAACATGGTCGATACACCCAGAGCTAGGGGGACTGCCCGGTTAGTGTCTTATTGTTTGTTCATCCTGCTATCAATGATGGTGGGGCAAGCAATGGCTTATTACACAAAATCAAAAGAGACGCCTCTGCTAGATGGCATCTACCCAGAATACCCTCCGGTTAAGCCGGCAACAGGGGATAAGGCAAAACTCATTAAGAAGGGGGAGTACCTAGCAAAAATTGGGGACTGCCTTGCATGTCACACTAATACCAAAGCAGGTGGTAAGCCTTTTGCAGGCGGCTTGCCTATCAACACTCCTTTTGGAACCTTCTACAGTCCTAATATTACCCCAGATAAAGAAACAGGCATTGGTAATTGGACGGCCGATGATATGATTCGGGCCATTCAAGAAGGCCGAGACCCTCATGGGGCCAATTATTTTCCAGTCTTTCCTTACGTTTATTTTTCAAAAATGACGAAGGATGACATTCGTGCTCTGCATGAATATCTACAAAACGTTCCTGCGGTTAAAAGAGAAAATACCCCACAGCCTTTCCCTTTTAATGTGCCTGGGGCAAGACTTAGCCTTTGGGGATGGAATCTTCTCTTCTTCTTCCCAGATAAAGGCGTCTATGAGTACGATCCAGCGCAGTCCAAAGAATGGAACCGAGGTGCTTACATTGTTAATGGGCTCGGGCACTGCAGCATGTGTCACACACCTTTAAATGTTTTAGGAGCACCTAAAAATCGCTACTTCTTGACAGGTGGTTTTGTGGATGGCTTTTGGGCGCCCAACATCACCAAGTTTGGTTTAGCCGAAGCAAGCCACATAGATGTAGCCAATGTCTTTAAGAAAGATTTGCTTGTTGATGGTGCAGGAGTGGTCGCAGGGCCTATGGCTGAAGTGAACCATGATTCCCTACAGTATTTAACCGAATCAGATCAGCGAGCCATCTCGGTGTATTTAAAAACTGTTGTAAGTGAAGAGTATTTGGGCGTTAAGCCCTCAAAGATGAAGCCAAGCTTGCGACGAGGCCGCCAGGTGTATATTAATGCCTGCATTATTTGTCATCAAGACGGCAAAATGGGAGCCCCCGTCATAGGCAACAGTGATGGTTTCTACCGTCGTTTGAAAGAGCAGGGGCTACAAGCCTTGTACCGCCATACCATCAAAGGCTTTAACAGCATGCCGCCAAAGGGTGCTTGCGTGACCTGTTCTGACAATGATGTTAAATCGGCGGTTGATTACTTATTGAGTGAGTCTCTTTCTCGCTCACAATGGGCCGACATCAAAGCGGGTAAGGGGCCAAAGTTTAAGCCAAATGGTGCCCAAATCTACAATGAGAATTGCGCCCTTTGCCACGACAGTGGCAAGCAAGGTGCGCCAAAACTTGGTGATACTCAGGTGTGGAAGCATCTGCTTAAGCAAAACGTTGATGTGTTGATGGAAAACACCATTCGAAGTGCTAAGCATCCTAAGAATGGTGGTTGTCGTCATTGTCAGGAAACAGAAGTAATCGCGGCCATAAAATACATGCTGGATAAATCTGGCACGGGTGGCAATTACCTGCTTTGGTAATCGCCACGGTTTATTTGGTCATGGTATTTGAAATTTAAATTATAACAAAAGGTGCAACGGATGATTCGAGTATGCTTCTATGGTTTAAAAATGTTGGCAGTGCTGTTGCCAGTGTTTTTATCGGGGCTTGCCTATGCAAATGACTGGCAAATGAATCTACACAAAGGGGTCACGCCATTAAGTCATGACATGTACGATCTTCATATGATCGCCATGCTGATTTGTTCAATTATCGGTATATTAGTTTACGGCATGTTGATCTTCTCGATGATTCGATATCGAAAGTCGAAAGGGGTCGTTGCGGCGAAGTTTCATCACAACATCAAAGTTGAAATTATTTGGACGGTCATTCCATTCTTAATATTGGTAGGCCTTGCCATACCTGCTACCTTGATTTTACAGCGCATGGAAAATTTCGATGACGCAGAAGTAACCGTCAAGATTGTTGGTCACCAATGGAAGTGGCAGTATCAATATTTAAATCAAGGGATCAATTACTACAGTAATCTGGCGACCCCCTTGGCGCAGATTGAAAATAAAGAGAAAAAAGACAAGTGGTATTTATTAGAAGTCGATAAGCCGCTGGTATTGCCAGTGAATAAGAAGGTGAGGTTTTTGGTGACCTCTGATGATGTTATTCATTCATGGTGGGTGCCAAAACTCGGAGTGAAGCGCGATGCGATTCCTGGGTTTGTTCATGAGGCTTGGGCAAGAATTGATAAACCAGGTACTTATCGTGGCCAATGCGCAGAGCTTTGTGGCATCTATCATGGTTACATGCCGATTGTCGTCAAAGCAGTTTCACAAGAGAAATTTAATCAATGGGTTGAAAAACAAGAGAAAGTTGCCCATGAGAAAACAGCTCATCCAGATGTTGAGCCTAAAGCCTTAATGGCGCTTGGTGAAAAAGTCTACAACACCAACTGTGCAGCTTGTCATAAACCTGATGGAACCGGCATGCCGCCACTGTTCCCTGGTTTGAAAGGAAGCTCTGTTTCCGTCGGTCACCCGATTTCTCGACACGTAAGTCTAGTACTAAAAGGGGTACCAGGCAGTGCCATGCAGGCCTTCGAGGGACAGCTATCTGATAAAGAATTGGCTGCGGTGGTGACCTATGAGCGTAATGCTTGGGGCAATAACACCGGCGATGTGGTACAGCCAAGCTTTGTGGCAGGGGTTAAAGACGGCAAAATAGAAGATCCAATTGCCAAGAAAGCAAATAAGACAGAAGCGAAGTAATAACAACCTACGGTTTGGAGAGTAGAGCATGAGTGATGAGCATCACGGGCCTGAAAAGGGTAAAGGCGTCATAGGGTTTATTAAGCGTTGGGTTTTTACCACCAACCACAAAGACATTGGAACCTTGTATTTGTTTACAAGCCTTTTGATGTTGTTTGTTGGTGGCGCCATGGCAATGGTCATTCGACTGGAGTTAATTCGCCCAGGCTTGCAATTTGTTGATCCGAATACCTTCAACATTATGACCACCATGCATGGTCTAATCATGGTCTTTGGGGTGATCATGCCTGCTTGGACAGGCTTTGCTAACTGGCAAGTGCCGATGATGATTGGCGCACCTGATATGGCGCTGCCTCGATTAAACAACTGGAGTTTCTGGTTGTTGCCATTTGCCTTTACCTTGCTCTCAAGCACTCTCTTTATGAGTGGGGGTGGTCCTAACTTCGGGTGGACTTTTTATGCGCCACTCTCAACCATGTTTGCGCCACCAAGTACAGACTTTTTTATCTTCTCGATTCACATGCTGGGGATTTCATCCATCATGGGTTCAATCAACATTATAGCAACCATTGTGAACTTAAGAGCACCAGGCATGAGTTACATGAAGATGCCAATTTTTGTCTGGACTTGGTTTATTACCGCATTCTTAATCATTGCCATCATGCCAGTACTGGCCGGTACGGTCACAATGATGCTAGCTGACAGACATCTAGGGACGGCCTTTTTTGATGTTGCCGGTGGTGGTGACCCTATCTTGTTTCAGCACGTTTTTTGGTTCTTTGGTCATCCTGAGGTTTATGTTTTAATTCTGCCGGCCTTCGGGGTTATTTCTGAAGTGGTACCAACCTTCTCTAGAAAGAAAATCTTTGGCTACTCTGCGATGGTTTATGCAACCTCGTGTATTGCCGTTTTATCGTTCATCGTTTGGGCTCACCACATGTTTACCTCAGGAATTCCACTGGGTGCAGAGCTCTTCTTTATGTACACCACCATGTTGATCGCTGTGCCAACTGGTATCAAGGTCTTTAATTGGGTGGCGACCATCTTTAAAGGATCTTTGTCCTTTGAAACGCCGATGCTCTTTGCTTTGGCCTTTTTATTCTTATTTACCTTTGGTGGCTTTACAGGGCTTATGCTGTCATTAGTACCAGCTGACTATCAATACCAAGACACCTATTTTGTGGTGGGTCATTTCCACTATGTCGTAGTGCCAGGTGTGCTTTTCTCACTAATGGCGGGTGCCTACTATTGGTTGCCTAAGTGGTCAGGAAAAATGTACAGCGAATGCCTAGGTAAACTGCATTTTTGGCTGTCGGTTATCTCTGTGAACGTTGCCTTCTTCCCAATGCATTTCTTAGGGCTTGCTGGCATGCCAAGACGAATTCCAGATTATGCGCTGCAGTTTGCCAACTTTAACTTTATTGTCTCAATTGGGGCCTTCATCTTCGGTCTATCTCAGCTTATTTTTGTGTACAATATTATCCATACACTTTGTAAGGGCAAGCCTGCAACTGACAGAGTGTGGGAAGGGAGTCATGGTCTTGAGTGGACTCTGCCATCGCCAGCACCCTACCACAGCTTTTCAACGCCGCCTAAAATTGAGGCGTAATGTAAGACAGTGGTAAGTAGTTATGAGTGCTAAAGGGCGGCAAAATAAAAGACTTTTTTTAAAGTTGTTAGGTTTTACCATTTTTATGTTTGGCTTTGGTTTTATGCTGGTGCCAATCTACAATACCTTATGTAAATCACTAGGGATTAATGGTAAGGCACAATTGGTTGCTGCTGCAAAGAGTCAAGGGATTGATGAGTCTCGCACCGTCACCGTTGAATTTTTGACAAATCATCGCGGGACCTTGCCTTGGAAATTTTATTCAAAAGTAACCAGGGTGCAGGTTCATCCAGGCGAAATGAAGCGAGTAAGCTTTTTTGCTGAGAATGACAGCGATGAAGAGATGACGGTGCAGTCGATTCCTTCCATCACCCCTGGCATTGCAGCGAAGCACTTTAAGAAAACAGAATGTTTTTGTTTTACTGAGCAAATACTAGCAGGACATGAAAAGATGGAGATGCCGCTACTCTTTCATTTAGATAGGGCATTACCAGAGAATATTAAGACGGTGACTCTGTCGTATACCATGTACGATGTTGGCGGCCGAAAGTTAAACTAATAGATAAGGAATGGAAATGAGCGATAGTCATGGTTCCTATTACATCCCAAGCCCTAGCCATTGGCCAATTGTTGGTTCAATAGGATTGTTTACCACTTTGTGGGGAGGGGCTTCGTGGTTTCATCATGATTGGTATGGTCCCTACATGTTCTTTTTAGGCCTGTGCATCATGGCCTTTATGATGCATGGATGGTTTGCCGAGGTGATTTATGAGAGTCGCAAAGGGCTTCATGATTTGCAGGTGGACCGCTCTTACCGCTGGGGGATGACTTGGTTCATTGTCTCAGAGGTGTGCTTTTTTGCAGCCTTTTTTGGCACGCTCTTTTTTAATCGATGGTGGACGGTACCTTTATTAGGAGGGGACTATCACCCCATTACCCACTACATTTTATGGCCAGATTTTAAGGCGGCATGGCCTCTATTAGTAAACCCAGATAACGCCAAATTTTTTGGAGCTCATGAAGCAATGGGTGCTTGGGGGCTTGCTACCATTAACACAGCGATTCTTTTAACCAGTAGTGTGACCATCACTTGGGCCCATCATGCTCTGCGTGCCGGCAATCGTAAGCACTTAATGTGGGGCATGGTAATGACAGCAGCGCTTGGGGTTATTTTCTTATGCTGTCAGTCTTATGAGTACTATGAAGCTTATACTCATATGGGGTTAACCTTAAATGCTGGTATTTATGGCTCAACCTTTTTTATGTTAACAGGGTTTCATGGTTTGCATGTCACCATTGGAACCACCATGCTAATCATCATTACCCTTCGATGTAAGCGAGGGCATTTTACGCCTGAGCGACATTTTGGTTTTGAAGGGGTTGCTTGGTATTGGCACTTTGTGGACGTGGTTTGGTTATTTTTGTTCATCTTTGTCTATTGGTTATAGAAAGGAGCGATTATGATAATCAAAGCATTTGTTATCTTTTTAATGGCAACGATTGCTTATGCCTTATTTAGTGCCGCGCATTATGTCACTCATGCCAGCGTCGATGACAACAAAACGGTCAAAGCCCTAACATGGCGAATTGGTTTGTCTTTTTCGCTGTTCTTCTTTTTATTCGCAGCCTTTGCCTTAGGCTGGTTAAATCCTCACGGATTGGCGTAAGGCGCTCTGGCAAGATTCGGTACTACAAAGGGGGCTTAAGCCCCCTTTGTTTAACCCTCGCTTTTTCTGCGAGCTTTGCTCTTACTTTCACCTTTTAGCCAGGCAACAGAAACTTCAAACTCATCGGCTATTTCTCGTATTTGTTCTTCGCTTGGGGTCTTTCGACCATGCAGGTACATGCTCGCCTCTATGCGGTTCATGTTAAAAACTTTGGTGAGGGCGCTGATTCGATCTCGTTCGCCGGGGGGGAAGCCGTTGCTATTAAGCTCCTTGATAAATCGACTGCAAAATTCTTTAGATCCCATTTTTCCTCCTTGAAAGGGAACTGCAAAATCCTGTTGTAAAGATAGTACATACCCTAGAAATTTGGGTATATCGCTCTTTTCTTAGATTGAAAATTCATTAACCTTTATATCAGATAAAAAATAAAAAAGGGAACAAAAAAATATAAAACTTAATAAAATCAGAAGGCAATCACACCTTTATTGACCTCCCTGCCCAAAATATAGTAGCACTCCCACAAAGGCGTGCCTTTGAAACAGTTGACACCCCCTAACTCTACGTTCCACGGCTTGTCCGCGGAATCTATGGAAAAATAGCCTGGGGCTCTCGGACAAGCCGTGGGACGTAGGTGAGCACGTTTTTCGAGTATTTAAAATTCAAGCGCGAGGAAAAGTGGCCTTCCCTCGCTAGAGGACTTTAGAAAGATGCTTCGAAGTATAACCCCGGTGGAAGAGTCAATTTTTCTCGCTGTTGGATTTTGAATGCGAGAAAAAAGCGCAGCCTACATCAGGTAGGTGAGCACGTTTTTCGAGTATTTAAAATTCAAGCGCGAGGAAAAGTGGCCTTCCCTCGCTAGATGTATAGATCTATTACCCCATGAGGTCGGTGTGGTAAACCAACCCAATCATCACCTGGCTATTGGTCACCGTCGTCTTAAGTGTGTTGTAGGCAAGGCCGGTCATGGTTTTCTTCTCATACAGGTTGGTTGAGCCCATTAGGCGAAAATCGATGGTGTCAGTGACGGCCATTTCTGTACCTATCCCAAGATTTAGGGCGCCTTTCCAAGCGTTGACATCACGTGAAGTGACGGGGTTACTTGATGAGAGCTCAAAATAGCCTCGAGTGTAACCAACCTTTAATAAAATTCGGCTAACTTTGGTGATTTCCCAGGTAGGAAGAACGGAAATGGTGTATAAATAAGGAATTTTTTGGTCAAGCTTTATGCTTGTACTGTTGCTGGAAATATAGATTGGGTTAAAGGAGCCTGCTTGTAGGGAGCCATCGAACTGGATGGCGGCACTAAAGTGTTCTTGGATGGTAAAAGAGTAACCAGCAAAAAGTTGTCCAATCACATTCATATAAGTGCCAGAGGTCTTTATGGTAATGGAATCTGTCGAGTCGGTGATCGTGGTACGATCGCCTATTTGATACCCCCCAATGGCGTGTCCAAAATACAAACCATCGGTGGCGGGGGTGGCGAATGCTTGTTCTGTGCTAATTAAACTAGAGAGGCAAAGGCTTAGCATCCAGACAATTTTTTTCATGTCAATCCTTATACAATACTTGCAGGGTGGAGAAGCAGTGCTCTTGACCCGCACTATAAAAAAAAGTGCAATCAAGTTACCATTGTTTGCTGTTAAAAAAAACCTTTAATTCTGATGGAGGAATTATGTTTAAGAAAGTCATATTAGTAGTGTTGTTCTTTTCTGTAGGCCTTTGCTTTGCTGAGTCTGCCTCGGATGCAAACACGCAAGCCGCGGAACCAGCACAAGAGAGCACTCTTAATAAGTTTATGGACAAAAGTGGTGAGGTGATTAGTGAGAGTGCTGAGAAAACCAAAGAATTTAGTAAAAAAGCGGCTTCTGCGACTAAAAAAACTTGGAATGACGCAGTAGACGGCACCAAGGAGTTTTTTGGTAAATATAAGAATAAAGACAAGAAGTCTTGTCCCGCCAAGACTCACACTTGTCAAAAAGACAATAAAAAAGGCGATTGTCCCTGTGAATGCAAATGCAAGTGCAGTGGCTGCGACAAAAAAGACTAATTAGAAATTGCCAGTAAGCGGTATTTTTAAATATCGCTGACCATTAGTTTCTGGGGTGGGCAACTGCCCGCCTCGGATGTTGACCTGCAAAGAGGGAAATAATAACTTGGGTGCACCTAAAGTTTTATCGCGCTCGCTTCTCATTTTGACAAACGATGTTTCATTAAAGTCCTGCAAATAGGGGTTTTTGTCTTTTTGTTCTCCTATGGTGTGAACAAAGCTTGGTTGTTCGTCCACGCCAGGGTAGTCATGGCCAACATAGAGTTTGCAGGAATCAGGGTAAGCTAAGAGTTTTTCAATCGAAGCAAACAAGGTTTCGGCGCTACCGCCTGGAAAATCACAACGAGCAGTTCCTAGGTTTGGGGAAAAGATGGTATCACCGACAAAGATGTGTTCGCCAATTTTATAGCAGACACAGGCAGGCGTGTGCCCGGGCGTTGCCACCACCAGAATGCTAAGTTGCCCAACTTGTAGACTTTGTTGGTCTTTAAGCAGCAGATCAAATTCAGCCCCATCACTTCTGCAGTCGCTTAAGTTAAACATGGTGCTAAAGGTATGTTGAACTTCGGTGATGCGTTGGCTAATCCCTATCTTGCCACCAAGCTTATTCTTTAAATAACGACTGGCACTTAGATGATCGGCATGAACGTGTGTCTCGAGAATGACACGGACGGTTAAATCATAGTCTTTGATGTGTTGGATTACTTTTTCTGCCGAGTAAAAGCTTATCACCCCATCATGAGGGTTGTAGTCTAAGACTGGATCGATAATTGCGCACTCTCGACGTTCACTGCAACTGACAATGTACGTCATCGTCCCTGTGTTTTGATCATGAAAAGGGGTAATATCCATTCGATTATTCAGTCGTTTAAAAATTAAAAAGATGTTAGCTCATTTAGGAGCTCTCTTCCAATAGCCTTAGGACAAGATTTATGAAAAAAGTTGTAATTTGGATGCACGGTTTAGGGGCATCGAGTGAGGATATGAAAGGCCTCTCACAAGCACTTCCATTAGGTGATGCCTTCTCCCACGTCTGTTTACAGGCACCGACTCGGCCAGTGACCATCAACCAAGGGTTTCCAATGCCGGCCTGGTATGACATCTTTTCCTTGCAAAGAGGTGGCAGAGAAGATGAAGCTGGCATTAAAGCATCGCGAGAGATTATACGTGCAGAAATAGAGGCTTGTCTTAGGCAGGGCTATCAAGAAAGCGATGTTTTCTTAAGTGGTTTTTCACAAGGTGCGGCAATGGCCTTGTACACCGCGCTTAGTCATCACAAACCCTTAGCGGGGGTCATTGCCTTATCGGGTTATTTGCCGTTATTTCAATCGCTTAGCCAAGCAGAGTTCCATGATAAATTAAACCTTCCAATCTTCATGGCGCATGGCAAAGGGGATGATGTTGTTCCATTAGACTTTGGTCTTGCCAGCAAACAGCATTTGTTAAGTTTGGGATTTAATAATTTAGCCCCGCATCTCTACCCAATGGGGCATGAGGTATGTCAAAAAGAAGTCGATGATCTTGCTGATTGGTTGGGACGTAGGGTTAAAACAGACTAAATCTTGCTTATTTTTGCCAGAAAAGTGCTTATTTCTTGCGAAATAGGCCCTATTTGTGGAAAAATCAGTACAAATACATTGAATTAAGATGATCGTATGGCGGTAGATAACGCAGGATACCGTTTAAATGTAGGCATTATCATCTTGAACTCGGACAATCGCTTGTTTTGGGGGCGGCGCCTCGGCTCAGATGCTTGGCAATTCCCACAAGGAGGGGTGGGCTCGAATGAGGCACTAGAAGATGCGATGCATCGAGAGCTGAGAGAAGAAGTTGGTCTCGAGCCTGAGGATGTTGAAGTCCTTGCGGTGACCAAACGATGGTTAAAATATCGCCTACCAAAGCAATTTATTCGACAAGGTGTTGAGCCACTAGTCATTGGCCAAAAACAGAAATGGTTTTTATTGAGGTTGGTCTCCCCTGAGCAAAAGGTTCGCTTAGATCTCTGTGACTCGCCTGAATTTGACAGTTGGCGGTGGGTAAGTAGAGAGCTTCCTGCTCGGGAAGTCATTTACTTTAAACGACAAGTTTATCAGCAAGCAATTAAGGAGCTTCTTCCCTTTGCGGAAGAGAAAAAGCGCTCAAGAAGACCGGGTGCACGCTATAGGCCGCACAGACGCTGGGGAAAAAAAAGATAACGAATGCTTAATTTATTACGTCGAATAGTTCAAGAAGTCACCAGTGCTGCAAACATTAAAGACGCACTCGAAGTATTGGTGGCTGAAATTCGAAAAGCCGTTAGTACTCAGGCCGCCTCCGTTTTTATCATTGATAACCGAAATGCTGAATACGTCTTAATGGCTGCAAGTGGCTTAAATGAAGAAGCAATAGGCAAGATTCGGCTCAATCTCGATCAAGGCCTAATTGGCTTGGTTGGGCGACGAGAAGAGCCTATTAATCTAGATAATGCCGAAGAGCACCCAGAATTTTTAGCACACCCTTTAGTGGGGGAAGAAAATTATCGAGCTTTCTTAGGTGTGCCGATTATCCATCACCGAAGGCTCTATGGTGTGATTACGCTACAGCAAGAAGAGCAACGTAAATTTGACGAGTCGGAAGAAGCGTTTTTAGTGACTCTAGCGGCTCAACTCGGTGGTGTGGTGGCTCATGCAGAGGCAACCGGAGAGTTGCAGTCGCTTGCATCTGAAAATGCCCCCTCGTTTAAAGAAATTGAAGAAGCCTCTATTAAGGGGATTAGCTCAGTGTCGGGCGTTGGCATCGGAACCGCCGTTGCGGTCTACCCTCCATCAGACATTGATGTGGTGCCAAAAGACAAAGTCGATGATGTTCAGACTGAAATTGATAAGCTTCTTGTCGCCCTTTCAGAAACTCGTCAGGAAATGAGCAAACTTAGCCAACGGATGAGCTCGACGCTACCAGAAGAAGAGCTGGCTTTGTTTGATGTCTATACCCGTATTCTTGAAAATGACAACCTTGGGCAAGAAGTCATCGAGATCATTGAAACAGAGAAACTCAATGCTCAGGCTGCTCTTTCTCTGGTGGTGAAAAAACACATCAAGCAATTTGATGCCATGGAAGATCCTTACTTGCGCGAAAAAGCCAGTGACTTTCGGGATCTCGGGCGACGAGTACTCTCTTATCTGCAAAAGACAGAGGTGACGGAAACAAAATACCCCAAACGCACCATTTTAGTGGGGGAAGAAGTAACCGCTGCGGCCTTAGCTGAGGTGCCAGAAGGCTGCCTTAAAGGGGTGGTTTCTGCACGAGGCTCGACCAACTCTCATGTTGCCATTTTAACCCGAGCACTGGGTGTGCCAACCGTGATGGGAGCACAAGGCCTGCGAGTCGATGCCATCTCAAAACGAGCGGTGATCGTTGATGGTTATTTTGGACAGGTTTATATCTCACCATCTAAAGCCTTACTTGCTGAATTTAAACGCTTGGCCAAAGAGGAAGATGAGTTAAACGAGTCTTTGGAAGAATTGCGAAAAGAGCCTGCTGTAACCTCTGACGGTTACCGGGTGGGCTTGTATGTCAACACAGGTCTTGCCATGGATGCAGGGCTCTCTTTGAGTGTTGGGGGTGAGGGGGTTGGGCTCTACCGCTCTGAAATTCCTTTTATGACACGAGATCGATTTCCTTCTGAAACAGAGCAGATGGTCATTTATAAGCAAGTGTTAAAAGCGTTCTCTCCTTTAATGGTGGTAATGAGAACCATTGATGTAGGAGGCGATAAGGCCTTACCTTATTTTCCAGTGGAAGAAGAAAATCCGTTTCTTGGTTGGCGAGGCATTCGAATTACCCTTGACCACCCGGACTTATTTTTAATGCAGGTTCGCGCCATGTTAAAAGCCAGTGAAGGGCTTAATAATTTGCGAATTATGCTGCCGATGATTAGTGGGGTTGGTGAAGTTGATGAAGCGCTGCATCTCATTGAGCAAGCCTATCAAGAAGTGCTTGAAGAAGGGGTCAATATTACCAAACCTCTGATAGGGGTGATGATAGAAGTCCCATCTGCAGTTTACCAAGCAAGAGAGCTTGCGCGCCGTGTCGATTTTTTATCCATTGGCAGCAATGATTTAACTCAGTACTTATTAGCGGTTGATCGCAATAACGCTCGTGTTGCCGGTTTGTATGATTCTTTGCATCCAGCGGTGTTGAGAGCCCTTTTGCAGGTAGTTGAAGGAGGACATGCAGAAGGAATTTTAGTCAGTGTTTGTGGCGAGATGGCAGCCGATCCTGCCGCTGCTATTTTACTGCTTGCCATGGGGTTTGATGGGCTTAGTATGAATTCATCGAGTCTGCCACGCGTTAAATGGGTGGTGCGACAGTTCTCCATGTCACAAGCAAGAAAAATCTTAAGCGAAGTGCTGGAAATGGATAACTCGGCCCTAATACGCTTTCATCTAGAACGAGCTCTGGATAATGCGGGGTTAGGTGGGCTTATCCGAGCCGGCAAATCCTAAATATGAGCTTCAACGCTCCTCACCGCCATCTTTGGCACAGCTTGAAAAAAACGTTTTCGCTCAAAATGCTCACGTACGGGTGTACGCTGCGCTTTCTCGCACAAAACGTTTTTCCAATCTGTACTCAAAGCTGACGGCTTTCACGAGATTATTGGTTGGTGCTATTAGGTGGCCGCTTCAACGCTCCTCACCGCCATCTTTAACAAATAGCACGGGGCTCGACACCTTTTGGGGCATTGTTTAGTATTGGGCTTATTTTTCATTATTTTGGGGACGAGTTTGTTTAACCATCCACAATTTGATCCTGTGATGTTAGCCATTGGGCCCATTAAGCTTCGCTGGTATGGCATGATGTACTTAGTTGGTTTTGCCTCAGCATGGTTCTTGGCGAAGTGGCGAATTAAGCACTATCGTTTGCTTTGGAGCCGTGATGAATTGAGCGATCTTATTTTTTACGCAGCCCTAGGAGCCATTTTAGGCGGGCGACTTGGCTATGTCTTATTTTATAATTTGAGCAGTTTCCTCGCCGAACCTTGGAGTGTGTTTTACTTCTGGCAAGGCGGAATGTCGTTTCACGGTGGTTTCTTAGGTGTTTTATTGGCGCTTTTTTATTTTGCTCGCAAAACCCAGAGAGGCTTTTGGGAGGTAACAGACTTTGTAGCTCCAATTGTTCCTATTGGGCTTGGGGCTGGCAGGTTAGGTAATTTTATCAACGGCGAGCTTTGGGGGCGAGTAACAGACGTGCCTTGGGCCATTGTCTTTCCTCATGTGGACGCACTTCCTCGGCACCCCTCACAACTCTATGAGCTGTTCTTAGAAGGGGTTATCTTGTTCTCGATTGTCTGGATTTACTGCGCAAAACCCAGGCCAACCATGGCCGTTTCTGGCGTGTTTTCTCTAACCTACGGACTTTTAAGGTTTTTTGTCGAGTTTTTCAGAGAACCGGATCGTCATTTAGGCTACATTGCATTCAACTGGCTAAGTATGGGACAATTGTTGTCTTTGCCATTAATTTTGTTAGGCATTGGATTATTGGTGTTAGCTTATAAGAAGAAAGAGGTGAACGCCTAACTCTTGCAGCAAAGATTAGGCGTTGGTTGATTTATAAATTAATGGCAGAGTGAGAGAAGGGGGAGAGAGGGTGATGCTGCCCTCCTACGTACCGCGACTTGTTCGCGGTATCCAGGCTTTTTTCATTTCATAACTCGTTTTTAGTACTATGGTATGAGCTGATAATATTATATTGATGAGTCCAACTGAGGAAAGGAGATCTTCTGGTGAGTTCTTTTTACATGTACATTATGGCAAGCAAGCGTAATGGAACGCTTTATGTAGGCTCAACAACTAATTTAGTTAAGCGGATCTGGGAACATAAAAATAATGTTGTCCAAGGATTTACAGCAAACTATGGCATACACATGTTGGTTTACTACGAAGTGCATGATTCATATAGGGAAGCTGCACGACGTGAAAAGAGACTTAAAAATTGGCCTAGACAATGGAAACTAAATTTAATTGAAGGGCTTAATCCGGCCTGGTGTGATTTGTATAAAGAGATTTGCCACTAATTAAAAGATCTGGATACCGCGAACAAGTCGCGGTACGTAGAGTTAGTGGTCTCTTGATTTTAAAGAAGGGGGAGAGAGGGTGAGAGAGTATTTAGAGTTGTTAGAGAAGGTTTTAGAAACTGGGGTTCGTAAGGAGGACAGAACGGGTGTTGGCACACTGAGCTCTTTTGGGCACCAGATGCGCTTTGACTTAAGTGAGGGCTTTCCGCTGGTCACCACTAAAAAGTTGCACCTAAAGAGCATTATTCATGAGCTTTTATGGTTTTTAAAAGGCGAGACCAACATTGCGTACTTAAATGAAAATGGTGTTCGTATTTGGGATGAGTGGGCGGATGAAAACGGTGAGCTCGGCCCTGTATATGGCGCGCAGTGGCGCCGCTGGCAGGCAGCTGATGGCAGAGCGGTGGATCAAATTGAAACCCTAATGCAAGAACTTAGGCAAAACCCTAACTCTAGACGATTACTGGTGTGCTCTTGGAACGTTGGTGACATTGATAAAATGGCGCTCCCCCCTTGCCATTGTTTATTCCAGTTTTATGTTGCAGACAACAAACTCTCTTGTAAGTTAACCCAGCGTTCAGCCGATTTATTTTTAGGCGTTCCGTTTAACATCGCCTCTTACTCCCTGCTTACCCATATGGTTGCCGAGCAATGCAACCTAGAGGTTGGAGAGTTCATTTGGTCGGGGGGCGATTGTCACATCTACACCAATCACCTAGAGCAAGTAAAATTACAACTCTCGCGTACGCCTCATAAGCTGCCAACGCTAAAAATAACCAGAAAGCCTGAGTCCATTTTTGATTACAAGTTCGAAGACTTTGTCATTGAAAACTATGAATGTCATGGCGTTATTAAAGGGAAGGTTGCAGTATAACTAGATACGAGACATAGCTGATATGCATATTGAAGACGAAGAGTTAGAGCGGGCACTTAAAAAGTTTTCCGGAGAGTTGGTTAATTTACAAAATGAAACCGAGTTTAAGAGATTTTCATTAGGGTTTTATCCTCAAAATACAAACCCCTTTTTTCATACCGACATAAAACTCGATCTATCTGTCATTTATCAAAATTATCGTACCTATCACAAGATAGAGGGAAGCAGTTTTAATGCGTTTTTGTATTACCACCTAATAAAAACAATGCAGGCCCCTGAGTTTTCGTTGTTCCGCTATCGATACATTAATGACAAATGGTACTGTTTTAATAATTTACCTTTCTATGTTTCTGTCACGGTAGGGAAGGAATCTGGCCAACAACAAGGTTTTTTTATAGAAGGGGTTGGTACAATGACGTGGCCTGAATTTGTAAGAACATATCGTCATGAAATCAATTCATTAAGAGAAGGGGGGGGCGACCCAGTCTATAATGACTTAAGTTGGTATGGGTTAACCCATATGATTACCTCCATGTCCTTTCCGTTTTCTTCCTATCTTCCATCTCAAAAAAATAAAGATCACAATGCGGAAGCTCCTTGGTTTGTCATAGGTCAACGTGAAGAACGTGATGGGAAAGTGGAGTGTACTTTATCTTGTACTGTCTCTCACTCTAGCGGACTTCCCTCAGAGCTTGGCGCTTTTAAAGATGCACTTATAGATAACTTATCTGTTATTCCTGCGAGCCAAAAAATTACTCGTTATTTTAATAAAATATGAATTTAACTAATAATATCAATGCAATAGGAAAGAGGGTGTAAGTTTCCAAGTGTGATTTGGAAACTTACAGTCTTTTAAAGGCTCGTTAGCTTATTTGAAGACTGCTACCTTGATGTCTTGTCGGTGATTTGGGCATCTCTTTTGCTTGACTAAAGAGAGTTAGGCCTCTTTGTGCTTCACTGAGTTGGCTAAAAATTTGGGTTACAGGTTGTACTTGGCCACCACCATTAGCAAACATGGCCGCTTGTGAGGATTGCGTCGCTTCAAGCAGATTTGCTTTAGTGATGGATTCAGTTACAGCTTCAATAATTTTCATATTAAAGTATGCTGGTTGTTGCAAGAGCTCTGCTTCTTTTTGGCCAAGTTGAACTGTGGCCTCTACCTCTAACCGTGCAGTATTTAGTGATATTTCAGCAAGACTTGCTGCTGCATTTTCTGCCTCTTGTTTCTTAACGCTTTGCTCACCTTGTAGTTTGGAGATGCTAGAAAAGTAAATGGTGAATAGAAGGTTCGTCATTCAGAGCGGAAACGAAGA
>JASBUC010000030.1 GCA_030148065.1 Legionellaceae bacterium | reverse complement strand
GTTTCTAGCGCAGGCCACGTGACGAGCGAAAAGTTTAAAGGCAATTTATAAGTGAAGAAACTAGCTATTTTAGGGGCGAGTGGCCACGGACGAATTTCAGCTGAAATTGCAACAGGCATGGGCTGGCAAGAAATAGTTTTTTTTGATAAAGATTGGCCTAAGAAATCTAGAAACTTGGTTTGGGAAGTTGTTGGAAATATTGATATGCTAATTAATAGCTTATCAGAAGAAACTCACGTATTTGTGGGGATTGGAAACAACCATATTCGTCGAGAGCTATCAGAGTTATTGATAAGTTACGGCGCCAAGCTAGCAACTCTTATTCATCCTACCGCTTATGTAAGTGACGGAGCAACTATTGAACAAGGCAGTATTGTAATGCCAAAGGCCGTTGTTAATATAGGTTCAGTGATAGGTCGAGGAGCCATTATTAATACAGGCGCCACTGTTGATCATGACTGTACTCTTGGGGAGTATGTGCACATTAGTCCAGGTGCTAATTTAGCCGGCGAGGTTTTTGTAGGAGAGTGGACATGGGTAGGTATAGGAGCTTGTGTTCGTCAAGGAATTACCATTGGCAAGGACTCAATTGTCGGAGCTGGCTCAGTTGTAGTACAGGATATCTCAGATAATGTAACCGTAGTTGGAAATCCTGCAAAACTAATGTCTACATAAGTTAATAGTTAATCGTCAATAGTAAATGGTGAGTAGTTAAAAGTATGAGGTGGTTTCACACATTAAATAATAGACAGTTTTCGAGAGCGCGCTAGAAACTCAGGCGCACCAACAATTTACCATTAACCATTAACTGTTTACTATATCTGGATTTTGTAACTATTTCTAATCAAGGAATGATGAGTGATTAAAGAGTTGTTTTCGAGCTGGCCTTCTTTTTCAGAAGAAGAAATAAATTCGGTTCAAGAAGTGCTTAGGTCAAATAACACCAATTACTGGACAGGTGGACATTGTAAAGAGTTTGAGAAGGAGTTTGCTCATTTTATTGGAACAGAATACGCTGTTTCCTTAGCTAATGGTACACTGGCTTTAGAAGTTGCCCTAAGAGCACTCGATATTAAGGAAGGTGATGAGGTCATTGTCACCTCACGAACATTTCTTGCATCATGCTCATGCATTGTAAGTCTAAAGGCAACACCCGTTTTTGCAGATGTTGATTTAAATAGTCAAAATATAACGGCAGCCAGCATTGAAAAAGTGCTTACAGCTAAGACTAAAGCTGTGATTGTTGTTCATCTTGCAGGCAATCCGGCTGAAATGGATGAAATTAATGCCTTGGCTCGCCAACATAACCTTTCAATTATTGAAGACTGCGCCCAAGCTCATGGTGCCTCTTATAAAGATAAGAAATTAGGAAGTTGGGGCGACATTGCAGCATGGTCATTTTGCCAGGATAAAATCATGAGTACTGGTGGTGAAGGGGGTATGGTCACTACCAATAATAAAGATCTTTGGCAAAAAATGTGGGCTTATAAAGATCATGGCAAGAGTTATGATGCAGTATTTAATAAAAAACATGCCCCTGGTTTTCGCTGGCTACATGAAAGCTTTGGCTCTAACTATCGGATGACCGAAATGCAAGCAGCCATTGGCAGAATTCAGCTATCAAAGCTTCCAGAATGGAAAAGCCGACGGCGAGAGAATGCTTTAAGCATAGAAGAAGTCGCTAAAGAGTTTAATGTAGTAAGAGCTACAAACTACCATGACTACGAAACTCCTGCTTTTTATAAATATTACCTATTTATTGAAGAAAAATATTTAGCTAATGGCTGGAGCCGAGATCGCATTCTTAATGAAATAAACCAATTAGGCGTTCCTTGCTTTCAAGGAAGCTGCTCAGAAGTCTACTTAGAAAAAGCATTCGATAATACCCCTTGGCGCCCCAAAACTCGCCTACCAAATGCTAAAAAACTAGGCCAAACCAGCCTAATGTTTTTAGTCCATCCAACCTTAACACCTGCCGAAATCCAAAAAACCTGTGATGCTTTAGAACAAGTTTTGACTAGGGCACAGAGATAAAATGATAGGTAAATAGTTAATTGTGAATAGCAAAAAGACTGAAAATGGTCAATAGTAAATAGTTGACATAGGTTAGGTGCTGTCGCACCCATTAACCATTAACCATTAACCTGTTTCTAGCATCTTGGATCTAGAGTCGTTCCCACTCGTAACCCTCAATATTTCTCTCTTGTTCATTAAAGCTAAAGCCTAGCAGATAGGTGGGCTTGTTGAGATCTTGATATTTTTCAGGATACTTACGTTCTTTTATTTGTTGGATGGCATCAATGGCACTACCATATTTTTTCAGTTTGAATTCAATAATTAGAATTTTATCTGGCATTATCATGGTTAAATCGATGCGGCCGAAGTTTGTTACGTCTTCTGCTCGCAAATCATAGCCAAGTGCTGCGAAGTAGCTGTAAATGACACTGGCATAAAAGCCTTCAAACTGTCCCATCTTATTGTTGCGATACCAATCATTGGGGATGCTCGAAAAATGCGCATTAAATAGCTCTTTTAGTTCGGATAATTGATCACTATTTAAGAGTTGGCTTAAACGATTTAGGTTTCGGTTTTTAGTTGGGTGGCCAGCACCGATGCTTAGCAAAGAATTGTTTAAGCTTGAGATGACTTCAAGATTTGGGTAAGTTAATTCAAATCCATATTGAGTGCCAATGCTTCTAGCTTCCTTTATGGTTAAGTAGCCTGTTTGAAATAAAAGCGTGAACAGTTCTATGTTATCTACATCAAAAGATGAGAGTTGAGATTCTGCCATCACATACCCATCAAACTCAGGCACAAAATAATTATTGTTTTCAATTAATTTGACTAAAAAATTTGGCGTTGCAGTTTCGAACCAATAGCATTGATATCGATAGCCTTTATCGCAAAAAAGCAGTAGGTCAAAAGGGTTATAAACCTTTTGTTCGTCAAGGCCTGCGAAACTATAGCCGTTATACCAAGTTTTTAGCTTTGCTAAATCAACATTACCATCGCTTAAATAGTCTGCGAAAGCATTGATCATTTCATTTTGGGTGTAACCACAAATGTCTGCGTATTGGGGATCTAGACTAATGTCATTTAAATTATTCAAGCCACTAAAGAGGCTTACCTTGCTAAATTTTGAGACGCCGGTTAAGAAAACAAACTTTAATTGCTCGTCTTTATCTTTAATAACACTGTAGAGGTTTTTTAGCCCTTCTCGCATTTCTTCAGCAATGCTTTTATTGTTGATGTTATCTAAAATGGGTTTGTCATATTCATCTACCAAAATAACGACAGAGTGTGTATGCTTTTTGTAGAGCTCATCAATCAGATATGAAAAGCGTGAAGAATTTTCATGATAACGATTAGTAATTCCTTCCTTATCATAAAACTTATCAAGCATCATACTAATTTTGTTTTCTAGCTCTTCTCTATTTTTGGTAACTCCTGAGCCAAAACTTAAGTGAATTACCGGGTATTGTTTATTCCAGTCCCATCGTTGCTCTAAATAAAGGTTGTTAAATAGTTTTTTGTTGCCAAGAAAAGCTTGCTTTAAGGTGTCAATGAATAGAGATTTACCAAAGCGGCGAGGCCTAGAGAGAAAATAATACTTACCACCACAGTCAACTAAGCGATGAACATGATGAGTTTTATCAATATAAAGGTAGTCATCATCATGAAAGCTGGTTAGGGTAGAAATGCCAACAGGGAGCTTCTTCATTTGGTTAAATATAAGGCTATTTGATTAGCCAAACTATAACATAAATGCAGTTTCAAGATCCAAGGTCCAAGTTGCAATAAAAATAAAAAGAGTTAATCGTGACTGCCACCGACACTGTTTCCTTCATCTAATTTTGTAATTTTCCCTTGCCTAAACCCACATTTATCCTTACGATATCAACGACATTTTAATGCATTAAGAACTGTTAAATGGATTTTAAAAAGCTTTATTTTTCATTGGCTATACTTTTAACCAGTTGCACTAGTACGCATTTACCAATTGAAGGTAAACAGCGTATTTCAACGGCTCATAATGACGTGCCAAAGCGGGTGCGAATCTTTACGCTTAATCCAATGCTAGTTGCCAAAATGAAGCAGCCAACCCCATCACCACATAGCAATGCTTCTTTAAAAGCGCAGATTGAACGATACCAATACCGTATTGGCAAAGGTGATGTACTAAGCATCATCGTTTGGGATCACCCTGAAATTACCACCCCTGCTGGCCAATATCGCAGCTCTGTCGAATCAGGCAATGAAGTTCGAGCTGATGGCTCTATCTACTACCCATACATTGGCAGTGTCTACGTTAGTGGCAAAACCATTCCAGAGGTTCGCGATGAAGTTTCCATGAGACTTGCTAAATACATAGAAAAACCGCAAGTAGAAGTCAAAGTTGCAGCTTTTCGCTCACAAAGAGTGTACATCACAGGTGAAGTGGGCACTAAAGGAGAGCAGCCAATAACCAATGTGCCATTAACCGTACTTGATGCTATTAATAAAGCAGGTGGGGTGAGTGATAAAGTCGATTGGCAAAATGTAAGCCTCATTCATGACAATCATGAACACAAACTCTCGCTATACGCTTTAATGCAACATGGTGACCTGACCCAGAATAAATTACTTCGCAATGGCGATATTTTATACGTTCCCAATGATGAAGACAGAAAAGTTTTTGTTATGGGAGAAGTGAGCAACCAAGTAATAAAAATGGCCAGAACAGGGATGAGCCTCACAGAGGCTGTGAGCCAGGTTGGAGGCACTAGCAACATTAACGTTGATGCAACAGGTATTTTTGTCATCCGGGCCATTCCTTCGAATCTTGGCAAGCCCAAAAGTTTGTTGGCTAATATCTACCAGTTGAATTTACGGGATGCAACTTCTGCCATACTCGGTACTGAGTTTGCGTTGCAGCCTTATGATATTGTCTATATTACGGCAACGCCTATTGCTCGCTGGAACCGTGTAGTGGCTCAATTGATGCCAACCATTGCGGCAGTTAACGCCTTTAGATCTGAGGCCTTGCTAATCACTGGAAACAATTCATGATCATGTTTAATCAAGTCTTAATGGTTTGCACAGGAAATGTGTGCCGCTCGGTGATGGCTGAACGGCTCTTAAAGGCACGATTTCCAAGCCTTGAGGTTGCCTCAGCAGGCACTGGCGCCCTAGTGGGCAAAGCTGCTGATAAGCAAGCAAATGCAGTGTCGCAAGAGAATAGCTTAAGTCTTGATGGGCATAGTGCGCAGCAACTAACCAGTGAGCTGTGCGCAAAATTTCCATTAATTCTGGCAATGGAAAAACATCATATAGATGAAATTTTAACCATTTCGCCCGAGAGCCGAGGGAAAGTGTTTTTGCTTGGTCATTGGCTAAACAATCAAGAGATTACTGACCCTTATAAACAGAGTGATGAACTGTTCTCCCACGTTTATAAATTAATTGATCGCTCAGTCAGTGCCTGGCAAGAGAAGTTACAATCTTAAATTGGAGAGATGCAATTCATGTCAAATGAATTAATCAATAATCAAGGAATGCAAGAAAGTGATGAAATTGATTTAAGTCAGTTTCTCTACAAATTAATCGATCATTATAAATTAATTATTGTATCAACTCTTTTATTTTTCCTTGGTTCTTTTTTTTACGCTTGGATGGCGACTCCTATCTATAAAGCAGATGCCCTGGTGCAAATCGAATCTAAGAGTACGGGCATGGCAATGATTGGTGGGCTAGACTATGGTAGCTCCACCTCTGCAGCCAAGGAAATTGAAATCATTACGTCTCGCTTTGTCTTAGGTCAAACGGTGGAGCGCTTAAAGATGGGTATTTCAGCAAGCCCAAAGAATTCTTTCATGCAAAGAGTCTGGGGGAAAATAACCAACTATCACCCATCCATTAAAGTTGAAGCCTTAACAGTCCCTGATGCCGTTAAAGAACAAGCTCTAGTTTTAACGCTATTGGACGCAAACAAAGGCACCTACCAGGTTGCAAACAATAAAGGCGAGAAGCTCTTTACAGGAGTTATTGACAAACTTAGCCAAAAACGAGGAATCTCCTTGATGGTTAGTGCCATTCATGGAAAAAATGGTCAGGCGTTTTCACTCTCAAAAAGACCCAAAGAGCAGGTGGTTAATGTGCTTCGCAGCAAACTTAAAATTAGTGAAAAAAATAGAAGCAGTGGCATGCTGGAGTTTTCGATGACGGGGCCTAATCGTCATGAGCTTGTACGCGTTTTAAATGATGTCAGTGAGAATTATTTCTTGCAAAATCTAGATAGAAACTCAGCGGAAGCAGAAAAAAGCCTCACGTTCTTAGATGAGCAGTTGCCTAAGCTTAAAAAACATCTAGAAACGTCTGAGGATGAGTACAACCATTACCGAAAAAATAATGACTTGATAAATTTAAGTCTAGAAGGGCAGAGTGCGCTGAGCGCAATTGTGAAAATTGAAACACAATTAAATGAATTAAAGTTTAAAGAAAGTGAGCTCTCAAAGCGCTTCACCAAAGAGCACCCGACCTATGTCTCGCTACTGGATAATAGAGCGTTTCTAGAAAAAGAAAAAGAAGAACTGAACCAGCAAGTGCAACAGTTTCCTTTTAAAGAGCAAACCTTAATTCGACTAAAGCGCGACATGGAAGTAACTCAGCAAATTTATGTTGCCCTTTTAAATAAAATGCAGGAGTTAAAAATTGCCAAAGCAGGCACGGTTGGTAATGTTCGAATCATTGACAAAGCACAAGCTGGTCTCTCTCCCATAGAGCCTAAGAAGCAGCTGATTGTTATTTTAGGCACCATTTTAGGTGCGATTGTGGGTGTTTTGATTGTCTTTGCAAGAGTGCTTCTTTTCTCTGGTATAGAGAAAGCAGAAGAGTTAGAGAAAATTGGATTGCCGGTTTATGCCACTGTGCCATTATCGGAAAAGCAACAAGGCTTGCTTGAAAATGGTGAAAATGGTGAAAATGGTGAAAATGGCGGCAATCTTTTATCATTAACGAATCCCGAAGATTTATCGATTGAAGCTCTAAGAAGCCTTCGTACCAGCCTGCAGTTCTCCTTAATGCAAGATGGCAGTAATATTGTGACAATTACAGGCCCGTCACCGGGAGTTGGTAAAAGTTTTGTCTCTGCCAACCTTGCGGCAGTTTTGAATGCTGATGGCCAAAATAGCGTGATAGTCATCGATACCGATATGCGAAAAGGAACCCTTGCTAAGTATTTCACCAATACTGCAGGAGCAGGTTTATCTGAGTATTTATCTAATAATAAAAGCATTGAGGAAGTGGTTCAGCCTACTGCTGTCAAAGGCTTGAGTTTCATCTCTCGTGGTAAGGTTCCTCCTAACCCTTCAGAATTACTGATGCAGCCCAGATTAAAAGAGCTGCTTGATTGGGCAAAAGAAACGTTTGATTGGGTAATTCTTGATTCGCCACCTGTGATTGCTGTAACCGATGCTGCGGTTGTTGCAGGCCTCTCTGGTATTAATTTAATGGTTGGGCGTTTTGCCTCCACTAGACTCAAAGAAGTCGAGATATCTGTTAAGCGTTTAAATCAAGCAGGCGCTAAAGTTACAGGCTTTGTCCTAAACGGCTTAGAGCGAAAAGCCTCGAGCTATTACTACGGCGGCGGCTACTACTACCACTATAAATACGCCGCAGATAAGGATTAGTAAAGACAGTAAATGGTGAATAGTAAATAGGAAATGGTTATTGAAATGAAGGGTGCTGTGCACAAGCATAAGCTATTCACCATTCACCATTCACCATTCACCATTTACAGTGCTTACTCCATTAACCTGTAACCTAAATTAGGTCTTTGATTTAAACTGTTTCAGAAGCTTTCCTTGCCGCTGGTTTAGATCGTGTTCTTGATTTTGCAGCTGCCACTCATTGTGCAGATCTCGAAGCAAATCAATGCTATTAATCAGAAGGCTTGCAGTTATTAAAGGCACGATGACGCTGGTGCTGGAACTCGCTAGCATGATAATGGCAATTGAGACTGCCCAGCGGAGCAATATGGTGGCAACCCCAACGGCATTTTTCATCATAATGAGCTCAGCATTTGAGAGTCTTTGCGCTTTTGCAGTGCTCTCTTTTAAATAAGGCGTTACTCTTTTTTCAAATTCCGGTCGATCTTGCTTAAAAAGCGTCAGTAGTTTCGCTTCCTCTCGCATCTTGCATTTCGTATCTCGCACCTCATTTTTGATTGAGCTTAATTTTTCTAGTGACAAATGCAGCTTGCTTGCGCGATAAATGGTGCGAATTAAATGCGAATAGCTGGTTAATAGAACCGAGGCCATTTGCAGGCTGGGTAGGAAAAGCCCGGTTGCCAGTGAGGCTATCATTAAAGAGCAGAGAGCGCTGGACATCAAAAGCTTATAGCGCACGGGATAATTGTCATCAAATTGCACGGCAAAAATTTGCAAAAGTGCGTTGGTTAATTCAAGCGGTGTTTTCAGAGGAGGTAAATAGGCTGACAATAGCGGCAGGGCGGTTTTAGAGAGGAGCTTCAAGGCATCATTGCTTACTCTTAATAGGCGTCTTGTGACGTTTATGTACTGAGCGCGCCGATCTAAGGAAATCTCTTCCAATATAAAATCTGGGTTGGCAACCATTTCTACTTTACTAAAGTCCAAGTCCCGGGTATTTTCTCACAATAGACAGGCATTGTAAGGGTTATGATGAAAAATAATAGCAGCTGGAATGAAGGACGCTTAAGAAGCTTTCTTAAAGCCATTTCTTGGCGAGTTTGGGCAACTTTTACCACCATGCTTATTAGCTACGCAATTACCGGCAACTTAAATTACGCCATTAGCATCGGTGGCATCGAAGTGGTCTCGAAAATCCTTCTTTTCTATTTCCACGAACGACTCTGGGCTAATTTCATGCATTTCGGCATCAAAAGAAAGCAAGTGGCATAAAAACCAGTCTTAAAATACATGAAAGGACAGTCTATAAAATACCTGAAAGGACAGTCTATTGAAGGGATTTAAAAGAAAGTAAATTGTCAATGGTCAATAGTAAATGGCTAAGACACAGCTAATGGTGAATAGTAAATAGGAAAGGGTCATTCAAATGAAGGGGTTACGCACAAGCATAATCTATTTACTATTCACCATTCACTATTTACAGTGCTTACTCCATTAAACATTAACCTTATACTTGCGTTATGAGCTATTAGTTCCTTGAATGCCGGTTTTGGCGTGGGGGGGGTGAGTTAGTGCTTCAATGTTTCCTAAATCGACTAATAGTTTGGATACCTCATCCTGTTGATTTCGTTTAGAACTTGGCTTTCTAACATAGGCATCAATTTGTATTTTTTGTAGGCCAGCTATGAAGTTTTCTGAATTGCCAGTGTGCTGAAATCGAGAGATTAGAGTTTGAATTTCGCCGACGGTTTGGGGGATGCCATATTTTGTGGAAGCACCACTTTTA
>JASBUC010000017.1 GCA_030148065.1 Legionellaceae bacterium | reverse complement strand
TGCAAAATGACTCTCTAATAAGCTTAGATAACTGGAATAAAGGGATGACACGGTGTGAAGAGACAATCAAATGGGTAAGTGATGAGTTAAACCTAACGATAGACGCCTTAGCTTATGAAATTATTGTTGAAACCCCATGGTCTTTGGTGATTAAAGTTATCAAAGAGAATACTGTCTATTACCTAAAAAAAACACCTAAACAATTATTTATTGAATCTCAGATATTGAGATTAATAAAACAGTTAGATAAAAAAACGCATGTCCCTGAAATAGTCTCTGAAAATCGAAATCTAAATGCCTTTTTGATGAAGTCTTGTGGCAATCAGTCTCTGCGCCAAAGGTTTGATGGTAAACTAGACCAGATCTTGTGGTTTGAAGGCATAAATTCATACGTCATGATACAAAATGCGGTTCGTAAAGACCTAGATGATTTTTTAAGTCTGGGTGTGCCTGACTGGAGAACGCATAAGCTGGTTTCTCATTTTGCATCGATGATTAATGATGATGTGTTTATGAACCAAGAGGGCTTTAACTCGAAAGAATGTTTAGCATTGAATGCTACGTTGCCTAAGCTAAAAGAAACCTGTGAGGAAATATTACAATTTGGTGTAACGGATGCTTTAGTTAACTGTGACTTCAATGAAAATAATATGATTTATAATGAGAACTCGGGTGAAGTCAGCATCATTGATTTAGGAGAGTGCGTTATTGCACACCCACTACTTTCAGTCTCAGCTCATCTATTTTCTTTAGCTAGACGATATAAGCTCTCACCAAGCTCGCCTCTGATGATTGAAATGCGAGATAAATGGCTATCGCTATATTGCAACAGCAGTATCGAGCAATATCTGTTAATTTCTTCTATTTCACCCATATTTGCAGCACTTGCCATTAAAAGATTACAAGATGCTACCAAAAATAATAGCAAGAACGTTCAAAATTGGTTTATTAAAGATACACTAATAGCTTTCCTACAAGAATAAATTAAATTGAGTACGTGATGAATGTAGATATTAAATTATGCAAACAAGAAGATAAGCAAATTATATCTGGCCTATGCCAGTTTTATTACTATGACTTAGAAACGAACTCTAAACTTGCAACCCTTAAATATACCCATGGCCGTTATGAGAAAATGGCTTACTTTGATAACTATTGGCTAGAAGACAATCGATTTCCCTACTTAATTTTTTATAATGATACCCCTATTGGTTTTGCCCTTATTCATGATATTACGGTAAACCCTAGTGCCAACTGGAAGATGGCAGAATTTTTTATCATGGCGCCTTTTAGACAAAAAGGCATCGGCAAGAAAGTAGTTAACTGGCTATTTGAAAAACATTCTGGCCATTGGGAACTATCAGTATTAAAAGATAATGATCCTGCACTCAAGTTTTGGAAAAAGGTCCTTAGTGATAGTAAGTTAGTCACACATGACGAATTTCAAAATTATTTATTTTTTGAGGTATTAAGGTAATCTTATGTCTAAACTTTGTCCAAAACACTATGATGAGAATTCATTATTTCAAAAAACTGTGGCAATGGAGGTCATGAGTTTATTTCCCGCAAACCATAAAGACGTTATTTTAGATATTGGATGTGGGGATGGTTACTTAACATCGCTGCTTGCTAAAACGGCAAGCAGCGGTTTAGTTAAAGGCATTGACCCATCTACCGACATGATTGAACATGCCAGAAAAACCTATAATGGAAGTGATAACAAAAACTTAAGCTTTTCAATAGGTAGCGCTGAGTCAGTAAACAGTGATAATTTATATTCTCTAATAACCGCATTCAATTGTCTTCATTGGTCACATAACCTTGAAGCAGCTTTTAAACGCTGCCACCAGGCCTTGAAAAAAGGCGGGCGTTTTGTGGGGGTAACGTATCCATCTGAGTCAATCTACTGGCAGATTTTCACCAAAACCTTATCACAACCTAAGTGGGAAACCCTTTTATCTATAAGCCCTGTTTCTGCTTGGTTTTCTAGTGATGGCTATCAAAAACTGGCATTAGAAAATAATTTTGAAATCTTATTTTTTAACCCTGAAGAATGCATGGCTTCTTATGACAACCAACAAACACTTAAAGATTATATCAATGGTTGGTTATCGTGCTTTATTCCCATATCTAAAAAAGAGCAAACAAGGTTTTTAGCTGATGTTTTAGATTATGCAGAAGAGCATTTTAAAACTAATAACGTTATTAATATTCCGTATACCAAGCTGACGTATTGCCTTGTAAAAAAGCACAATTGAGGTTTAATAACGAGTATTATAATTCCGTATTTTAGTAAATCTGGTCACACTAAAAAGTTGGCTGAACATGTGCTGTTAGGTGTGAAAAAGTTTAATCACAAGGCACGCCTAATTGACATAGAAAAAATGAGTGATAACAATGGGGCTCTTGCCTTGGGCTATCCGCTACATCAATTTCTGATAAATCTAAGCTTATCGACTCTTCTGACTTAAAAACAGCAGAATGTTTTGGCGAACGCTTTGCAAGGTGCACTGCCAGATGGACTCAAGGTAACTTATAAATAATCAGCAAGTGAGTAATAATTATGAAATTATTCGTTTCAGTCGAAAAGTGCCCCTCAGAAAAAGACAACTCGTTTATTCGCAACAAGCTCCAGGAGTTTAATGATAATTATACAGGGGGTGGATCTCGAGTATCAAAATCATTCCGCCCTCTTTCGGTTCTGGTTGTACACGGGTTTGAACGACCACGGCCTGTACAACTTGTGAGCCGATAATAATGGATAGAGGGCGGCCGATTGAAAATAAAACCTTCTAAATACTATGGGCTCTCCCCCTCCGCTTATATAGTCGGTTTAAATTAAATATACCCCTGATCCTTGGTAATGCGAGCTTTACAGAAGAAATATTGCTTTATTGTCTGAATAGTTTTAAAATGCGCAAAATTTTAACACTTGTTGAAATATAGAGGGGGGTATTATCTTAAGTATTATTGTTCCTCATTAACATTTGATTTTATTTATTTTGAGGATTTGTAATGCTTTATAACTATATCACTCTTGGACATGCACAAAAAATCGAAGCTCTCTGCTCAGGACTTAATGAGATGGTATTCAACTTACTTTGCAAAGCAGGAGCAGCAACCTATTGTGAGTCTGATCCTACAATAACTTTTGTAAATGGTCACCTCGCAACCTTAAACCCTTACCTTTTTAACGTATTTGATAATTATTCTTTAGCGGAATTACAATCTCTAGAGATTACTTCTAAAAGCGTTGTGACGCTGTGCCTTATTTACCTATCAGTGCAATATGCTATGCATTACCGTAAGCAATCTCAGATGAATGAAGCATCAAGTGATGTTGATACTCAAATTAGATTAAGAAACTAAGTGATGGGGGGTCCTTATCCATGACTGCTGGGCATCATATTTAACCTATACCCATTGCCGGCATGGGTTATGTGGCTCCCATTTATTGCACGATCTTATAGTTATTATTGACGCCAATGACTCCCGGTGGGTTAAACAACTAAAACAATTATTGCCGCGGGCTTGTGCTGATGTTACGAAAAATAACAGCAAAAAGCTTACAAAAGCCAAGTATGCTGCTCTGCAACAGCGATGTCGTTATATCCTGACTCAAGGTGAAAAAGAATTACCTCCAGTTCCTATCACAACGCAATAAAGTAAGCTTGTTTCTAACGCAACTTAAGTTTGCCGCGATGTTCGACCTGATTAAGAAGTTTGTCCGTGTTTGCCTCATGAAAAGCCAGAGCAGAATCCTTTACCGTAAAGTTTTTTTTCTCAATTGTCACGTCATTCGCACGTTGATGAGCTACGTTCGCCATATGATGAAAAATTTTCTGTTGCTTAGCAATCTCACTATCTGGCAGGAATCGATCTGCACTATCACCTGATAATAGATATTCAGGATGAAATTGTATTCCCAAACAGAAATCATCTCCATCACCTTCAATGGCCTCAATTACACCATCTGGAGATATGGCAGAAACATGTAGTCCGTGTCCTAGTTTGTTTATAGATTGATCATGCCAACTATTTACCTGAGCATGATTGGAACCAAATAGTCCAAATAATAAAGTTTCGGGCAGTACTTTAATATCATGAGCAACCCGCCCGTCTCTTGGATCAAAATCATGTACTTCTTCAGGACGAGTAAATTGAGTAACGTCTTGATGTAATGTTCCTCCACGCACAACATTCAAATACCAAGAACCAGCACAAATACCTAAAATAGGTACTCCCTTCAAACCTGCCTTTTCTATCATATGTTGAACAAACTCAAAATTTTTTGGCTCAGGATCAACTCGCCTGGGATCAAGGGGGGGCTCTCCATAGAGTCTGGGATCAATGCTATAAGGGTTGCCAGGAAAAATAACGCCATCTACCCAAGAAAGAATCGATTCTACCTTTTTACATAAATGCTCATTATTATCAAATCGACAGTCAATAATAACCAATTTCACATTGTGGCGAGAGAGAATAGATCTCATATTTTCGAATGCCTTTATAAAAGGATTATCAATGTGTTGAGCATTAAATGGAACAATAAAAACCAGCATAATATCCTCAGGAAATAAATCATATCCTCTAATAATTAAAGAAAAAATGGTTGTCAACTAAAAAACGCTACGTAGTTTTACGAATACCAGAAACAGGTCATAGAACCATCCTAGTTCATTATGCGAAGCTTTGACTTAAACAGAGCTTCGAACTTATCTTTTCTCTCAATCTCAATTAAATAGAACACGTAGACGACAAGAAACATTGTTAACAGAACATCAAAGAGAGGATTTAGGAGAGTGTAATGACCTTTTCAAATAGAGTACAATTTTATGACTGTAATTAATGAGCCTTGATGTGAGCCACCTATCCAAACTAGATGACCTTCTAGAAAACCTTAAATATGATGACAAGGTTAAAGAAGTAGCACCTGATATTTATGGCCTTTTTCCAGAAACCACCAACCCTTATGCATCGTCAGTGGCATTAACGGCTATTACACATGGGGATGAAATCATAGGACTACCCTTATTTCAGTTACTGCTCGAAGAATATTTGGAAGGCTCATTCACCCCCGATGCCCCACTATATCTGATTATTGCAAATCGGGACGCTTATAGAAAAAAGCAACGCTATGTCGAAACAGATTTAAATCGAGCTTATGGCGAGAATTCCAAAAAGTGCCTCGAGCACAAAAGAGCCTCAATCATTAAACCTATTATTGACCGTTGTGATTATTCAATCGATATTCACCAATGCATAGAAGAAACCCTTCATCCCTTTTTTCTTCTTCCTTACTCTGCTGCTAATTATAGCTGGGTAAAGAATGTGGTCCCTGAGATCCCTACTGTCATTAGAAAAAACGTTACTACAGCAACAACATTATCAAGTTATGCCTTTCTACAAGGAAAAAAAGCGGTCACGTTTGAGGTTGGTTCTCATGGAGTGGATGAAAAACAACTGAACCTAGGAATGTCGACAATTAAAAGGTTCTTAGCGCATGCCTGGAAACAAGAGACCGTTTTTGATAACAACATAGTGACTAATCAATCGTCGCTTACTTATGAGATTAAGTACTTTCAAGGATATCAGAGTGGGCAAGTAAGATTTGAGAAAAAATTTAGCAACTTTGAGCGTGTTAACAAAGGTCAGATTATTGCCTACGTAGATGACATCCCGACACCTTCGCCAATCTCTGGAAAAATTCTCTTGTATCCTTCCCACTGGTTCTTGGAAAACTCAACCGTCAAACCAGATGGTATTTTCGTTATTGTACAAGAATTGAAAGTTATACCAAATTGACTGTCCTTACCAGAAGTTAAGATGTAGTCCTTACTGATGGTTAAACTACCCTTTGATATTTTTGCTGATTACGTTTTAATTTAATGAAATTGTATTATTTCGGCGCAGTGCTTACCCATGAAAATAACTCTTTTGGCAAATACTTTGCATACCTGCTCCCTAAGACAGCAACCTCCAATCTTCTTTGAGCGATTGAAAGAAAAGCAATCCTTGGCATACTGATTAAGTCAAAGCGGGGCATTATGAGTTAGGACGAGTATATATGTTGACAACACCCCTTTGTTGGGGCTGAATATCAGGCATGCATTTAAAATGTTATCAAGGATGAGAACACATGCCAGCAGACCTAGACACCACCATTCTTTGGCTGGAAGGCCGAGCAGAATATCACTCTGCCGAAGATTTTATAGAACATCTTTCTAGCTCAACCCAATCAAAACATCCTGTTTGGCATGAGTTTATTTGTCAAGGCTCACAAGTTCATCTCGAGAGGCTATTAAATGTTATCTCGACCCTGCCGCAACCTTTTCGCAAAACCATCTTTAATCTTTCCCTGAACAATGATCAAAAATTCTCTTATTTTATTGCAGCAAGAAGTGCTCCTCCCTGCGCTATAGCATTTCTAAAAGCAATCGAAGACTTTACCCATCAAGATAAGTGGGAACTTTTTTCCTCTCGTTCGACTAATGGGCACGTTTCTTTTATGACAAGCTTGATTTCCAATCCATTTAATGATGTCTTTCCATTGTTTATTGAACAATTTAAGAGCCTTACCATCGAGGCCCAGTTATCACTGTTAAAACAGATTAATTCCTATGGGGAGCCTGTCCCCACCTTGATTGCTAGTAAGAAACGAGGTGATCTCTATCGGGACTTTCTTATTTTTGTTCATTATTTTTCTGGGCTATTGCAGCAGTTTTATGGTTGTTATCCCCCCATCTGCAAAGAAGAAGTTTATAGTGCTTTATTCCAAACCGATAAAGAGCTCAAACAGTTTTACCAAACCATCCTAGAAGGACAGTCTATTTCGTCAATTTTCTACATGATAGAACAAGAGATGGTGCCTGTTAAACACACAAAACACTTAGGAAAAGCACGCAGAAATTTGTGGAACTACATAAAAGCACTCCCACTTGCGAAGCAGCTTTTGATTCTTACCGAATTAGAACAAACACAAGGTGCCTTTTCGCCACTTTTTTTAGAGTATGGCGGTGTACTTGATTATTTTGAACGCCTAAAGTGGCGCAAAGAAATTGACGATCGCACTGCCTTGGTTTATCAACAATCAGACAGTGACATGAGCTCTGAAACATCCTATTCGAGAATAAATCAGCAGCTGCCACCCGTTATTGCACAACTCATCGATGAAGACTCTCAAGACCTGCACTCTGAACCTTTTGATGTAAGAGATAAAACACAAAGAACTGTTTACAACAATGAAGAGTTTTATGAGGTCCCTTTGCACTACCCAGAGCCATCAGCGCCTAATATTTAGCCCCTCTTCTCCTGAAATATAGTCTAAAAAACATCGCGTTGGTGCTGGCACAAATTTGGCATTTGGGTAGAGTGCAAATATTTGCAGCGCAGGAATGTCTATTTTAGGAAGCACCTGTATGAGTGTTTTGTTCTCAAGGTGTTTGTTAACAAACATCTTTGGAAATCGCCCAATGCCACTACCAAGCTTTACAAGCTCTAACTGGGCACGAATACTATCGACTTCTATATGGGTTCTTATGCTGTGAGAGACAACTCTTCCTTGCTCCACAAACTGCCATGATAGAGGTTGCTGTCCTCTCTGCCGATTAATCGAGGTAATGCATTGATGATGTTTTAATGAGGCAAGCTCACCAGGCGCCGGCATTTTTTTTAAATACAGAGGACTTGCACACAGCACCATCTCTAACGATTTAAGAGACTTTACTCTCAGATTTGAGTCCGGTAGTTTATGGGCAACACGTAGACTTAGATCAAAGCGTTGTTCTATGATGTCTTCTTCTTGACTCGAGAGCGATAAAATAACTTTTATCGCAGGGTATTTTTCACTGAAGGCATGGATAATGGATGGAAACAGTTCGCTTCCTAGCGAAATGGTGGTGGTTATTTTTAAGGTCCCTGCCACTTCTTTTTTAAATACATTAAGTGCGTTGCAGTAGCTTTCTTCAAGCAACTGTGCTTGTTGAAAGAAAACCTCTCCTGCTTCGGTTAATGACAAACGCCTTGTGTTTCTATAAATAAGCGTTTGCCCTAAGTGCTCTTCAAGCTGAGCAACATGTCGACTAAGTAGTGCTTTCGAGCAGCCAAGCTTGGCCGCAGCTGCCGTATAACTTTTAGCATTAATCACCGATACAAACGATAAGATCTGTTGAATAACCATTCTTTTGTTTCATTTTTGCAATAATATAGTTTCATTATAGGCTATTGTTCATTTTCTGCTGTGCAAGTATTATTCGCCCAACTTAAACCAACGTGAGACATCCATGAAAAAAATACTTTTAACTCTAGCCTTATTTACCATTGTGCATAGCTCGACTTTCGCCGCCAAAGAAGAAATAAACACGGTTAATGCCCCATTGCCCATCGGCACCTATTCACAAGCAATTAAGGTCGATAATACTGTTTACCTATCGGGGCAGATAGCCATGGATCCTACAACCGGAGAGCTAGTCTCTGATGAGTTTACCCAGCAAGTTGAGCAAGTTTTTAAAAACATTGAACAAGTCGTGATAGCCGCCGGTGGTAAGTTAGATGACATTACAAAATTAACCATCTACTTAAGCGATTTAAGCTACTTTTCACAAGTTAACGAGGCAATGGCCCCCTTATTTTCAAAACCCTACCCGGCACGAGCGGCTATTGAGATCAAAGCATTACCAAAGGGGGCTAAAGTAGAAATTGAGGCAGTCATGACTCTTGAAGAGTCAAAAAAAAAATAATTACATCAAAGCCTGACTTTATGAAGCCCAAACGTCACAGTCCAAAATTTGAAAAATTAGCAACCAGTATGAACGTGACTGAACTAAGTCCTGAAGTGCTATATGAAAAAATACACTCATCCCGACACCCTAACCAGGCATTGGTTGTTATTGATGTACGAGAAGAAAGTGAATGGCACAATGACCCGAAAATACCCGAGGCCATTCACTTATCAAAAGGCGTAATTGAGCGTGATATTGAAAAATTAGTGCCAGACTTCTCCACACCAATTGTCGTCTATTGCAGTGGCGGTTTTCGCTCTCGCTTAGCCGCTGATGCACTGAAAAAAATGGGTTACAGGCAGGTGCAATCTCTCAAAGGTGGCATGAGACATTACCAAGAGTTTTTAGACAATCATACCCGTGTTCCTTGGTAATATTTTAGCGATGTGCCGATGATTTTTGAGGCTCTTTAATCGCAAAAAGCACGGTTAAGAGCCCAAGGATATAAAGTGCTGGAATCATTAAAAAGGCTGTTTTATAGGCGCTGATGCTGTAGACTGGCACACTGTTATGAATTGCCAAGGCGCCTTCAAAATTTAAAATAAAACCAAAGGCTGGTTGCAAAAAGGCCGCTCCTATCAAAACCGACATGTTGTTAAAACCAGAGGCGCTCCCTATTAAACTTGCTGAGTTATTCTCGCGGGCAATTGCGAAAGTAACCGTCTGTCCAGTTCCTGCAAAACCTATGAAGCAAAGACCAATGATGATGATAGTGGACGGCAGGGTATCAGCATAAAATAAAATTCCCGCCCCCAATAAACCAAACAGAGAGGTTAACATTAAGGGAATGCGACGGCTGTTGATTTTATCAGAAAACCAACCGATGAAGGGGCAAAAAATGGCAATGGCAATCCAGACTATGGAGCAATAACTAGCAGCAAGGCCAACCGAAATCCCTCTTAGTTCAGAGAGATAAGGCACACCCCAGAGTACAGCAAAGACTGCAACAGGCGTCCAGCTGCAACCAGCAAACAGGCCAACCCACCAAGTTTGTGGCTTTTTCATCACGACCACTAATTTATACCAATCGTGGAGAAACCGTAGAGGATGCGGTTTATGTTTCTCCTCTTTTGGTGAATCTCGTACCACTAGCCAAATCACTAGTGCTAATATTAGCCCAAGGCCTGCTAAAAAAAGCAGAGAGTGCCGCCAGCCTACCAGCTCTGTAAACTTCGCAAGCGGGTACTCACCAAAGATGGCCCCCAACGAGCTACAACTTTGAGCAATCCCAACGAGCATTGCAAATTGATACGGTTTAAACCACTTAGCAATCAGTACTAAAATTCCCACAAAGGAGAAGGCTGAACCAAAGCCAATTAAGACTCTGCCAAGACAGGCCATGGACATACTGGTCGTTAAAGCAAAAAAAATGGTTCCAACCACACAGAGTAAAATAGCAATGGTCATTACCTTACGAGGGCCATAACAGTCGTATAACAGCCCTGCTGGAAACTGAGTTAAAGCATATGAGTAAAAATAACAAGAAGAGATAAGACCAAGTCCTGCTGCTTCAACGTTAAAGGCCGCCATTAATTCATTTGCCATCACACTGGGTGAGACTTGCAATATGAACTCATAAAGATAAAACGAGCTTGCAAATAGAAAGATAGTAACTGCTTTTGCTTTATTGGGCGTCATAAGGCCTTATCTTTGCACACAATCCATTACTATAAGTGTAGATGAAAATTTGAATTTAGGAGCAAGGTGCACACCGACCCTTAATTTCAACCACTGAACTTGCAATGGAAAAGTTCATTTTGCGCGCTTGTGCATAAATTGGCGCTAGATCGAGCGAGCAGGCAAGTTCTGTAACCTTCGAGCATTGTCCACAAATAAGAAACTGTGCTTGCCCAAAGTGTTGTTTTTGACAGCAGGCAACGTAGGACTTTAAGCTATCAATCACATGGATAAAGCCATGCTCTAGCCAAAAATTCACCGCCCGATAAACCGTTTGCGGTTTCGGATCTGGAATAAACTCCGAGAGTTTTGCCAAAATTTCATACGCCCCTAAGGGCGTTTTCTCATTTAACAAAATAGTTAAAACCACTTCCCTTGGCTGGGTAAAACGTAGTCCATGTGACTCACAATACTCTTGTGCTTTTTTTAGTTTAGTCTGTCTCATAAGTAAAAAAAAATGTTTCAGTGTCTTGAAGTTAGTCATTTGACTGTTACAATGTAACACTTTTTGCCAGGCGAGTACACCTTGTGATATCAGAGTCTCTTCCAAAAAGTAACCCCCCTCATCACCAATGCTCTGATGGGGGCTGTCACCATCATCATCATGACCATCATCATTCGCATGCTGATCATGGACATGACCATGGGCATGCTCATGAGCACAAACACCACCATTCATCTTCGAAAGATAAGTGTCACCACCACTCTCATCACGCCATTGATGATCATGACGAGCATTGCCATGAGTGTCACCACCACCATCACACCCATGAAAATCATTGGCAGAAGGCCATTGTTGGCTTGTTATGGGGAGGAGCTTTGTGCTTACTTCCCTTTATCACAGGTGGCTTGTCTCTACTTGCCCTCTTACCCATCCAAATTGCAACCGGCCTAATAACACTCTATTTGGGAAGACACGTCTATCAAGCAGCCTTCAAAGAATTAAAGGCCAAAGAAATAAGCACCGCATCCCTTTATGCCTTAAGTACCTTAACCATTTTTATCGTCTCGACCATTGGGTTGTTCATCCCAGGATTACCCGCTGTCACGGAAGCCGCCCCTTTAGTCTTAGGTTTTTGGCATTTGGGGGAAGCCATCGAGCACAGTCTCGTTAAACGCATAAAACACAAGCTAGACGTTCGCGCCACTCTGCCTAAAGCCGTCCGCCTCCAGAAGGCGCCAGGCAAACAAATAACTATTGCGCAGTTAAAGATTAATGATGAATTCCTATTAGAGAAAGGTGAGACCATCCCTGTTGATGGTATTTTACTAAGAGATGCCAAACTCTATACCACCCGCATTAATGGCTCTCCCAAATTACAACAGTTTAGAGCAGGCGACCAAGTCTATTCAGGCATGCAACTGCCTCCCAATGCCACGGCCGAAATTCGAGCAACCAAATGCTATCAAGATTCCTATTTGTCTTTGATTGCCCAAAACATCGATAAAGCGCTTGAGAGTAAGGCCCCTATAGAACTTGTCACCAAAAAAATCTTACAGTACTTTGTGCCAGGCCTAATTGCGATTGCACTCCTCTCAGGGCTTTTAGTTAGCACCTTTGTAAGCCCTGCTGCAGCGTTTAGTTGTGTTATCTCCGTCTTAATTAGTGCTTGCCCCTGTGTGTTAAGCCTCATTACTCCCCTGGCAGTTAAAATTGGCTTGAAGAAAGGTTCAGAGTACGGTGTTCAATATAAAAATGGGCGATCTCTACAAAGAAGTGCCAACATTGATGCTGTGGTGTTTGACTTAAATGGTACCCTTACTCAAGGAAAATTGAGCGTTGGCAGCTGCCTTTTGACTGACAAAAAGTTTGCTCGTTATATTTCTGCTCTGGAATTACAATCAGAACATCCAACAGCCACGGTGATTACACAATATTTGCAATCAAAGTCAATTAAGCCTTTGCCAGCTGATGCCTTAAAAACCGTTGATAAAAGCTTCAACAATGGCATATCAGCCTCCGTAGAGGGCAAGAAATTACTGGTAGGAAACCGAGATTTTCTTAGAAAGCACGGCATAAAAGAATTTCATCCACCTTTTGACGATCCTGCAAATGGTAATACTTTTGCCGTGTTTGATAAAAAAGTTGTGGGGAAACTTCTTATACATGATCCGCTGAGATCCGATGCTATTGCAACCATCAAAGAATTAAAAAGGCAAGGAAAAGAAGTCTTTTTATGCACTGGCACCGATGAGCTGAGCGCACAATTCTACGCCAAGGTGCTAAAAATCCCTTTTGAGAATATTTCTGCCAATAATGTGAGCCCCACCGCCAAGCAAGACTTCATAAAAGAACTGCAAGCCAAAGGGCACAACGTTGCGATGATTGGAGATGCCACCAATGATTTAACCGCCATTGCCCAAGCCCATTTAGGGATTGCGGTGCACTCTAAAATTGGGGATGAGCTTACTCAGGATTACGCCGATATTGTGGTTCAACAAGGGCATTTATTGCCGATTGCTGGTGCCTTTGAAATTGGTCAACAAACCAAACGAAGCATTGTGCAAAACCTTTGCATTAGCTTAGGCTATAACTCTCTGGTAACCCTGGTTGGCGCTGGTGCATTGAGAGCATTTGGCTTTGTATTAAACCCCATCCTAGGTGTTGGATTGATGGTGTTAGAATCCAGTGTTGTCTTAGGCAATATTGTCTACTTAAAACACCAGAAAGTCACAGCCCACAGCCGACACAGAAACTATCCCCAAAAGAGTCTACAAAGTACCAAAAAAGCACTTAGTGGACTAAGTTCAAACGACATCGCGCTAGTTAGCAGTAAAACAAAGATAGCCAAAGAGGTTTCCCGCCACGTTAAACCTTTGTTCATGAAGCCCAAGATCGTCAATGATCATCACTTTGGTTCTCCAAATGATTCCCACCCCAACGTGAGGACGTTGGATGATGTGCCACTTATTAAAAAAAGTGTATGATTTGAGCCGACGTCACTGATTTTTAACTAAAAACTTTTTAGATCCCGCATAAGGAGATGTAGCAAATGCTTCAGAAAATGTTTCAGAAGACTGTCCTTTCAGTCATTTTAACCCTTGTATCTGGCTTATCATTTGCCATTTCACTGGAAGTAGCAGGCTTTAATATCGAGGCCAATGAGGCTGATGCCAAAGTGATTGCCAAACAGATGGCAGGTAACAAAGACGTTGAGCTCTGGGGGCTTGCTGAAGCAAGAAATGACTATGTCGAAACCATCTTAAATGAGCTCAATAAAAATGGAAAAGAGTTTTCAGTTATTTTAGGCACTACTGGCGGCTCTCAAAAACTACAGATTTTTTACAACCAAAAAAGATTTTCTTTACTTGAACCCGTCGAACTTCATGACATAAACATCAACGGTCGAGTAAGAGCGCCATTAGCTGCATTATTATATGATAATCAGTCTCAGCAAACCTTTTACTTCATGGTCAATCACCTCTATCGCAGCAGTGCTGACGCAAGACATCTGCAAGCACATCTGTTACACGATTGGGCACTTTCTCAGTCCGTTCCAGTCATTGAAGTGGGAGATTATAACTTTGATTTATCACCTGAAGATTGGCACAAGCATGATCAAGGATTTGACTTAATGATCGAAGGAGATGTGTTTAAGTGGATCATGCCCGAGACCCTTTTGCCAACGCAGTGCAACATGCACTATAAAAGCATCTTGGACTTTGTGTTTGTGTCAGGAAAAGCACAAGCTTGGGCGCAAAGTTCTGTTATTTTAAACCCAGAAAGCAGCTATTGCCCAGATACAAACCAGACTAGCGATCACCGACCAGTTAAAGCAATACTCGATTTGTAGAACACAATTTTTTAACTAACACAGAGTCTCTCTGCTTACCCATCCATAGAAGGCTTTTATACAAGGATTTTTCGCAAACTGCCCCCCAAGGCACAATGGACTATAATTAGGCATGTCTTCATGCATACAACGACCGATTAAAAATGGATTAACATTATGCCTCAAATTGCCATCATTGGCGCAGGACCTACCGGCCTCTATCTTGCAAATAAGCTCTTATTAGCAGGTGCGGCTGGTAGCGACATAGTATTAATTGACCCAAGACTTGGCACTTACACAAGACCTGGCCATATTATTGCTGACACCTTCCAGCATGTTTATCACGGTCTTGCCGATGCCAAAGTCGCAACAGACGACCATATTAAAACACTTGAGCGCTACCTCTATGAGCGCCTGCAAGATACCGACGTTAATATGATAACTGGGCGATTGTCTCATCTAAATAGCGCTCCCCAGCAACATGGTATTATCGTTATAAACAATCGCGGCGAGAGGGAGTTGATCACATGCGAGTATCTATTTGATTGCTCAGGCCAAAATTGTGCCGTGGTCTCTTGCGTCAACAGCCTTGAAGCGCGCTCAGGTAACGCGCCCTACTTTAACCATCAGCCAATTGGCCACACTCACCGACAAAAACATTTGATTGCATACGTGAAAATGAGCAAGGCACATATTACAACGCTTCAAGAAGGACACTACCTTCCGCTTGAAAATGCGGATGACGTCTGTGACTACCTATCAAAGCTATCCCTCCTCGGCTGGCAAGACCCAAGCCTTCCTTATGCTTATTTCCAACCTTTTGGCAAAGACAAAGTTTGTTTATACACTGAAGTCCCTGATGATTTAGATGAGTCAAAAGCAGAAGAGTGGCTAACCCTTATAGTACAAAAGCAAATGGGAAATGAGGACACCTCTTACCAGCGCATGCTGCCATCTCGTAAATACACTCATAAACCTCGATTTGGCTTCTTTGAATTAAACCCACAGAAAATTGATCGGGTCATTTACCAAAGTCGTCATACCCCAGATATTGTCGTGTTAGGCGATGCGGTAGACTCACCAGATTATCGTCTAAGGCATGGGGTGGACACGGCCGTTTCTTCCATTAATTTACTCATAGAGAGTCTAAGCATTCAAAATGGGAAAATTCGAAACTTCGAAACTGAACGCTATCTAAATTCGATTCAAACAGTAAGAGAGGATCATCAAAGCAGCATTAGAGAATTCCAATTAAGACGAGAGCGAACTCGAAAACTATTTGCCAAAAGACACCTGAAGCTATTAGAGGAAGAGGGTAGAGTTGAGGACGTCTCATGGATTCAATCTTTAAGAGGATTTTCTGCCTACTACAAGGCAAAAGCTCGCTTCAATCTTATCTCTTCAGGTAATCTACAAGAGACTTATCTATCTGAAGATGCTCACCTGATTAATGATGAAATATTAGATAAAACGATGGATTCACTGATGGAATCCTACCAATTATTACCAGTAGAGGCCCACTTTGAGCGACAAGAAATAGCATCAAACCTAAAAAAACTACTAGAGATATGGAAAGAGCTCGGCCCGCTATGCTTTAACAAAAGCCGCTACGCCTCTGCCAAGCGTTGCTATCAAGCAGGACTCTGCATCTGTCAAATACTAAGAAAGCAAGATCTAGAGAATGATCCAGAGCTTCTCAGTCAAGAATTTAAATGTCTATCAAACCTAGTTATTACTCATCGCAAACTTGACTCTAATGTGTATGCTTGTATTTTTACGGAACAGGCCTTTCACTTAGAACAGGAAATGTCCCCCCTTCCTGATGGGTTAGAACGAATCATAAAAAAACTTACTTTTAATGGCATTTTAGCAAACCTGGATCAATATCAATCAACCCCGGATGAAACGCTTTTCTTAGATAAGGCCAAAACGTTGCTGAAAACAAAGGGCGAGCACCTTAGCAAATTACAAAAAGATGCGTTTGCAAAAAAAATTACAGAACTCCAAGAGAGTCTAGCTCTCCCCAGAACAAATCAACACTTTGAAAAGTAACCAAAGATTTTTACCATCACCTTATTCTAGCCCCTATAAAAGCACCACAAAGGACAGACCTTTTGGCTATTAGAATTGAAGTGTACTTTGAATCAAGCAGGTTTTTGACTCTTTTTTCTGAGCGAATAGGATTTAAATCAACATAAGCCATACAAGCAAGCAGAGCTTTTTCATCCAATAATGCTTGGGATTTAAAGCGACTTTCCCAAAAAGCACCTCTAAAGCCATCTTCTTTATTGGCAAACCTGGCAATCCGCTCATTTATGAATTTCATAAACCAACTAATACTGTATAAACGGTGCCGCCACTCTCTCGCTCTTTTTTTCATGATGTTTTGTTGGGATTTGTCTAATTTTTCTTGTTTTAGATATTGCTTCGTCAAATCATCATAAGCGCATATGAAACCACCTCAATGCAAAAATACTTACTGATAGTCAACAATTTAGATTCAATCCATTGCCGTCGATGATCATAGTTTTTCTTAGTCACTTTATCATAGCCACATAAGTAGGAACGCCGGATGCAGCGGCTCATGCAGTGATAAAAAGGGGTTACGTCCAATGAAACTTTTTCACTTCTCGGGCTGGTCATAATATATCTTCCTTCCTGTTTATGGACTCTATATGACTTTTTGTTTCTATATATGAACTTAGCAGAAAGATTAATAAATACAAAAAAGGAATAAAAGAGGCGTAAAAGGACAGTCTATTAGCAGTCTATTTAAAAGGACAGTCTGTTTGTTATTAGGGGGTGGGGAGAAAGCGTGGTTTGTTTTTTGTGCTAGTCTTATACTATATGGTCCAACAGGAAAAAAAGTAGTCATGCCAGAGGACAGCCGAACTTTTAATATGCAGGATAGGGAGCTCAAAAAGTTTCGAGAGCACCTGCTTAAAGAGAAGCATAAAAAAACGCCTGCAGATAAGGATTTGATCAATCTATTACAGAGGGCTATCACCAAAGGACAGTTTGAATGCGCAGAGTGTTTGCTTGGCCTCTACAGTAAGGTCGAAGCGCTCAAAGAAACCCTAAGAGCAAAACTAACTGCGAGTGTTGCAAGTGGTGATAAGGATAAATTAGCGAGTCTTCTTAGTCTTGATAAGTTTGAGGGCATTACGTTCTTTACTCCCGAGTTCTTAGGTCAACAATTACACTCTGCCCTCATACCAGACAACCGAACAGAACTTATCACTACCCTACTTAAAAGTGGTGCCAATATGACGGCACAAGATGAACAAGGAAACACTCCTCTTCATCTTGCCATAAAATGCTACCTAACCTATACAGAACTTGAAAACCCGCCAGAAGATCTACTCGATAGTGCTTTAGAGGCAATCAAAATTTTATCAAGACAATCTGATGCTGTTTCACAGGCCACGAAAAATAATGATGGGCTTACACCGATAGAGCTTGCTGCCGAGTCAGGAAATCTTATGCTTTTTGAGCACTTCAAGCCTGGAGAACCCTATGACAGCTTTTATGATCATGTCTGCTGGACATCAGAACGAGGCTATAGCAAATGGGTAGAGGCTATCATTAATAGAGAAAATCAAACGCATCAAGAACCGTCAGCTCCCCTCTCAATCAATGGGCAGGACCTCAACGAGGATGATAAGTCAGACAACACTACCAAGTCTAGCGCATCAAGCTTATACTCTATTACTTCTTCTGAGACAGCCCAACTTCAATCATATAGCCCCCCCTACCATGCCCCCAATGCAACGCTTGTACCAAGGAACCCTAACGAGTTTAGCCAACAAGAAATCTTAGATCGCGCTTTATTATATGCCGCTAACGCCGACAAAAGTGAGACTGTTGATGTCTTATTAAAACTAGGTGCAAACCCCTTCGTTCGACTCTACCCATATCCGGCTACTTATCCACCAGCAGCCGAGCCTTGGAAAAGCGCCTACCAGCTAGCATTTAACAATGAAAAAACAGCGTCTGCGAAGATAATATTTGAGCACTACTACAAACAAGGAACTATTTTATCGAAAACAATAGTACTGTCAGACTTTGAGAATTTAAACTCCGAAGGTATAGCCCTATTAGCAAAAGTTGAGGCAGAGAATAAAGTAGAGCACCCTCTCTTTGAGGCGTTGAGAGAGAACAATGCCGATAAAATTGAACAATACATTCGAATAATTAGAGAAAAGGTAAATACACTTAAAGCACCCAGTAATTTATTCGTTCTTCATGAAGTCATGGATACAGATCACTATAGCCCGCAAGCATTAGAGATGCTAATGCTCGCCTGCAAAAAATACAACGTCCCCTTAGACCTTGAAGTTCAAGATGCTACAGGAGGAACACCACTAATACGTGCTGTCCATTATAAGAATTTAGAAAAATCAAAATTACTAGTTCGGCATGGAGCCAAGCTAATAATCAATGAACGTAATCTTTATGATCTATCACTGCACCCATACAGAAGTCTTCACAAAGTAGCACCAAACCAAGTAACACCAGAGCAATTAATACCCAATCCTGAACTATCAGATTACATTTATCGTAAACTGATGGACTTCGGCTATCCACCGACTCCTGGTCAAAACTTAGCTGATGGCACTCAGCAAAGTACGCAACACATAAACAATCAAAGAAATCACCCAGACATCGGGATCATACGCGCCATCAAGCAAAGGGATGTCTCGATAGCAGAAGAGTTGTTATCCGATCCTCGAACCAACAAAGACAACATTGAGGCAGCCTTACTCTTTGCCTTTGATGAAGCAGAGAAAGCTGCCGAATTAAAAGAGAGTAGTGACGCACCTCAGGCCAGTATTATAGCTGACGAACTGCAAGCCTATATCCAAATTATTAGGTTGTTATTTGAAAATAAGTATACCCCACATGACAACTTGGCAATCCTTCATTGGGCGGCACAATATAACTACCCAAAAACCATCGAAGCATTTTTAAGTCCAAGAGCGTCAATTTATGATGAAGCTATACCTGTTGGCCAAGTGGTAGGAACTGTTCCACCCAACGTTGGTATAGGACAACAGGCTGTATTTGACCAATTCCAAGCCAAAAATTCCTTTGATGATGGCAGCACTAGCCCCAGCTCTTATTCTGGAAAAAGTAGTCCTATAACGGCTAGTGTTCTCTCTGTCTCAGGGCTCACAGACCCACTCTCTCAAACAGATGGTTCACAGTACCCTTCACAATTTCCTCAAAGTCAAACGGTTTTTCTTGATTCAGAGTTATCGGGCAAAACAGCGCTGATGATCGCTCTAAAGCACAACCAACCAGACGTGGTCAGAGTCTTATTAGAACAAGGCGCCTCACCCCCATTAGATGTCAATGGAAAAATAAAAGAGAAAATCTTTATAGAAAATACTCCTCGCTCTAGGTGGAGCACTCCTCAGCCATCTTTCGAAAACATGGATGCCTGTTATGCATTGTATAAATTCTTGCGAGAAAAGGGGCGCCCCTTCAATCCTTCTGGTAGCACCAATAGTAAGGGCCAAAAGTTTGAAGGGCTCTTAACAGAGAATGACCCGTATAAGTTCATAGAAAATAAATTAATCGAGGCGGCTAAGAAAGGAAGTTATGAAGACCTTATGCTTGCATTAGATGAAGGTTGTAATGTTCAAGGCTTAAGCAGAAAAAACGCAAACGCTCTACAGTTAGCCGCCATCAATAGTAACAATACAACCGAACTAATCGAAGAATTAATAGAGCGCGGTATAGATGTAAACGACTACCATGCAGGGACAAGCTCCCCTTTGGAGTGTGCAGCGAAAGGTGGAAATACCGAAAATATTCAAGCTTTATTAAACCATGGTGCAAGACTTGTATCGGAAAGGGATGGCCGGGATTCTTCAGCTTATAATGTGGCGCTCCAAAAGGGTAATATTCCAGCTGCCAATCTCTTATTTAGAGAAATGAGATTAAGAGGACTTGAAATAAAATATGAACCGTCATTGCGTCCAGCACACCAACAGATTGCAGGCATATTAAAAGATGTAGAGACTGAACTAAATGCGATAATAAAAGAAACAAACCGAGATCTTAATACAGCCGACATTAAGGAATATGGTAAAAAAGGGGGGGAACTAAACGGCTCTGGCGTCAATGGTAATACGGCCCTAATTACCGCAGTTATTCATAACAAAGCCGCCTCTTTAGCGTGTCTTCTAGAGAAAAAAGACATTAACCTATTGTGCCAAAACAATGATGGAAAAACAGCACTAGACATTGCTATAGAAGATGACAGACAGGCACTCTGTAAGCAACTAATCGACAAGCTATATGCCATCGAACCTCAACTCGAAGAAGTTAAAGATTACTGTTATCAAATCGCTTATAAAGCAATTGAGCATGGCAATCTCGAAGTGCTGAAATATGCCCTAGAAAAATATGAAGAAAAACATGGTGACATAGCAACATACAAAGAAAGCGAAGAAAAAAATCAGCTACTAAACAAGGCTGTCAAATTAGGAGACCTCGAGATAACAAAATATCTGCATGAAGAAAGAGGTTTTGTATTAACAGTAGATATTGCTAAAAAATCAAGATCAGACGAAAACTCGAAATTACCATGGGGCGCAATTATAGCGGCAGCCGAATCTGCAAACAAACCAGAAAACAATGACAAAATTGATAAGTACAGCAACCTAATTAAGTACCTATACTTAAAAACGAGAAAACCAGTAAAGCTTAGCATCCGAATCAAAGATGAGCTTGTTACCCGTATTAATAGCGCTAAAGAACATTATGCGGAAACCTTGATTGCAATGGTTACAGAAGGCAATTTGGATAAGCTTAAGAATGTTATTCAAACAGGCCATCCTGACCAAACAAGGGTCCCAGAAGCAACAGAACTTCGCTATTTTAGCGTTCACCCAGATGAGACAAATAAGCAAGGTCAAACAGCGGTTATGACTCTTGCAAATTTAGATGAACCTAATGATGACATGTGTCAATACCTCCTACCACTAAGCAAAAAGCTCGCTAAAAAAAGCAAAGATGGTAAAACAGCACTTATGATGGCTATAGAAAAAAACAACCAAAGCAGTCACACTACCTTTATTGAAAGTTACTTTGCTAATAGGAGTGAAAATGAGATAGTAGAGATTCTTTCTGTAAAAGATAGTAATGGCAAAGATGCCCTTATGCTTGCAGTCGAAAAAGGAAATCTGGGAGTTGTCAATATTTTACTTTCACAAAGCTATTATAGTAAAACTTCTAATCTCTGTGATTTAGACCTTGGAGTTAGCAGCCTAGATAATAACCTTATCCACAGTGCCTTTAGCACTAATAACTTAGAAATTATAAAAGCGATCTATTGTAAAATTAATGGCGGTGATGATATAAAATCAAAAAAAGACTTCCGTACTCTTTTTTGTTACACCGCAATTAAGAAAGGAAACCATGAATTCATAAGGTGGGTAGCAGAAAGTGATCCCAACTTCGATTTTATTGAACTATCAAACATTGCTGTCAACAAAAGAATCTTATTATCAGGAGCAAATTTTTTATCGCACGCAGCTAATAATGGCAATACTGAAATAGTTCAATCCATACTAAAAAAGAGTCCCTCTCTCGTAGATATGAAAGATACTAAACAGCGCCAATCCATACACTGGGCCTCTGCTAGTGGCTATGGTCAAGAACATAAACCAAAAGAACGGTTCAAAGAAATTATTAAAGCCCTTTATATAAAAATGGCAAAGCCGGTTAAATCTGCTGGTGAGCATGAATCCAATACTGACAACACTAACAGGCTATTAATTGAGGTAAAAAAAGAGTATGGCAATCAACTTCGGGATTTGATTAGTAGTCATCATGATGATAATGATAAAACAGATGAAATAACCGGATTACTAGCAAGCGGCGTCTTTGTTGATGAGGCTGATGAAAATGGACATACCCCGCTCTTTCATGCAATCGAACATGACAAGACAAAACTTATCGGATTACTGCTTGAGCATAAAGCAAATATTGAGCAAACGTTCATTAACAACAAAACACCATTACAACAGGCAATGGAAAAAGGGTGCAATCTTGAAACCTTAAAAGCCCTTTACAATAAAACAAAAGAAACGCATGAAAACAGAAGCACTTTTCTTGCAAAGACTGGGACAGAGGCTATCAAACTAGGCTTGGTTGAATTCTTTCAGTTTCTATATGAAGAAGAGCGCTTTCAACCCTCAAGCGTGCCACAGGAACTAAAATCCAACACAACGCTGCTGTCTCTTGCAGTCAAACACGCTCAAGAAGATATGGTGTCATACTTATTAACGAATCGAGATTTCGGGTCGCCTGATGTAAGAGATAGTCAAGGGAAAAGACCAATAGAGTGGGCCAGTTTTCATTCGGACAAGCCCCTTAGCAATAAAGGCCAAGGTGATTATTTTGAGGTGGCCTGCCGTCTTTATCTTGCAATGAAAAAGCCCGCTACAGTCAGCAATAGTGTTTTTGACTCAGATTATGCCTTATTAAAAAGCGTTAAAAAACATTATGGAAAAAGGCTTTGTGATTTGGTTAAAGATGCCTGCAAAAGTCCAAAAATACTTGAAGAAAACAAAGAGGAAATAAACAAACTGATTAAATCGGGCGTCTCAATCAGTGAGCTGGATCACCAAGGCTGTTCTGCTCTCTATTATGCCACCATACATGAACATGGTGATATGATCGAGTTTCTATCTAAGCAGGGGGCAGATATTAATGAGTATATTAAAGATCCTGACTCTAGCGACGAGGGAAGTACAACCACCCCTTTATTTGTCTTAACAAAGAGACAAAGTATAGCCTCAGTTAAGAAATTATTAGAGCTTGGTGCAACCGTCGATGAAGCGATTACTACGACCAAATCATCCTCACATCCTTTTCTAAACGCCATAGAGAGCAACAATCCAGAACTCATTGAAGTATTTCTTGATAAGGGTATTGACATAAGCAGAAACTATAAATCCTCTTCATCTTATAGTTCCCCACCGCTTGTGCACGCCATTAAAATGAAAAAAATTCAAAGTATTGAAACTTTACTTAAAGAATTTAAGTCTCGAGATCCAAAGCCTGACATCAATGCCAAAAATGATCAAGGAGAGTCTGCACTCTATCATGCTACTATCAATCAAAATGAGAACTTAGTTAAACGATTACTGCTGGAGTTTGGGGCTGATCCAAATTATAGTGGGTCGGGCCTAACCCCCATTGCTGCCGCCACAAAAAACAATTGGAGTAGAGGTTTTCAGTGGCTTTTATACCGTGGCGCATTACTTTTTAAACGAAATGGCACTTCCTATTCTGCAGCTGAATGTATTAATAATTCAGAACGTCAAATACAGGAAATTTTTGCTCTTAATATTTTAAAAAATCCAAGCAACCACTCCCTTCCCTGGCAAATACAACTAATTCGGCATGATATTATTATCTTTCGAAATCACTGTATAGAAGCACTGTTAAAAGGTAAAAAATTCGACGAACTCTCCGAGAATCAAGTAGACTCACAACTTACCGATAAGACAAGATTTCATATCTATAATCACCTTAAGTTAGCTATTCAAGAATCAAAAACTCAAGAAAAAATAGTAGAATTACTCGCAAATCCCGAATTAACAGAAAATTACATCTACCAAAAAGTTCGAGGCCTAATACCTCATACAAACACACCAACACCAGATGATGGTTTTGGAACCAATACGTTGCCGTCAGATACAGTTAGTCCTTTACCAAGCATCGCTAGCACAGACAAACAACGACTGTATCAAGCAGAAACGCCCAACCCAGATCTTAAGGCTTCTCTTATTGCTCATCTAAAAAGCAAGCATCAGTTAGATGATAGAAAAATTGCAACCTTCTGGCGTAAAGGTATGACTCGTCACCGTCTTTTCGACCAATGCGTTCCTCAAACTGTATTTGAAACGCATAGAATTTTAAAACGTTTTGAAAATTATGGCACGTATGAGGGTTTAGTTGCTGCGCTTAAAAATATCCATACTCGTTCTGAACGCCGTAACCGACAGAGAGAAGGTAAGATTTTAGAACTTCTTGATGATCTAAAAAGCCCAGAGAATGTTGTAAGTGCCAAAGCAGTCGTCGTTGGTTCCTCATCTCACCAACTAGGGTCTAATGGAGAATAAGAATGATGGATATTACGGAGAAAATTTTTCTAAATAACTTACCCCTCACAATCAAGTCAGGTAGAGGTGAATAAATGCCAACTATCACAGACAGCTCTAAATTAACTCTTAAGCTTCTAATCAATGATAGGTTTTCAAAAGAGTTGCCGAATAAGCTCGCCAATCCCGACATACCAACTCCGTTCTACCTAGAGCTATTAACACGAGCAATCATGCAGTCACAATATGAGTGCGCTAAAGTTATTTTATATCACTGTTTGTTTCACTCATACCTTACCGAGGAGATGTCAAATTTAATTATTGAAAATGCGAACGATTTTATTGTAAATAGAGATGCCGAAGGGTTACAGAATCTTTTAAGAATGGATGAGTTTGGCGACTTTTTTAACATTGAGAGAATTAAATCATTGCTGGTATCCTTACTGGCAGAAGATGCTCTAATGCATGCTGAACGCTTAGAGCATGATGAAGCAGAACATGATGATCATGCCAGTAAATCCTGTCTCGTCTTGAATGCGCTCATTGACTATCGCAGGAAACATGGCCTACAAGATGGTTTAATGGACCAACTTTTTTTAAACGCCATAGAGAGCAATTGCTCTATACCCGTTATTAGAAATCTGCTTAACCATGGTGCGCGCCTTGATGCTAAAACAGAGCACAATGAAACGGCTATCATGTTGGCAGCCCGAAGCGCAAGAGTTGATTTACTACCACTTCTCGTTCCAGACCTAGTGGTCTACAGTGGAAAAGAGATTGATTACCCTGCTAGTTTTGAGAGGCTATTACCTTGGGCATCTGAGCTTGGGTTTCACGCACTGGTTGTTGCACTATTTGACCATATGAGTTTACAAAATGTAGCTGCTTCCCACTCTCATTTTGAAAGCTCTGCTGCTGAATTACAAAATGTTCAACCGTTGCTTGTTCAACCAACTATGGAGCAAAAGCTCGAGCCACAGGAACAGTTAGAACAGCAATACCCCCACCCACCTTATGTAGTAGTTCATGCCACGCCTCTTGATACTCCACTTCCCTCCGCACCACCACCTGAGACGGTTATTGATTGCTCTTTAAAACGTGCTATTCAAAATAATCACCAGCAAACAGCCAAGGTTCTTCTTGAAAATGGCGCCAATCCACTAGGGACAATTTTTCTAGACGAAGGTCAGGCTATCACGCCCCTAGAGTTCGCCTTTGACTATGGTCAAACTACTATTGCATCTGAAATGATTGACAGAATCCTTACACCACCAAAATTACTTGAAAATTTAAACCTCGCGTTATTCCTTGCGATTAAAAACAATCACCTGGAAAAGATTGAAGCTTTACTACAGAGTGGGGCCAATCCATTTGTTTCCTTTGCGGGCTATCAAGAAGGGGCTGAGAGTGCTTTTCAGGTTTCTTTTAATCATGAATTAACTGGTAGGATTTTATTTGATTTCTTCTATAACAAGGGAGCCATTTTATCAAATATTGGCCTGAGTCACACAAGCTTTCAAAAATTCTATCCTAAACAGAATTTACAGATCAACCCTCGGCTATCAGATCAGCAGCAGCACCTACTGTCTCAAATTAAAACTAGCAATCAAACTCCCCACCCCATTTTTGATGCTATGAAGAGAAAAGACAAAGCAAGAGTCAAAGACTATGTGAAAATTCTAGGAAAGGATATTAATGAACTAAGATGCCTTACTAAACCCCAAAATCCATTTCTACATGAAGTATGTACTAATAAAGATATTGATGTTTCAATGTTGCAATATTTGCTAGAAACCTGTGAAATAATAGATGTCAACAAGCTTGATGATTATAAAAACACTCCTCTAATGTACGCTGCACACAATCAACAACTTGATAAGGTTAGAGAGCTCATTAAATTCCCTGTTGACTTCGAGAAACCCTCACTTAATGATAATTCATATCTCAATTCAGTCTATAAAATTATTCTTAATAAGGGACCTAGTAGTGAAATCGATGTGCGTATTGCCAGTGTTATTTACAAAGAAATGAAGCGACTAGGGACTCCTCTCCGTTTTAATGAATTTAATAATAGCCAGAAGAGCTTTCATCAAGATCTTGTTATAAAGAACCATGAAGACATTGGCTTAATAGAGATCTATAAAAGAAAGTATGACCTGGAATATAAAATTAAAGACATGCAGGCGCTTTTAAAAGACCCCCGCCTGCATCTTGATGCACTTGGTGATGATGGTCTAACAGCAATCGATTATATTGGTCGGGAGGTTAATAAATCAGCAGTTGAGCTCGATGAATTTAATTTATTAACACTATTCTTTACAGAAAATGACGTCGTTGATTACGATAAATTTTTTCATTGGGCTGCCTCTAAGGGGCAAGCCAACATAGCAAGATGGATAATAAACGAAACAAGCAAACCGAGAGCCTCAGCTCCTCCAGAGAGTCATGTGTACCCTTTAGGCGTCGCTCAATCTAAAATCCATTCTAACCCACCTAGTGAGATCCCTGTAGAGACTCTTGAAAAAATTGATGTCAGCCTCTCTGAATCTTTTCCACCTGATGATGAGAGCATGGTTGGTAATATTCAATCTCATGAGGCCATAATACCTGCGAGTCAGGATTACGCTCAAATAAAGAAGCAAATGCTGAATCAGGACATTGATGGAAAAACTCCGATTGAGATTGCCATAGAAAACAATCACCCAGATATGGTTTCATTTTTGCTAAAAGAAGGCGCTGAATTACCATGTGATGAAAATGGATTAATAAAAGAAGAGCTCTTTAAATTTTCAGGTAAAACACTATCTAACATCGACGCAGTGTATGAAGTCTATAAATTTTATCGATTAAAAGGGATTTCGTTTCCAGCCGGTGAGAAAGGGCGTCAGTTTTTAGCAAAGTTAACGAACGATGGGCCTTATAAAAAAATTGAAAGTCCATTGATAGAAGCTGCAAAAAATGGCGATTTAGACAAAGTTAAAGAAGAGTTAGAAAAAGGAAGTAATCTCCATGCGCTTTGTGGCTTTGGATACAACGCACTCCACCATGCATCAGATGGCCCAGAAGATGGTTCTGGTGTTATAAATTACCTAGTTAGTGAAAAAAGTATGGATGTTAATTTTGCTGAGAGCAAGAAAAGTCAAACACCACTACATTTGGCAGTTATAGCTAATAGAGAAAAAAACATCAAAGCCTTGCTTAACCTTGGTGCTGACTTAGAGGCGAAAACAACCACTAAAAATACGCCTTACCAAATAGCAGTCAAAAAAGGGTTTGGTGAATCGGCTAAAATAATTTTTATGGCCATGCGTGCAAAAGGCATCCCCATAGAATACTCTTTAAATCAAAACAGCCAACTGCATACTGACTTTATGGAGGAATTTAAAGATACAGAGAGTCTTCTAAACCAAGCCATTATTGACACACAGGATGAGTCTATTGATGAAACACTACAATTGATTTTAAAAGAAGGCTACAAACTAAACGGGGTCGGCGTTAAGGGTAATACGCCTTTAATGACTGCTGTGATTGCAGGTAAAATCAGTGCCCTTAACTTTCTATTGGGCAAGGATGACATCGATCTTGATGCTAAAAACGATGAGGGGCTAACCGCTTTAGAGTTGGCTGTTAGTCTAGATAATCTCCGCATCTCGATCGCTCTTTTTGAGAAGGGGCTAGTTGGAAAATCGGAAGAGGAAGAAACCTTATTTAAAGCTACCTGCGCCCACAATGCCATTAGGCATGGTAACCTCGACTTTCTCAAATTCCTATCTAACAACCATAACATTGACTTTGAGAAGGCAAGCACTCTTCTTGCTAGCAAAGTTTTTTTGGTAGAAGGTGCTACGCTTTTGTCTCTGGCTGCACAATATGCTAAGCCAGAGATTGTCTTATATTTGCTAGAACAGAGGCTATCCCCTGAGGCCGAAGATACTCATAAAAGACGACCCATTCATTGGGCCTCTAGCAATAGCAGAGGTGATGGCGATGAGTACCTGATCAACTTGAAAAAGGTGATTCGGATTCTATACCAAAAAATGACAAAGCCCGTTTTATTAGCAGAAGAAAATAAAAAAAATTCTAAAGAAACCAACGAACTTCTTATTGGCATTAAGAAAGAATTTGCAGATGAGTTACAAGCTAAAATTAAAGAAGGAAATTATGAAATCTTTTCAACCTTTGTTGGCATAGTGGATGAGGAAGGGGGTGTTGCCTCTCCAAAAGTTGACATCGATGAGGAAGCAAGCAATGGTGAGAGCGCCTTAATTACACTCGCTAGAGCTAAAGCGCCTGACGTCGAGATAGGTCGATATCTCCTTAGAAAAAGCAAGCAGCGCAATCACACAATAGTTGAAACTGGAGAGAATGCTTTAATCATCGCCATCGAAAACAATGTTGATGGAAGCCATCAAGCACTGATTGCAGGGTTAATTGAGGGCGCCGATGATGCCTTGATATCTCAAAGCGATAAGAGTGAAAAAGATGCCCTCTTACACGCGGTAGAAAAAGAAGATTCAGCATCCATTCAAGCGCTTTTAAGTCATGATTATTATAAAGATTCGCCCTCAAAAATAAGTATTGGCAACGCCATAATAAAGGCTTTGCAACAAGGCAATCAAGACGTTATCACAACTCTATATGACAATGCTTCACCCAACTCTGAAGAAAAGGATGATTTTAATGCCTTTTGTGTTTTGCAAGCAATCATTCATAATAATCTTTCATTTTTAAAGCACATTGAAAGTCAAAATGATGATCTTGACTATCAACGATTGGCAGAACGCATAAGTGGCAAAGGAGAAAACAAACTATCCAATGGTACTAATTTTCTAACTGTAGCCGCCCAGCATGGTCAATTAGAAATTGTTCAACATCTGTTTGAAAAAAGGGTGCCGATAAACGTTAAAGACAGCACTGGGCGTTTTCCAATTCATTGGGCGTCTGATCCCAACAAACGCAGACCCCATGAAAAAACAGAGGCAGACTTCAAGAGCGTGGTTCAACTTCTATATAAAAAGATGGCTAAGCCTGTTTCTCTATTCCCACCTGACTCTTCACTCTCAGGAGCTAATGCACTCATAAGAGAGGTAAAGCATGAGTTTGGCGGTCAGCTGCAACAGGCTATTTTCAAAAATAAAGCTGACTTAATTTCTAGATTGATTGATGATGGTGTTTGGGTTGATGAGCACACCATCAGTGCCAATCCTGCTCTGTATTATGCCATTAATAGTCATGTGCCTAATTCTGATTGCCTTACCACCCTGCTAGATAAAGGTGCAAGCCTAAGCCAAACATTTAATGTTGGTGATCAATCAATTACACCCCTAGCTTATGCAGTTAGAAAAAACGATAATGAAAGCCACCGAGATATAATCCGCACCTTAATTGAAACAATTACCGCGTCTTCTTCATCTAGCAAAATATCTATTGACGACTTGGAAAAACGCACCCTTTTAGATAGCGCGCTTTATGAAGCTGTTGCGAAAAATGATTTAACAACGGTTCAAGACATCCTTGCTCAGGTTAATTATTTTGAAGTTCCCCCCACTGCTGAGACGCAGGAAAAAGAGTTAGATAAATCCCCTCTTTTGCTAGCAATCAAGCAAAGTAAAAATACGATTGCCGAATGTTTGCTTAATGCTCTACCTGAAAAAGATGCCAGACTTCCATTGGTCTACAAAGAATTGGCCTATCAAGCGATTAACTATGGCAACCTTGATTTTTTAAAACAGGTTGTAGCAAAAAATAAGGGTAAGCTCCCTCTAGAAGATGGCGAACCCCTCTTAAAAAAACAACCCATTCTCTCTTATGCGGCCAATACAAGCACCTTAGAGATTGTCAAATACCTTGTTGAAGAGCACTCGCTAAATGTTGATGCCACAGACAGAAGTAACATGTCAGCCCTTCATTATGCACTCTTAAGAGATGATAACTCTCAACCTCCAAATGAACGAAGTAACATTTGTGAGTACCTATATGAAAAGATGACTAAACCAGTTCCAGGTTTTACAAAGCCAGTGCTAAGCACTAAGATAGACTTATATAATAAATTAGAATCTTTAAAACAACGCCAAGGTAATCTCCTTCGAGGCCATATTAAAGATGAGAACAAAGTGGTATTAGAAAGTCTGCTGACAGGTTCAGAACAATCTCCTGCTAAAGTTTGGGTCGACGAATTTGATAGTGATGGAATTCCCCCACTCATTAACGCCATTAAGGAAAATAATTTTGAGATTGCATCGTTGCTGCTTAACAAAGGGGCTAATGTTAATCAGATTGATAGCAATCAACGTCCTGCTTTGCACTATGCTGTTGAAACAAATAATCCTACATGGGTGAAATTATTACTGGGTAAAGGCGCAAACATAAATCCTGAATATAACCCTTCACCATTACTCCATGCTATAGAAAGTGGGAAGTTTGAAGCTGCCAAGGCACTGCTAGATTGGAGCGACCAGCAAGCAACCGATTCTAAAAAAATTCAAATAAACCAACAAGACCGCCAAGGTTATACTGCTTTAATGCGCGCCGTAGAAAAAGGAAATGAGCCCCTGGTCTCTCGCCTATTAAACATGCAAGAAATCAATGTCGGATTCACAAACGACAATAATGACTCCAGCCTTAGGATTGCGATTAAAAAGAGATTTCCTACAATAGCAAGTTGGTTGCTGCCACGTAGTACTTTAGAAGAAACAGCTCGTGTCATAAATAATCATAGAACAGAGATCGCAGATACGACCCCAGAAATAAGGGAGCTATTTGCTTTGAAGTATTTGGAGGATGGCCCCTCATCTACAAATATTCAATTTAGAAGAGAGATGAACGACATAATCTCTTTTCAAAGATACTACATTGAACATTACTTAAAACATGGAAAGGCTGATTATGGAAATCTTCGTGAGACGAGTTTATCTGGCGCTACTAGAGATATGATTATAAACCAGGTAAAAGAGGTCTTTTCAAATTATGATGCCCCTGATATTAATACCCTTCTTTCTGATCTCAGCCTCAGTCAAGAAAGATTAATTGACAAACTTTGCAAAGTGCAATCTTTGCGTCCTAAGATTACTGCAACGCCCCTGACCACACAGTCAACGCAACAACCCTCTGGTCTATTTTCCATGCAACCTAAAGAAAGTGGTGATTTATCTGATCGCGATAAAGTTCAAAACATAATACAAAACCTTAAAACCAATCATAAATTGGACTTTTCTACTGAGGATAATGTGCACGCCTGGCAACGTAGAAGCCGAACCACATT
>JASBUC010000013.1 GCA_030148065.1 Legionellaceae bacterium | reverse complement strand
GTTCCACATCATCCAGCCACAGGTGGTGTAATAAAAAAGGCGATCATCCCTTTTTAAGTCAGTGTGCAGGATAAGCTCTTTTAAGTGTTGCAAAAGGGTACCGCCAGTACCATGGACGATGCACTTTGGTTTTCCAGTCGTACCAGAAGAATAGAGAATGGCAAGAGGGTGGTTAAACTCACAGCTTTCAAACTGGAAGTGCGACACATCATTTTTTATAAAGTCGTGCCAGTTAAGCGTAGTCTCATCTATTGATTCTCCGTTTTCTGACTCAAGGTAGGGAATGGTGATAATGGATTCTATGGAGGGGATTTTCTTGGCTAGAGCGTTTAGTTTTTCTTGATTATGATAGGTTTTTTGGTTGTATCGATAACCATCGGTGCTAAAGAGAAGTTTAGGTTCAATTTGCATCAAACGTTCATAGAGTCCATTAAGCCCAAAGTCAGGTGAGCAAGAAGAAAAAACAGCTCCAATGGCGCTTGCTGCCAAAAAAACAACCACTGTTTCTTGACAGTTGGGCATGATGGCGGCAATGCGATCCCCTTTCTTGATGCCAAGTTCTCGGAGTTTTGTGGCAGTTGAGAGCACCATTTGTTTAAGCGCAAGATAATTTAATTCTTCTCGTTCACCATTTTCTTTAAGATTGACAATGGCAACGCTGCCTCCAGGATGAGACATGCAGTGCTCTGCATAATTCAAATGGGCGCCAGGAAACCATCTGCTTTCTTTCATCTCTGCATGTCTTATTAGGGTTTTGCTAGCAGGCTGATGAAACTTGATGTTAAAAAAGTCGCTAGCTGATTGCCAAAAAGACTCTAGATGATTGACACTAAAGTTGTGAAGCGCTTGGTAGTCTTGAATGTTTGTATGATGTGTTTGATTAATAAAGCTTAAAAACCGAGCAATGTTGCTTTTTTCTATCCGTTCCGGGGAGGCTTGCCATAACATCTCTGACATAAGTTACTTCATAAATGGTAAAACATATTAAAATTAAGCCAAAGTTTGTTAAATCTTTCAATAGAATAAGTGGCTTAAATTGACTTAAGCGCTAATTTGCGGCTCAATGTTAGTTTAATGAAAGAAGACGATAGTGGAGTGTGAATGGGGGATGTTAGAGAGCAAGGCTTTGAATCCAACGCTAAAGTTCTAAAGTTTTGTATTTCAAGTATTCTTGTTGGTTTGTTAATTGGAGCCATCGGAACCGCCTTTCAAATTTTTGCCGTGAAATTATCCATGGCTCGGGTTAGTGGTGTTGATTGGCTCTCTCACTATTTCAAGCTTCCATTGGTTTTTTTCTCACTCTTGATAACCTTGCCGATGGTCGTTGTTTCGCTCTACTTAGTGAAACGTTTTGCTCCGGAAGCGGCAGGTTCTGGCGTGCAGGAAATAGAGGGGGCTTTAATTGGTGAACGTCCCTTGTTGTGGAAACGAATTATTCCAGTTAAATTTTTTGCAGGTATTTTGTCCATTGGCTCAAATATGGTTGTTGGACGAGAAGGGCCAACCATCCAACTTGGCGGCAGTTTGGGCAAAATGGTGGGTGAATTTGGACAATTCAAAACCGACAAGCAAAATTATTTGGTGGCAGGTGGATCTGCTGCTGGTCTTGCCGTTGCCTTTAATGCCCCCATCGCTGGTGTGTTATTTTTTATCGAAGAGTTACGAGAACATTGTAAATTTTGCTTTTCCTCTTTTATCTCAGTCTTGCTCTGCTGCATCGTTGCAACCATTGTCTATCGAGCCATCCTTGGACAAGGGGCTGTAATAAACATGCCTGTTTTTTCAGCACCACCTTTGGGCTCTGTCGTTCTATTTTTTGTTTTTGGTGTTTTGGTTGGTCTGATTGGTTTGTTGTTTAACCTAAGATTGATGTGGTGGCTAACCTTTTTAGATAAGCAAGCGGTGCAATTTAAACGTGTGTATCTGATTGTTGTGGGCATATTGGTTGCTGTTATGAGCATTCATTTACCAGAAGCGGTGGGAGGGGGCTATCACATTCTTGGCCATGCTCTAAATTTTTCTTTGGTTACGAAGTACCTTCTTTTTATGCTAGTAATTCGCTTCGTTCTAACCATACTCTGTTACTCGACAGGCGTTCCTGGTGGCATTTTTGCCCCGATGCTTGCAATTGGTGCCTTAGCTGGTTTGGTATTTTCTAAGTTATTAACTTTCTTTGGGATCTCTTTTGGTATTTCGGCAGACATGTTAGCGGTTGCTGGTATGGGAGGAATTTTTACTGCCTCCATTCGAGCACCTATGACAGGAATATTGTTAATCATCGAAATGACTCAGAATTATTTTTTAATCCTTCCATCAATGGTGACCTGTTTGACCGCCTTTTTAGTGGTTGAACTGACCAAGAACCCACCAATATATGCCTCTCTATTGGCAAGAACTAAAAGACTGGCAAAGCGAAAAGGTGAGCAATGAAGAAATTACTTCCCGTTTTATTTACACGAAAAAAACCAACAGCACCACAAGAGAAGCAACTGTACTCACTCTGGCAAGGGCTCTACCTTTGTTTCTTTTCAGCGAAGTTCTATGTTGACGTGGCACAGCGTTGGCGGGGCTATGGTTTTCGTTATTTATTTGTTGCCTCTGTGTTGATTTCGCTTCCCTACAGCGTTCAACAGATGGTTAAAATGTATGATTATTTTGATAATGAGCTATTGCTGGCCTTCTCAAAAATGCCAGATCTTACCTTAGTGAAAGGTGAAGTACTATTTGATAAGCCCATGCCTTATGTTGTTGCAGGGGAGAAGAACAAACCACCTTTATTGGTGATTGATACCACGCGGTCATTGGATCATTTTGATGAGAAATATAGAAATGCGACCCTGGTCGTGACTAAAAAGGCATTCTACATTGGGGGTAAGAAAAACGCAGCCCCCTTTATGGCGAGCCAACCCACTTTATCACCACTCTACAGTAATAACTTTCCAAAAGATGCAACAGGAGTGCTAAAAGCTAAGTCTTTTGAAGAAATTGTGCTCAAAGTAAAAGATAAACTAATATTAATGCTGCCATTTTCCATTGCCTTAATGGCATTTTTTGTCGAGGCGTTTATTTTATTCATTTTGAGTTTAATGACGACCTTTGTCGCAAATGTTTTGGTGCGTTACTCATTGAGTTTTAAGCAAAGCCTACGTTTAACTTATGTTTGTGGCACACCTCAGCAAGTTATTGCCTCATTTATGGCAACGATGAATTGGCAACGCCCGATGGTGGGTTTTTTGATGCTAGGAGCGCTTCTTTTTTACTTTTGTTTTGCAGTTGCGGTGAATAAGCGAGCGGCTAGAAAAATGGTTGTCGCTTGAAACAAACGCTCTATTTTGTGCATGGTAATGGCTTTCCTTCAGGTTGCTACCAGCGCATGTTCTTGCCCTTAAGCAAGCACTATGAGCTTTGCTATTTAGAGCAAGTTGGGCATAACCTTCGATTTCCAGTTGAAGATAATTGGCAACAACTGGTTAATGAGGTTTTAACCGATCTAAAGAAAAGGGTAAAGACGCCTGTGTTGGCAGTGGGACATTCATTAGGTGGTGCTCTACTGTTAATGGCCGCTCAAAAAGAACCAGAGCTTTTTAAGCAGCTTGTACTGCTTGATACTCCCATTTATCGAGGCTTGAAAAGAAAAGCGCTTTACCTTGTTAAGAAGCTAAATTTAATAGACTGGTTTACACCGGCCAGAGTGACAAAAAATAGACGGACGAGCTTTAAGTCGTTTGACGAGGCACTTGCTCATTTTAAAACTAAAACGGTTTTTAAAAATTTCACCCAAGAGTGTTTGCAAGCCTATGTTGAACATGGTTTGAAAAGGTCGAGCGAGGGGAGCTGGCATTTGTGTTTTGCAAGAGAGACAGAATATGCCATTTATCGAACCATCCCACACATTGCTATTTCGCATAATAACTTTAAGGGGAGTATTACTTTAATCCATGGAGCTGACAGTGATGTTGTTCGCAGACATGAGTTACAAAATGCAAATAGGCTTTTTAATGCAAAATTAATTGAACTTCCAGGCAGTCACCTGTTTCCTTTTGAGTGCCCTCGGCAAACCGCAACCCAAATATTGTTAACTGACCCTAGAGGATCATGATCTGTTTTGGCTATATTCAAATCTTTTTGTTATATTAAGTCGATATACAGTTCTTTTAGGGAGTAAGGTGTGTTTGGGATCTCAATAGCCTTAGTGGCGGCCATTGTCTTAAGTTATCAAAGAGCGTCAATTCAAGTTTGGACGACCAGTGTTATCGTTGGCCTCTTGTTATTAGCACATTATAGTAATTCACTCATTCTTGTAAGTTCACTGTCTTTTTTCTGCTTGATGGTATTACTTCCTTTAAATGTCCCCACACTGCGACGAAAACTAATCAGTGGGCATATTTTTAAACTATTTAAGCAGCAGCTCCCAACAATGAGTAAAACAGAAGCAGAAGCGCTAGAAGCTGGTACGGTTAGCTTTGAAGGAGAACTTTTTTCTGGAGCCCCTAATCTTAAAGGATTTATGCAAACACCTTTGAAAAGCTTAAGTGATGAGGAATCGGCTTTTTTAGAAGGACCGGTTAAAACGCTTTGCTCAATGTTTAATGAGTGGGATGTGACTCATCACTATACTGATCTTCCTCCCAAGGTTTGGCAATACATAAAAGAACAAGGTTTCTTAGGCATGATCATTCCTAAGGAATATGGGGGACTTGGATTTAGTGCCAGTGCACAAAGGGCCGTGCTTGTTTCAATATTTTCTAAATCTGTTTCAGCAGGTACCACTATTTGTGTACCAAACTCATTAGGTCCAGCAGAGCTTTTATTAAAGTATGGAACTGAACAGCAAAAAAATTATTATCTACCACGTCTTGCAAAGGGCGTTGACATTCCTTGCTTTGCGCTAACTAATCCCAATGCGGGTTCAGATGCAGCCGCCATTCCTGATGTGGGTGTTGTCACCAAAGGCCTCGTTGATGGTAAAGAAGTGCTTGGAATTAAGTTAAACTGGGATAAGCGATACATTACTTTAAGCCCGGTTGCCACGGTCATAGGGCTTGCCTTTCGACTCTTTGATGAAGATGGCTTGCTTGGTCAAGAAAAGGACTTAGGCATTACTTGTGCACTCATTCCACGAGACACAAAAGGGGTTGTAATCGGTAGGCGTCACTTTCCACTAAACACCGCATTTTTAAATGGACCAACGCAAGGGCACGATGTTTTTATACCCATGGAGCAAGTGATTGGGGGTGAGAAAATGGTAGGGCAAGGCTGGCGTATGCTGATGGAGTGTTTATCAGCAGGACGTGCCGTGTCATTGCCCTCTACCGCAGTTGGAGGTGGGCATGTTGCTAGTTTGGCAACAGGCGCCTATGCGCGTGTACGTACACAGTTCAATACAGCAATTAGTAACTTTGAGGGCATACATGAAGCACTTTCACGCATTGCAGGTTTTAGTTACATTATTGACAATGCCTTAACGGTTACAACCTCCATTATTGATGAGGGTGAAAAGCCCTCAGTTCTTTCAGCCATTTTAAAATATCACACAACAGAAATAGCTCGGCAATTGAGTATTGATGCGATGGATGTTCATGGTGGTAAAGGAATTTGTCTTGGGCCTAATAACTATCTCGGGCGAGGTTATCAGAATGCCCCCATTAGCATTACGGTTGAGGGAGCAAATATTTTAACTCGTTGTTTAATCATATTTGGGCAAGGGGCTATACGCTGTCACCCTTATGTTTTAAAGGAAATGAATAGCGTCAAAGACAATAATTTAAAGGAGTTTGACAAAGCCTTTTTTGCTCATGGCGGCTTTATCATAAGCAACTTTGTTCGCTCTTTTGTCTTTGCGCTAACGAATGGCTATCATTTTTCCAACCGAAGGGAAGGGGAGCTTGCCACTTACATTAATGCTATTTCTAAGTACAGTAGTCAGCTTGCTTTTTTAAGTGACTTTTGCATGATCAAATTTGGTGCGTCATTAAAGCGGCGTGAGATGATTTCTGCTCGACTCGGAGATATGTTGAGCTACCTCTATCTTGCATCTGCCACCATCAAATGTTACCACCAAAATGGTCGACCAAGTGATGAGCGAGCAGCAATGGAGTGGGCTTGCCAGACCTTATTTTATAAACTCGAGACACAATTAATTGAACTAATTGAAAACATCGGCGGACCAATTTCAAGAGGCTTTTTAAAAGTTCTATTGTTGCCCTTTGGCAGAAGATGCAAGAAGCCCAGTGATCATTTAAGCAGTAAACTTTCAAGACAATTGACTACTGACAATGCTTTTAGAGATAGATTAACTCGCTTTGCTTATAAGGAGAATAATGAGCTAAATCCGGTTGGACAATTAGAAATGGCCTTTAAAAAAGTCCTACAAGCAGAGCCTCTTGAGAGAGCGTTAAGTACCTTAGTTAAAGAGGGTAAAATAAGCTCTTTATCAGTTGCCCTTCAGATAGAAGAGGCTTTGAATAAAGGGTTGATGGATAACGCACAGGTGACAATTCTAAAAGAGGCGGAAGAAGCAAGACAAGCGGCGATTAAAGTTGATGATTTTTCGCATAAAGAACTAACTCGTGAAGGCATGGAGCCTGCTTCAGCTCGAGAAGAGAAGAGCGCTAAGAAGGTGGCTAGTTAATAAAACACGAATATATTTCTCCCCGCCGATTGTGCGGGGATAACGGATGTTTTTTTTGAGGGAGCTTAATCGCTGGTGGCTTCTTCTAGAGCTTCTTCCGGCATCGTAACATTGAGCTCTAGTACGGCGTTATCGCCTAACTTTTCCAGATGAACATTGACCTTTTCACGATCAATTTTTACGTATTTGGCGATGACCTCTAAGATTTCTTCTTGCATCTTTTTAAGATACTCAGGGCTAGTCCGTTGAGAACGTTCATGAGAAATAATAATCTGCAAACGTTCTTTGGCAACATTCGCACTGCTTTTTTTCTTTCTTAAGTATTTAAAAAGACTCATGCCAACTCTTCCTCCTTTCCTTTGTTAAAGAGGCGCTGCCATAGCCCCTTTTTTCCCTTTGAAACAAAACGAAGAGGGATGTTTTCATTTCCTAGCAGTCTTAAAATAGCATCTTCATAGGCGCGGCCAGCATCGCTGTCATTATCAAGAATAACTGGTGTGCCAGTATTTGAAGCTTTTAAGACAGCTTTTGACTCAGGGATTACCCCAAGCAGTGGAATGGCCAATATTTCTTTGACATCTTCGACCGAGAGCATTTCACCCATTTCTGCGCGTTCTGGAGAATAGCGTGTTAGCAGTAAATGTTCTTCTACCGGTGCACCACCTTCTTTTGCTCGTTTTGTTTTGCTTGCCAAAATTCCAAGAATTCTGTCAGAGTCTCTTACAGAGGACACTTCTGGGTTGGTGACGACAATTGCTGTATCTGCGTAGTACATTGCCATCAGGGCACCTGTCTCAATGCCTGCCGGGGAATCACAGACGATGTAATCGAAGTCTTTAGAGAGCTCATCAATGACCTTTCCAACGCCTTCAAGATTTAAGGCATCTTTGTCTCTAGTTTGAGAAGCAGGAAGAATATAGAGCATGGGAGCTCTTTTATCTTTAATCAGTGTCTGATTAAGCGTTGCTTCCCCATTTATCACATTTACAAAGTCATAAACAACGCGTCTTTCACAACCTAAAATAATGTCTAGATTTCTAAGACCAACATCAAAATCAATGACCACCGTCTTTTTACCCTTCAAGGCCAGACCAGTTGCAATGGCTGCACTGGTAGTCGTTTTACCGACCCCGCCTTTCCCAGATGTTATTACAATCACCTTAGCCAAAATATGCCCCTTTCCTTGTAAATAAATAAAATGTTTAATTGTACACCTAATGATAAGGGATCACGAGCACAATTACACGTCGCAATCTACGTGTATGTTATGCTCACCTTTATTTGTTAAACGCACTTTGATGAAACTGCCGGCTTTTATCTTAAAGCTGTCACCTGTGTGAACAGGAAGTACAAGCGTATCATGTGTGTGATATTTTTTTCCATTCACAACCGCATCACTGCTTAATAATTTTCCTTCTATGGGGGCTTCCGGATCTTCTGTGGTGACTTTGCATTTAACATCAACTTTCCAGGGCAGGGGGCTTTGAAACTCTTCTTGTTTCTCAGGTGAAAAGTCATAGGTGACATGCATGCCAAGTGGTGGCTCGGCAAACACATTGTTTGTAAGCATTAATGCCATTGAACCAAAAATCATTCCGATGATTTTTTTCATGCTCTATTCTCCATTTGATTTAATCCATCAAATTGCATGCAGCAATTTGAAGGTAGCGTCCAGATGCTCTTTCTTGAGCAATAGTTCATAATACTGTTAAACAGCGTAGTTTTAAAAGCTTATTTTGCCAGAAGCTTGTGATTAGGGTAGTCTCAACTTTTTTTTAAAGGGATTTTTTGATGAGTAAAGTGTTTATAACGGATGTAACCCTTCGTGATGCCCATCAATGCCTCATTGCCACCAGGCTTCATACTGAAGACATGCTGCCTATTTGTGAAAAACTTGATCAAGTTGGCTTTTGGGCACTAGAAGTTTGGGGAGGGGCAACTTTTGATGCGTGTTTACGGTTTTTAAAAGAAGATCCTTGGGAACGCCTGCATAAACTAAGACAGGCATTGCCCCAAACGCCCCTCTCTATGTTATTAAGAGGACAAAACTTACTAGGCTATCGCCACTATGCCGATGATGTGGTAAAAGCCTTTGTAAAAACCGCCGCCGAAGAGGGCATTGATGTTTTTAGAGTCTTTGATGCGCTAAATGATGTTAGAAATGTTGAAACGACCATTGAGGCAGTGAAAGAAAGTGGTAAGCATGCGCAAGGCACACTTTGTTATACTAAAAGCCCAGCACATCAATTATCAGACTTTGTAAGGCTTGCTAAAGAGCTTGAAGCACTTGGTTGTGACAGTCTAGCCATCAAAGACATGGCCGGTCTTTTAACCCCAGCTGATACAGAAGCGCTAGTTAACGAGCTTCATGAAAAGGTTAATTTGCCTTTGCACCTGCACTCCCATAGTACCTCCGGTCTTAGTGATATTTGCCTCTTTAAGGCGGTTGAAAATGGTGTGCGTCATATTGATACAGCCATATCAGCGTTCTCGGGTGGTGCTAGTCATCCTTGTACAGAATCAATGGTCTCTGCTTTCATCGGTACGATTTATGAGACAGAACTTTACCTTCCCTTATTATTAGAAATTGGTGAGTATTTTAAAAGCATACGTAGTAAGTACGCTCAATATGAGAGTCCATCTACCCGCATTGATCCAAGAGTGCAGTATTTTCAGATCCCTGGTGGAATGATTTCAAATTTAAGCAATCAATTAAAAGAACAAGCAGCCCTAGACAGGATTGATGAGGTTTATGCAGAAATTCCTGAGGTAAGAAAGGATTTAGGTTACCCACCGCTGGTGACTCCAAGCTCTCAAATAGTCGGTACACAGGCGGTGATGAATGTTTTAAGTGGGGAGCGCTATAAAATTATCACCCAAGAAGTAAAAGGTTATTTACAGGGTAAGTATGGTAGAGCTCCAGCAAATGTTAGCAGTGAGCTTGCTAAAAAGGCCTTAGGGGATGTTAAGCCTATCACCGATCGACCGGCCAATCATCTTCCAGATGAATTACCACGCTTAAAGAAAGAAGTGGGAACCTTAGCCAAATCATTTAAGGACGTACTGTCTTACGCTTTGTTTCCAGATGTGTCAAAAGTTTATCTGCAAGAGAAAGCACAAGGTTGTTTAAAGCCGGAGCCACTAATGAGTTCCGCAAGTAGTCTAAACGTCGATGTTTCAAGTGAGTTTAACATAAGCATGCATGGTGAAGCCTATCATGTACGCTTAAATGGAATGGGCCAGACGAAGAACGATTCAAAAATAATTTATTTAACGCTTGATGGCGTGCCTGAAGAAGTTTTGTTAGAACAAGAAACGATGGAAAATACTGTTTCTTCTAAAGATGCTCGGGTAAGAGCTGACGGCCCTGGCGATGTGACGGTGGCGATGCCAAGCACGGTTATTGAGGTTCTTGTTTCGCCTGATGAGGGTGTGAGCAAAGGGCAGGCATTACTGGTTGTAGAGGCGATGAAAATGGAGACAGAGCTTGTCGCACCATTTGATGGCAAAATAGAGTTCATTCATTGCAAAAAAGGCGATGTTGTGAATCCAGGTGACGCATTAGTTAAAGTGCTAAGTTAATAGTAGATTAGCGTAGAATGAGGGATTCAGATTCCTCTTCGTAAACAGTATTCTTTGCGAGAATAGGGGCTCTCTCTTGGGAATCCATTAGCTGATGCATTGAGGATAAAGCGCCTGGCATGCTGAAAAATAGCCTAGGATTGTAGCCTGTTTTGCCTAGTTTTTGCTCGATGTTTTCTTCCTTTTTAAGTTGCTTTAATTTTGCAATGAGGGACCTAATTAAAGGTTTGTAGGTATTGAATTCCACAAGGGTTACTTTCACAGTAGCAGTCATAACCGTTGGGCCAAGTAATAGATTAAATGTTACTAAAAATGGCGTCTCTAAACTTTTTATGCGAGAAACTTTGGTAATAGCAAGTAACTCGTTTAGAAAGAGTTCTTCTATAAAGGACAACTCATTGTCAGATTTTTTGCTTTGTTGAAGTAGTTCTAGAAGAAATGCTTTAAACTCGGCTAGGGAGGGGGATTTGAATGCTTTTGAAAACCTGGAAATCAGTGTTTTTGATAGAAGTTCTTTCTGAATTTGTACGTCTTTTGAACCTTGAGAGTAAACATTAAAGGCGATTCTTTCTGGTTTATTGCAACCAAGCTTGGCTAGGTTTTTTAATGACTGAGATAGAATGAGGTCACTGACTTGATGCCTCAGTAAAAGGCTTGTGATGACTGGTGCTGTGAAACCGCTCATGCAGGTTAAACTGTATAAGAGTAATTTGCTTGCAAGCGAGCCATTTAGGTAAGGGGTTAATAAAAAATAACAGCACGCAGCCATTAGGCTTGAGAGTCCAACGGCGATTAATGGTGCTTTATGGGCGAGCCCTTTAAGAGCCCCTTTAATGTACTCGAGAGCCTTCATAATGTGTGCTTTTAGACTTCAGATCTTAAAAGAAAAAAAACGCTATAAACCGGTCTTCCTTTCTTCTATTGGTCAGGTACTAGTTAAATCGAATCACAAATAATGCGTTAATAAAGCCAGGGTTTAATCCTATTTCGACACCAAGATCATCATAGCTGTAGTCAAAAAAAGCTTGCGCCATTGGATGTACTGCGGCTCTAAAATTTTTTTTGCATTCGCAATAAAAATCGAGTTTTGGATCGGTTTCAATGCAGTAGCCATAGATTGCACCATACCGATAACCAGTTACAAACTCTTTTTTGCCAACATGTTTTGTGTACCAAGTTCGCTCTTGTCCAACACCAACCGTATCTTGTCTGTGTGTATTTTTAAAGTAAACAAAATTATAACTGTTATAGGTCATAATTGCGGTTGGGCGAAACCACCAGTCCTTTCCTTTTTCTACATGGTCGTACATCACTCCTTTCAAATGATAAAGTGCTGCCCCAGTATTGACCTTGTTAAATTCAGATGGTTTTCCTAGTAGTGTTTCCCCCCAGCCTGAAAATGAGGTTTGAGGGCCGAATAAGAAACAAGTAATAACAAATAAAATCCGTTTATTCAAAAGTAACCATGCATGGCGTTAAATAATGGGTTTATTCTACCAGCAAGAGCATTGTTTTAAACAATTATTTTATTCAGGTTTGATAAAGCCTGCTGGCAACTCACTACCGCCACCAAAAAAGTACCGTTCCATTTCATTTTTCAAATATTGACGAGCCTCTGGATCGATTAAACTCAAGCGGTTTTCATTAATGAGCATGGTTTGATGAGCTTGCCAGTTGAGCCATGCTTCTTTTGAAATAGAATTGAAAATTTTTTCACCCAGTGGTCCAGGAAAAGGGGGTTTATCTAAACTATCCGCTTCTTTTTGCAGTTTTACACAATAGACCATAGTCGTCTCTGTCCTAAATAAAATTGATTATCCTACATTAAACTGACTTACAAATGAAGAAAGCAAAGGGAGCTGACGGTTTATATTTGTATTGTATGTTTGAATAATGACCACGCATAAGCTACTCTTTAAGGAGACAAGGATGTAACTAGAGCCGCCAATGCGCTTATTTTTCTTCTTATTATTAACAAGTTATAGCATGTACTGCAGTGCTGATGCGTTTTTGGGCAAGTTGGCTTACCAATTTGGTGATTATCACTCTGCCTATCAAGCCTTACTACAACCTGCTAAAGAAGGCGACTATGAAGCGATGTACCTATTAGGGCGGATGTACCAGACAGGTAAAGGCATACAAAGATCACCGACCGATGCGTATTATTGGTATAAAAAGTCAGCAGAACATGACTATCCTAAAGCAATGCTTAGTTTAGGGTTTCTATTTGATGAAGGGCTCGGTGTTTCTAAAGACTACAACAAGGCGTTTGATTGGTATTTGAAAGCGGCAAAACTGGGTGAGCCGGTGGCTCAGAGAAATATCGGCTTAATGTATGTCTATGGCGAAGGTGTCCAACCAGATCCCCAAAAGGCCGTTCTATGGTTTAAAAAATCTGCAAAACAGGGGTATGGTCGTGCCCAAACCAACCTTGCTTACTCCTATGCTCGCGGGTATGGCGTGAAACAAAATTACGGTCTTGCTTTTAATTGGTATCAGAAGGCCGCCAAACAAGGGGTTAGACAAGCACAATACAGTCTGGGACTTTTATACTTTCAGGGCAAAGGGATTGCTCAAAATGATAAGCTTGCTTTTAAGTGGTTTTACTACGCTGGTGGGCAAGGTTTTAAAGATGCTCAATTTTATTTAGGCTTAATGTATGGCAATGGTTTAGGTGTTGAAAAAAGTGTTGAGTGGTCTAACTACTGGTACGGAGAAGCAGCAAGGCAGGGACAGGCAAAAGCCCAGTTTTCATTAGGCTTAAGTTACATGCAAGGAACAGGGGTCATAAAGGACTATGAGCAAGCCGCAAGCCTTTTTCAGCAGGCAGCCATACAAGGAAACGTTAGAGCACAAGCAGCCCTTGGATACCTCTATAGTGCAGGCCTTGGTGTTGATAAAGATGTTGCCAAGTCCTATGCCTGGTTTTCCATAGCAGCCAGCAAAAAAAATTCAAAAGCCATAAGCAGTTTATTAGCCTTGAAAAAAACCATGAGTGTTGCCGAGCAACAAGAAGGAGAGAAGTGGGCAAGCCAATTCACAAAAGATGTTAAGCCACCCTCATCCAATAAGCTAACCTATTAATACCAATCACTCTCGATATAGACCTTCTAATAGATCAAAGTAAAGCTCCGATAAAATACTCAAATCATCTTTGTAGATCCATTCATTGGCTTTGTGAATGGACTCATTAATTAGACCAAATTCTATTAATTCTATACCAAGTGGTGCAATAAACCGACCATCTGATGTGCCGCCATCCGTTGAAAGCTTGGGCAAATAGCCAAGATGCTTTTTGATAACGTTGACACTTTGCTCGATTAATTTCCCGCTGCTGGTTAGAAATGGGGGACCGTTATGGGTAAATTTGAGTTCGATTGATTCTTTTTGACTGTCGCAAATTGCGCGAATACGTTCACATAAACTCTCAAAGGTTTGCTCCGTTGAGTAACGAATGTTAAATTCAAATTCAAGATCTTTTGGAATCACATTTCCTTGACCCACACCCGCATTTACATTGGTTATTTGCAAACTTGAAGGCGGAAAAAAGTCATTCCCTTCATCGAGCTCTAACTCACTTAACGCGTTAATAATTGGGGCGGCCTTATGAATGGGGTTGTCAGCAAGATGAGGGTAGGCAACATGGCCTTGAAGCCCTTTAACACAGACTTTGCAGGTCATCGAGCCGCGACGTCCGACTTTGATTGTATCACCAACTTGTTTATGAGAACTTGGCTCACCAACGATGCAATAATCAAAGTGTTCGCCTTGTTCTAATAATTCATTCATGGCATGGGGCGTTCCATCAAGAAAATCATCGCCTTCTTCACCACTGGTGATAAGAAACGCTATACTGCCGTTAAAGTCCTGCTCGATGAGTTTTCCTACGGCGCCTATCATTGCCACAATTGCACCTTTCATATCAGCAACCCCACGACCAACCAGTTTGTCGTTGCTGTCATTTAATTCAAAAGGCGGACTGTGCCAATTCCCAAGTGGGCCAGGACTGACGACGTCGGTGTGGCCTGCAAAAAGAACAGTGGGTGATTGAGAGCCCAAACGAGCATATAAGTTTGAAACTCTGTTCTTATTTAAACGTTGACAACAAAATCCTAAGTCACTTAAGACCTTTTCTAGTAGATCTTGCGCACCTTTGTCTTCAGGCGTAATCGATTGAATGTTGATTAAGTCGTTTAATAGCTCGGTCATCATCGCATATTGCATCTAGTTCTAGTCTCTTAATAGTTCATTAATACTGGTTTTAGAACGTGTTCTCTCATCAACCTGTTTAACAATCACAGCACAATAGAGTGAGTGGCTTCCATCATCAGAGGGCAAGGAGCCAGAGACCACAACAGAGCCTTCAGGGACTCGACCATAGCTAATTTCTTTAGTATTCCGATTGTAGATTTTAGTACTTTGTCCGAGGTAAACCCCCATGCCAATAACGGCGTTTTTCTCAACAATAACGCCTTCGACAACCTCGCTTCGAGCGCCAATGAAACAATTGTCTTCGATAATAGTGGGCGCTGCTTGTAGAGGCTCTAACACCCCGCCAATGCCTGCACCACCTGATAAATGAACGTTTTTTCCAATTTGAGCACAAGAACCAACGGTGGCCCAGGTATCAATCATACATCCTGAATCGACATAAGCTCCGATGTTCACATAAGAGGGCATTAAAACGGTATTTTTCCCAATAAACGCCCCATTTCTAACAATGGCGTGAGGGACGACTCGAGCGCCAATGTCTTGCATTTCTTGCAAACTCTTATCCTGAAACTTAAGAGGCACTTTATCAAAGAATTGACAGAAACCACCTTCAATTAAGGTATTGTCATTTAAACGAAAGGATAATAAAACCGCTTTTTTTAGCCATTGGTTGACGTGCCAATCACCGTCTTTGTGTTCTGCAACGCGCTTTTTGCCAGAATTAAGATCTGCAAGGGCGCTTTCAACAGCCACTTTAATTTCTGTAGAGGCGGTTGTCGGACTTAGAGTTGCTCGGTTTTCCCAAGCAGTTTCAATTATGTCTTGTAGATTACTCATGATGGACCACTTATTTTGTAAAAAGTGACAGCATAACGAGAATAATGCGTCTCGCCAAGTGTCTGCTCTATGGTTTTTTGTATAAAAAATTGCTAGACTGCCCAGCTTAGGAGAGTTGGTTAAGTGATCGCGCAAATTGCGAGGAAAGTCCGGGCTCCATAGGGAAGAGCGCCAGGTAACTCCTGGGAGGCGTGAGCCTACGGAAAGTGCCACAGAAAAGATACCGCCTAATTTATTAGGTAAGGGTGAAATGGTGTGGTAAGAGCGCACCGCGCAACTGGCAACAGTTGTGGCAGGGTAAACCCCGCTTGGAGCAAGGCCAAATAGAAGTCTTGTTAATCAATACTAAGTGATTGGTTAAAACGTGTTTCCCGCACGAGACTTGGGTAGGCTGCTTGAGCATTTTAGTGATAAAGTGCCTAGATGAATGATCACTCCAGACAGAACCCGGCTTATCGACCAACTCTCCACTTTCCTACAACAATCACCCCCCCTAGGACCTTGGTAATATGATTTTATGTTTAGACGTTGGCAATACCCACATCTATGCGGGAGTATTTGTCGATGCACAAATGATTCTAAAGTTTCGTTTAGGAGTAAGAGCACAAACCTCTGATGAATTAGGAGTCTTGTTAAAGTCAGTACTTCGAGAAAATAATTTAGACCCTATGAGCATTACAGGCATTGCCATGTGCTCGGTTGTACCAGATTTGGATTACACCATTCGAGCGGCTTGCGTTAAATACTTTAAGGTCGAAGCTTTTGTGATTGCTACTGGCGTTAAGACTGGTTTAAACATCAAGTATGCAAATCCCCAAGAAATAGGCTCAGATCGAATCAGCAATGCCATTGCGGCGATAACCAAGTACCCAAACCAAGATGTGATTATCATTGATTTTGGTACGGCCATTACTTTTTGTGCCATTTCCTCTAGCAAGGTCTATCTTGGTGGCACGATTTTGCCAGGTATTAATCTTGCCATGACGGCCTTAAGCGAGAAGACTGCTAAGTTGCCAACGGTAGAAGTCATTCGTCCCGAGCGCTGTTTAGGTCAATCGACGGTCAAGAGCATACAAGCGGGATTATATTATTCTTGCCTTGGCGGATGTCGTCTCATCATTGAAAAACTTAGTGACGAGTGTTTCAAAGGAATTTCCCCCACAGTATTGGGCACAGGCGGCTTTTCAACGCTTTTTTCTAAAGATGACTTATTTGATGTTTGGGAGCCTGATTTGGTGTTATTTGGCCTGCATCAGGCGCTTTTGCTCAATAAGCCAATTTGAACTTAACCTATCTGAAGCTTTTTTTATCACTTGTCTTGACTAATCGACATTTTTGAGCCATACGTGTAATAAAGTGGTTAAAAGGTAGGTAAAAGTGGGGGAAAGTGGTAGAATTGTTAACGTAACGAATGGTGAGGACTAGGGCGTGTTTCGAGGGATAAACGCAGTCAACATTGATGCGAAGGGACGACTGGCGATTCCTAGTCGCTATCGCCAGTCAATAAACGAACGATATGCCTCAAAACTAGTTGCCACGATTGATACAGACTCAGACTGCCTTTTGTTGTATCCTTTGCGCGAATGGGAACACATAGAACAAAAAATTCAGGCACTGCCAAGCTTTAATCCACAAGCGAGACGGATTCAACGCTTGCTAATAGGACATGCTTGCGATTTGGAAATGGATAAAAATGGCAGGGTTCTACTTCCTGGGTTGCTTAGAGAGTATGCAACGCTAACGAAAGAAATAATGTTAATTGGTCAGGGAAAAAAGTTTGAACTTTGGGATAAGGCTATTTGGAATGAGCAACGAGAAAATTGGTTGAGTCTTGATGTGGACATTGAGAAGCTGCCAGAAGAAATGAGGTCATTGTCTTTATGAGTTATCAACATCAGCCAGTCATGTTAGATGAGTGCATCAAAGGGTTAGAGATTAAACCCGATGGCATTTATTTTGATGGTACGTTTGGGCGAGGTGGGCACTCACGAGCAATTTTAGATTGTTTGAATGACGAGGGACGTCTCATTGCCATGGACAAGGACATAGCCGCGATTGAGTGCGCCAAAGAAACGTTTTCAGAAGACCCTCGATTTGAAATTCATCATGGGAGTTTTGCAACAGTGAAAGAGTTGCTAAGTTCCTTGGGGCTTTTAGGCCGTCTTGATGGCATGCTGCTAGATTTGGGTGTTTCTTCGCCACAATTAGATGATGCAGAACGAGGGTTTAGTTTTTTAAAGACTGGTCCTTTGGATATGAGAATGGATCAAACATCTGGGCAGAGTGCTAGAGAGTGGCTTGCACAAGTCTCTGAAAGAGAATTAGCAGATGTATTGTTTCAGTATGGTGAAGAGCGCTATTCAAGAAGAATTGCAAAAGCGATTATTAGAGAAAGAGAGCAAGCGACTATTACTCAAACCGACCAATTGGCAAAAATTGTTAAAGAAGCGCATCCAAAGTGGGAAAAGCATAAGCATCCAGCCACAAGATCGTTTCAGGCGATTCGTATTTATATTAACCGAGAGTTAGAAGACATTAACCAGTTTTTACAAACAATGATGGACTGTCTTCAAGTTGGTGGCCGCATAGTTTTTTTAAGCTTCCACTCCTTGGAAGATAGATTGGTCAAAAGAGCTCTGAAAAAACTGGCAGTTGGTGACAGTGTGCTTGCCAAATTGCCAATTCCAGAGAGTGAAACAGGCAGACAATTAAAGATTGTTGGTAAGGCCGCCAAAGCAAAGTTGGGTGAGTTAGATTCTAATATTAGAGCACGAAGTGCTGTGTTACGTATAGGGGAGAAAATAGCATGAATGCCGCTGCCAAGGCTCTATCAGAAGGGAGTTTATTTGAAGGCGCTTATCGTAAAGAATGGGTTACTAAGCCTGTACTCTTAGCCTTCTTTTTATTCATTGCCGTTTTAATTTCTGCCTTAATGGTGATTTATGCAAAGGAGCTAGAGAGGCGATATGTCAGTGAGATGGAAAGCCTTCAAACCCAATTTACCAATGCTAAAATTCGTCAAAGCCAATTGTTATTAGAAAAGAGCACATGGGCTTCCTCCTATCGAATGCAACAGCAAGCCATGAGCAAGCTCAACATGAAATACCCTACTAATAAAAGGGTTTTGGCTGTTTCCCGGTAGCGTTATTGTGGCTTATAAAGGACGATTCTATTTTATTGTTTATCTGTTGTTTGCGTTATTTTTGATAGTTGTTTGGCGCATGGTTGATTTAACTATTTTAAAGCGACCTTTTTTGCAAGCACAAGGGCAAGCTAGAAGCCTTAGGGTTGTAAGCATTCCTGCTTTTAGAGGGATGATTCAAGATAGAAATGGGCAGCCTTTGGCGGTTAGCTCAAGAGTTTTTGCGGTTTGGATGGGACTTGATGCAGAGCAGTTAAACGAATCAGATTTAAAAAAGTTATCAGACTTACTTTCTCTCTCTAAGCAAACAGTATCGAAAGCTTATGAACGCGCTCATAGTAATGCCTTTGTCTACTTAAAAAGAAACATTTCACCTAAGGTTGCCGCAAAAATCCGAGCGTTAAACTTGCCTGGTGTGCATTTGAAAGAAGAATTTAAGCGCTATTACCCTGAAGGGGAAAGCTTTGCTCACGTGCTTGGCATCACAGACGTTGATGATAAAGGCCTAGAAGGCCTTGAATTGGCTTATGATAACTGGCTACGCGGAGAGAGTGGTAAAAAGAAAGTTGTTAAGGACAGACTCGGGCGCATTATTTCAGAAATAGGGTTGATTAAAGCGCCCAATCCTGGAAAAAATTTGGTTTTAAGCCTTGATAAACGCATCCAATATTTAGCGTATCAAGAACTAAAGAAAACAGTAAAAAAGTTTGGGGCAGAATCAGGATCGGTGGTTGTATTAGACAGTACGAATGGTGAAATTTTAGCAATGGTCAATATGCCAAGTTTTAATCCAAATGTGCGACCTAAGATAAGGGATGGGCGCTATCGAAACCGGGCGGTGACTGATCTATTTGAGCCTGGCTCTGTCATGAAAGCTTTTAGCATTGCCTCTGCCCTACAAAGTGGTAAATACAGCCAGCATAGTTTGGTTGATACCAGTCCAAGCTGGATGGTCATAAATGGCAATACCATCAGAGACGATCATAATTATGGAAAAATTTCAGTTGAAGAAGTCTTGAAGCGCTCTAGCAATGTGGGTGTGACTAAAATGGTGTTGTCAAACCCCGCAATGCTGTTAATAGAGGTGCTACGAAATGTTGGTTTTATTGCTATAACGGAGAGCAGTTTTCCCGGTGAAAGTGCAGGCTTTTTGAATCAAAAAACACTCAGTCGTCCTTTTGTACTGGCCACGCTTGGGTTTGGATATGGCATTTCTGCGACCACTTTACAGCTTGCAAAAGCCTACAGTGTTTTTGCCAGTGATGGGATGAGTCATCCCGTGTCTTTTTTAAAGAATGCTAAAAAAAGGAGAGCGTATCAGGCGCTAAAGCCTAAGATTGCTGTTAGTGTGCGAAACATGCTTGAACAAGTCGTTGAGGATAATGGTACCGGGCGGCGTGCTCGAATTGATTCCTACCGAGTAGCTGGTAAAACAGGAACGGCTCGAATTGCGGATAAAAAGGGCTACGATCGTCGTCGCCACATCGCAAGCTTTGTTGGCATGGCACCAGCAAGTGCGCCTAAACTTGTCATTGCGGTTACCATTAATGAACCAAAGAAGATTTCCTACTATGGCGGGGTGGTTGCAGCGCCTCTCTTTGCTAAAATCATGTCTGGCAGTTTAAGTTACCTTGGGATTCTTCCTGATAAAAGGAGTTCAACGGCATGAAATTAAAGCGCTTTACAGAAAGTTTTAGTGGTTTTTTGCAACTTGAAGGAAGCGAGATGGTTTTGGTTGAGTCTTTGCAAATAGACAGTCGCCAGGTTAAAACTGGCAGCTTGTTTTTCTGCCTATGTGATGATCCTATCCTAAGTGCTCGCTACATAGCAGAAGCTGAAAGCAAAGGAGCGACGGCCATTGTTTGTGGGATGAATTTGCAACCACATAATGGAGCAGTGTCTCGAGTTTTAACGACGACTGTGCGAGATTTTTTAGCTCATGCCATCAGCCTTTTTTATCAAGAAGTTTTAAGCCGTTTATCCATTACAGGGGTGACTGGTACAAACGGCAAAACAAGTATTGCTTACATGCTTGCCTCCCAACTAGATGGCTATTATGTTGGTACGATCGGAATTGGGATGGTTTCACAGCTTTTGAAGACTGCTCACACAACACCAGAGGCGCTAACCATTCTAAATACGCTCAAACAAACGAGCTTTAAGAAGCTTGAAGTGTGTCTTGAGTGTTCCTCTCACGCGCTTTTTCAACAACGTTTGCAAGGCTTGCCAATAAAGACTGCAGTATGGACTAACTTAACCCATGATCACTTAGATTATCATAAAACGCCTGAAGCATATTTTGAGGCCAAATGTTTACTCTTTACGAGATCGGAATTAGAGCTTGCGGTAATAAATCAGGATTGTCCATATGGCCTAAAATTAATCGAACGGCTTAACCGAAGAAAGGTTCAGGTTCTCACTTACAGTTTGCATAAAAAGACGGCAGATGCTTTTTGTCGAACACTTAGTACAGAGCGCCATGGTATGAGACTAGAGTTGGATTTATTCGGTAAAAGAGTCAGTTTTACCACGCCTTTACAGGGTGAATTTAATGTCTCTAATCTTTTAGCAGCAGCGCTTGTTTTTCATAGCAAAGGATTTGTAGGTGAGCAACTGTTAGAAAAAATGCAGTCAGTACAACCAGTGATTGGTCGAATGGAGCTTATCTTACAACGCCCAAGTGTTTATCTAGACTATGCACACACCCCCGATGCCTTAGAGAAAGCGTTAAAAGCGGTTAAGAGTAATTTTGATGGTAAGGTCTGGTGTGTGTTTGGATGTGGGGGTGACCGGGATAAAGAGAAGCGACAGGTAATGGGTAAGGTTGCAAGTTCATATGCAGATAAGCTCGTGATTACCAGCGATAATCCTAGGAGTGAAGAGCCAGAAGCAATTATTGAAGAAATCTTGCAAGGGGTTGCACCTCATACAGAGCATTATTGCATTGCTAGTAGAAAAGAAGCGCTTTCGTTTGCTCTTAATCAGGCAGATCAAACGGATAGAATTTTGATTGCTGGCAAGGGGCATGAAACCACGCAAGAATTTGCAACGAAGACCATTTCATTTTCTGATAAAAATGAAATTTTAACCTTAAGTAACTCTGAGACTTGCCGAGAAAAGTAGTAGAAACCTTTTAATCACGTTTTTGGATAGAGGAATAAATTGTGAAAGAACAGCCATCAGCATTTGAATGGATTATTGAGCTTATTGGAATTATGCTATCAGCAGGTGGCGTGTTGTTTTTGGTCATGACGATTTATACATTTCCATTCTTAGCACTGGATTTTGTTTATAAGGTTCCTCCAATAGTTCACGTACTGATGGACTACAATGACACAGTGGGCCTAGAGCATGTGTTATCAGATAAAACATGGGTGTTGCTTGTATTCGTATCCTTAGTTTTAATCTTCTTTGGGCTTTCAAAAATTATTAATAATTTATTAGAAAAGCAGCTAAGGCGCTTGGCAAGAAGACATAAAGCTCGACGCATAAGTACCCATATTTTTGTGGTGATCTTAGCACAATTTACATTTTTCTTATTATTAGCCGCGGGTTTGTTTTTTATGGTATTCCACTTATAAGGTATTGATATCATGACGTTTTTTAAGAGGTTTAAAGCAGGAAGAATTAGAAGGAAGTTAGCGTTAATGGTTGAAAATCGGCAAAACAACGCCGTTTCTGATTTAGCTCTTGCCAAAGAAATACAATTCTATTATCGCCTTGCCAACTTGTATCACTCTTTGATAGGCCATAAAAAAGTTCCTTTTGCTAGGGAGTTAGAGCTAGAATGTTTTCGCATGGCAGCAAGTCTTGATGATGTGAAAGCAGGTTACTTACTGGGCGAGGCTTTGCTAGAGGAAGGGAAATTCTGGCAAGAGCAATATAAGAGTGTTTTTAGCTATGAGGTGCATAAAGACTATCAAGAAAGATTCTATAATGAGGCGTTCCAATACTTGGCAAATGCAGAGCAAAATGATTATGCCCTAGCAAAACGTCTTATTGGGTTGGCTTATATCAACGGCTGGGGTAAGGAAGCAGACCAAGACAAAGGCTTTAAGTTGGTGGTTGAGAGCATCGACATGTTGGGTGAATGGCCAAAGGTCACAGAGATTTTCAAAAAGCTCAATTTAAACACTCCAGAGTTTTATTCACAGCTCACCAATCTAAAAAAGGGTGGCTAGTGAGTGAGCAAAACCACCGGTCTTTTTCTCTAAGGAACTTAGTTAGTCCCCATTATCTCGCTCATAAGAAACAGCACTTCGTCCAGTGTTTATTAGCGACGTTTGTTGTCTTAATACTATTGTTAACCTTAGATTTTATTTCAAACAACTTAGTTATTTCTTCCATTGCCTCAACGACCTTTATAATTTTTACGTGCCCTCATTATAAATTATCGAGTACTCGCTATATTTTAGGTGGCTATTTTGTCGGGGTTGTTGTTGGAATTCTTTGTTATTACCTTTTACTAGATCGAGCAACTTTGCTTGGGGGACTAACCGGGCTTCATCTCGAAGTGGTTGGCGCCATTGCAGTTGGAGCAAGCATTTTTTTTATGACCGTTTTTAATCTTGAACACCCACCGGCTGCGGCGGTTTCTCTTGCCATTGTGGCCCTTCCTTGGACTTTGCCAGCACTTTTGCTCACCTTGGCTTTTGTTGTATTTTTATGCTTAACTCGAAGGCTACTTAAAAAATACTTTATTAACCTTATTTAAAGATCTTCTAATAACTTTTTAGCAATGAGTGTTGAATTTGGTTCATAATGACCCAGTTCAATTTGCTGTTTTAGGGCGTTGATTTTTTCTGAGTCAATGCTTAAGCCTTGTTCAATGGCATCTTTGATTTGAGTTAAATCTGCACTTAATGAGACATCCATCGATGCGTCGCATGCCTTCTCTGTCTTTAGATCAGATGCTTTCATCTGGGTACCACAAGATTCAGGGGTTGCTTCAATAGAAGGGGGGGTATTAGTCATGCCAGGCTTTATTTCATTAACCATAATTTCCTCTTTACCTTTTCTATAGAGCCAGGTAAATTTCGTACTTTCATAAAGCATAGACCCTTACTAAATATATGAAAAGTTTAATTCTCACTTTTTCTCTGCTCTTTTTTAATCTGCAAGGGCAGGCCTACTCGCATCAGCCTGAGAAAGTGATTGAACAAGCTCACAAAGGTAAAACTGGAGAGGCGCTTTATTTTCATTATTGTGCAAATTGCCATCACCAGCCAGCTAAAATTGAGCTCGGTGCCCCTAAATTTAGAAACAAGACCCACTGGCAAGCCAGACTTGCCAAGCCTAAAGGCACCGTTATGACAAATTTATTAGAAGGTCTGAACATGATGCCTGCCAGAGGAGGGTGTTTTGAGTGCAGTGACAAGGATTTAATGGAGGCCCTTAATTACATGCTGCCAAAGAAAAAGTCATAAACATGCCATTCCTGTTTAGTAAAACTCTCATTCCATCCTAAACTAATTAAATAAGCCTCTTTGTTATCAAGGTATGGGCGTCAATGAACAATTGCTTAACCCTGGTTTCTTTTGTGCTTCTCATGACAGGTTGTGCTAATTCAACAATGAAACGCCCTGTAAATGAACCGATTATCTCAAAGCACGTTGCAAGTTCACAATCATTGTCTCAGAATTTACCATTAAGTTGGCAAACAAATGGTGAAAGGACGTTCATATATTTCCCTAAAAAAACTAAGTGGGCAGTCTATGATGAGCACGGTAAAATGGTGAGAGTCGGCCGAGGCTCTGGTGGAAAACTTTGGTGCGAAGACTTAAAAGAGTCTTGTAAAACAGTAAGTGGTACGTTTCAGATTTACTCTAAGAAGGGGCCAGAGTGTACCTCTAACAAATACCCACTTGAGACTGAAGGGGGGGCATTAATGCCATATTGCCAACACTTTTATCAGGGGTATGCTCTGCATGGTAGTGACTTTGTCCCAGACTATAATGCCAGTCATGGTTGCATTCGAGTGCGACAAAATCAAGCAAGGTGGTTGCATGAGTATCTTGAGATTGGTTCACAAGTTATTGTGATGGCTTATTAAGTATGCGCGCTTATGCTTGTAGGGTTTTCACATTTTTAATAAGCATGAGTATAATTTCATGAAACACATTTTGGGGTAATTCTTTGATTGATTTAAGTAATTTGGTCTCGGGAGAGCTAAGAGAAGAGTTGCAGGTTAGCGGCTTAAGCATCGATACTCGAACGTTAAAAAAAGGTGATTGTTTTATAGCCATTACTGGGCAGAACTTTGATGGCCATGACTTTGTCCAGCAAGCGCTGAGTCAGGGGGCCAACTTTGCCATTGTTGAGAGAATTCCAGACTCTGTCAATAAAGAGCAGCTTATTCTAGTGGATGATTCAATCAACGCTCTTCGGCATCTAGCACGCAGACATCGACAGACTTTTGACATCCCTGTGATTGCTTTAACTGGAAGCTGCGGTAAGACTACCGTTAAAGAAATGATTTCACACATACTAGATCGACCCCATCTCTCCACTATGGGGAATTTTAATAACCATTTAGGCGTGCCTTTGGTTTTATCAAAGCTTAATAACACTCATCAAGTGGCGGTGTTGGAGTTAGGTGCAAATCATGTCGGTGAAATCTTAAAAAATGTGGCTTTGATACAACCGAGTATTGCGCTAATTACTAATATTTCAGAGGCCCATGTTGGTGAATTTGGTGGCATCGATAACATTGAGAAGGCCAAAGGAGAAATTTTTGATGGTTTGTCAAATGATGGAACGCTCTTGGTGAATCTTGACGATCCACGTGTTGTTCGCTTAGCAAGCACTCACTCTAACCCTAAAATTACTTTCTCTTGTCAAGACAAACAAGCTGATTTGTATGCGTTTGATCTAGTGCTTCACTCGCCGATTGCCTCGAGCTTTAAACTTTGTTATCAGGGCAAAACCCATTCTGTGGATTTACCTGAGCCTGGTGAGCACAGTGTAAGAAATGCCTTATCTGCACTAGCTGCTGTGGTGGCGTTGGGAGGATCTCTTAATGACGCCATTATAAAACTTGCTTCTTTTAATGGGGTTAAGGGTCGTCTACAACGCCGGCAGACCCGCTCTGGTATGACGCTTATCGATGACACTTATAATGCCAATGTTAGTTCAGTGCTTGCTGCTATTTCTGTCTTAAGTAAATGTGATGCAGGGCGTTGTTTAATTTTAGGAGAGCTTGCAGAAGCAGGTGAGTCTCTGCCTTCCCATAAGGAGGCGATTTTAGCCAGTTTGATTGAACATAACATTGAGTTTTTTATAACCGTAGGCGGTCAAGTTGCTGCATTTCCCTCTCATCAAGGCATTTGCTATCAACATTTGACAAACAAATCGTTGATAAGAACAACGATAGACCAGTGGTCAGAGAATCTACGCTCTATTTTGGTGAAAGGATCACGCTGCGCTAAAATGGAAGAAGTGGTAGAATTACTAATAAAATAATAAGGAATCTTATGCTCTATTGGTTAGCCTCTTTGGTGCAAAACCATGTTCACGGCTTTCGGGTGTTTCAATACCTAACCTTTCGTTCAATTTTAGCAGCCTTAACGGCGCTGATTTTAACCTTGGTTTTGGGCCCTAAAATGATTAAGTGGCTCCAGAAAATGCAAATTGGACAAAGTGTCAGAGATGATGGACCAAAGTCACATCTAAGTAAAAGTGGTACGCCGACCATGGGAGGGGTCTTAATATTACTAACCTTAACATTAAGTTGTCTTCTGTGGGCGAACTTATCCAATGCATTTTTATGGATTTCTCTATTAGTAACCTTAGCTTTTGGTCTTATCGGCTGGGTTGATGATTATAAAAAATTAGTTTTAAAGAATTCAGATGGGTTAAGACCTAAAGAGAAGTTTTTCTGGCAGTCATTTGTTGCCATTATCGCCTGTTGTTACATAGCCTTTTTCAGCGATCTCGGCTCAGAGTTGCTTATCCCATTTTTGAAAGACTATGAATTGCCTTTAGGGCCTTTCTTTTTTGTGCTTATCTACCTGGTGATTGTTGGGACTTCAAACGCAGTTAATTTGACGGATGGCCTAGATGGTTTGGCGACCATGCCAACTGTCATGGTTGGTGGGGCACTTGGCATTTTTGCTTATGCTTCAAGTAATGTACTTTATGCAGATTATTTGGTGATTCCCTACATTCCTAAGGCTGGTGAGTTGACAATTTTTTGCAGTGCTTTGGTGGGCGCTGGATTAGGTTTTCTATGGTTTAACACTTATCCTGCACAAATTTTTATGGGAGATGTTGGCTCGCTTGCACTGGGAGCCGCTCTTGCTATGGTGGCAATTTTAGTTAAGCAAGAGTTGGTGTTATTTATTATGGGAGGGATTTTTGTTGCTGAGACTCTCTCAGTGGTGTTACAAGTTATCTACTTTAAAAAAACTGGGGGGAAGCGACTTTTTTTGATGGCGCCTCTGCATCATCATTTTGAGTTAAAAGGATGGGCTGAGCCAAAGGTGATTGTTCGATTCTGGATTATCACAGTGATCTTAGTGCTGTGTGGTTTGGCAAGTTTAAAGTTACGTTAGAGGTCTTAGTTTGCAAAATAAAACGTTAGTTGTTGGTTTATCCATAACAGGTCAGTCTGTACTTCGTTATTATCAGCGCACAGGAAAATTAGACTCTGTGATTGCCTTTGATGAAAATCTGAGCGATCAGAAATTATTAGAATTACAGACGACATTCCCGAGACTTAATCTCTTAACAGAACCATCGGCCCTTAGTGCAAGAGAAGACATCACTCTGGTTGTTAAAAGTCCTGGTGTGCCACCAAGCAAAACATATCTTAAACACTTGAATGAAAAAGGGATCCCGATTATTGGCGACATTGAGCTATTTGCCCAAACTCTTAATGCCAGTGTGGTTCAGAAAGTCATTGCAATTACGGGGACCAATGGTAAGAGTACGGTGACTCATTTAGTGGGGGAGCTTTTATTAGCAGCAGGGTTTCGAGTAGCTGTTGCAGGTAACATTGGGTTGCCGGTGCTCGATAGACTGACTGAGGAGGTTGATTATTGGGTTTTGGAGCTTTCAAGCTTCCAGTTAGAAACGACCTTTAATTTGCACTCCCATCGAGCAATTATTTTAAATATCAGTGATGATCACCTCGATAGATATGATTCTTTTGAGGACTACGTCAATGCGAAACAACGAATTTATAAGAATGCCGAAGGCATTGTCTATAACTTAGATGATGAAAGAACGCACCCCTCTCATTCAGAAGCAAATGAGAGTTACTCGTTTTCTCTCAGAGAGGGGGCTGACTTTTGCTACAAAAATGGGCAGTTACACTTATCAATGAAAGAAGGCCTTCTAAGACTTAAACCCGATGAGATTGCGCTAAAAGGTCTGCATAACCTTGCCAATGTTTTAGCCTGTGCGGCCTTGTTAAAAGATGAGGGGATTTCGTCTAACGTGTTCCAGAAAGTGTTACGATCAGAAAAAGGACTGGCTCACCGTTGTCAAGAAGTTAAAACACTTGGTGGAGTACTCTTTATTAATGATTCAAAAGGTACCAATGTAGGAGCGAGTGTTGCTGCCATCGATGGGCTCGCAACAAGCAATGGAAATTTAGTATTAATCGCAGGGGGGTTGTCCAAAGACGCAGACTTAGAGCCCTTAGCGGAGGTCGCTAAAGAGAAACTAACTTACACCGTTTTAATTGGTCAAGACAAGGATAAGTTTGCGAAAGTATTTAAAGGTCAGTGCCCTTATGAGTTTGCCGATTCTTTAGAGCAGGCAATTAATATCGCATACCAAAAGGCAAAACCACAGGGCGTTGTCTTGTTTTCACCGGCTGCGGCAAGTTTTGATATGTTTGATAATTTTTCACACAGAGGTGAGTGTTATATCAAGTTGGTTGAGAGGCTTACATGAGTTATTCATCACTATCGCCAAGACATCGTGATCTCTCTGGTAAGGTTTCCAGCAGCGCACTTTTTAGTTTTGATCGCTGTCTGCTTTTGAGTGTTATTGGATTGGCGGCACTTGGTATTATGATGGTGGCATCCAGCTCAATTGTTATTTCTGAAAAGCTCTATGGTCAGCCGTTTCATTATTTAATTAGACAGTCATGTTATCTTGTGGTTGGTCTACTTTTGGGTTTGGCAGTTATTAGGGTGGAATTACGTCAATGGCAGCAAACCAGTGGTTTCTTATTACTAGTGGCTCTTTGCTTATTAGTTCTTGTTGTGATCCCCGGTATTGGTAAGTCGGTTAATGGTAGTTTTCGTTGGATAGGAGTTGGTCCCATTCGATTACAGGTTTCTGAGTTTGCTAAGTTTGCCATGGTTTTGTATGTGTCATCGTATATTTGTCGCAAGGAAACAGAAATTAAGACAGTTCTTGGTTTTATTAAGCCGTTGTTGGTGTTGTTTGTAATTTGTTTTTTACTATTGTTAGAGCCCGACTTTGGTGCTGCTGCGGTTATTTCGTTGATGACACTAACACTTCTTTTTCTCTCGGGTGTGCGTCTAAGTCAATTTTTTCTGCTCGTTTTTATGGTGCTTATTGCAGCCACTGTATTGGCTGTGACGTCACCCTATCGTTTGTCTAGATTAACCGCATTTTTAAGCCCATGGGCTAACCAATTTGATGGTGGTTATCAGCTGACTCAGAGCTTAATTGCCTTTGGCCGTGGCGGAATTTTTGGCAGTGGTCTTGGCGCGAGTGTGCAAAAGCTCTTTTATTTACCTGAGGCGCATACTGACTTTTTATTTGCTGTTTTGGCTGAGGAACTGGGATTGGTTGGCATTGTTATTGTTCTTTTTCTTTACTTTTTGTTGGTTTTGCGAGGCTTTTTAATTGCAAAAAGAGCAAAAGAGCTGGGTATGTTGTATCATTCATATGTTTCCTTTGGAATTACCCTATGGTTAGGCGTTCAGGCAATGATTAACATAGGAGTTAACTCAGGCTTATTGCCAACAAAGGGCTTGACACTACCTCTGATGAGCTCAGGGGGGAGTAGTATGTTAATGACTTGTGTTGCGATAGCGATTCTTTTTCGCATTGATTATGAATATCGTTGGACCATTATAAATCATGGCCCAGTGACCAAAAAACGGGGAATGACACGTGGCTATTAATCCTTTTGCAACAACCTTAGGCAAAGTTAAACGGATCCACTTTATTGGGATTGGCGGGGTTGGTATGTGTGGCATTGCTGAAGTTTTAAATCATGAAGGCTATGTGATTACGGGATCGGATAGGGTAAGTTCTGCTATTACAGCAAGACTTGCCTCAAAAGGGATTAAAATTTTTAAGGGACACTCTGCCCAGAATGTCATACAGGCTGATGTTGTTGTGGTCTCGTCAGCCATAAAAGAAGACAACGAAGAAGTTAAAAATGCTAGAGAAAATAACATCCCAGTTATCCCTAGAGCGGAAATGCTTGCTGAGATTATGCGCAATCGTTATGGCATTGCAGTTTCAGGCACTCATGGTAAAACAACCACCACTAGCCTTATGGCACATGTGTTGGCTTACGCAAACTTAGATCCCAGCTTTGTGATAGGAGGAAAGCTCAATAAAAGTGGTAAAACCGCCATGCTTGGCGAGTCTAAATACATTGTGGTTGAAGCAGATGAAAGTGACGCCTCCTTTCTTTATTTAAAACCTGTACAGGCTGTTGTAACGAACATTGACAGCGACCACATGCAGACCTACAACGGTAATGTTAAAACCTTAGAAGAAACGTTTATTAATTTTCTACATCACTTGCCTTTTTATGGTTTAGCGTCTCTCTGTATAGATGATCCGGGTGTGCGTCATATTATTGCTAAAATAGAGCGACCCATTATTACTTATGGTTTTTCAGAAGAGGCAGACGTGCGGGCAACCAACTGGCAGCAGGATGGTTTAAAAAATAACTTCTCAGTGGTTCGGAAAAATAAACCAACCTTGGATGTTTCGTTTAGCTTGCCAGGTCGTCACAATGTAGAGAATGTTTTAGCGGTTATTTCATCATTGCAGTACTTGCCTATTAGCGATGATATTTTAGTTAAGGCAATTAACAGCTTTGATGGGGTTGGACGCCGATTCCAACTACTGGGAAATGTGCCTTTTTCAAGAGGACAGGCTTTACTGATTGATGATTATGGCCACCATCCTCGTGAAATATCTTCCACCATTGAGGCCATCCGTCACGTTTGGCCGGAAAAACGCTTAGTACTGGCTTTTCAACCCCACCGTTATTCAAGAACAAAAGCATTGTTTCAAGATTTTATTGAAGCACTGAGCCAAGTGGAGACCTTGCTTTTATTGGATGTTTTCGCAGCAGGTGAGACTAAAGATAAGCTATTTAATTCCCAGACGATGGCCGAGGAAATACGCAAAAAAAATACTAAATTGAACTTGGTTGAAACAAACTTAACCGATCTTTCAAGTTGTCTGGATCTGGCCATTGAAGATGATGACATTTTATTGTTGCAGGGCGCGGGAAATATTGGTGCGGCGGCTCAAGATCTTGTTAAAAATCAACAAAAGGTTTTATCATGATTGTAAACACAACAGGTGAGTTATTGGAAAATGAGCTTCTGTGTAATTACACCACCTGGCGTGTTGGTGGAAAAGCGCGGTATCTATTTAAACCCAAAGATGTATGTGATTTATCAAGAGTGTTAAAGCAATTACCTAAGAATTACCCAGTTCTATGGTTAGGGCTAGGCAGTAACTCTTTGGTACGTGATCAAGGCTTCGATGGGCTCGTGGTATTAACTCAAGGTCGCTTAAAAGGCTTAGAGTTGCTTGACAATGGCCATGTTTTTGTAGAAGCAGGAGTCTCTTGTGCTCAGATGGCTCGCTTTTGTGCACGAAATGCCTTATCAGACGCTGAATTTTGGGCAGGGATCCCTGGGACCATGGGGGGGGCACTGAGGATGAATGCTGGCTGTTATGGTGGTGAAACCTGGGATCACATAGTTAGCGTTCGCACAATGAATCAATTGGGTGAGATAAAAGAGCATTCAGTTGAGGCTTTTAATGTTGGCTATCGTAGTGTTCAGGGCTTAGGAGAGAATGAATGGTTTATCAGTGCCGAGTTCAAACTACGAAAAGGTGATAAGCAGAAGTCACTTGCCAAAATTAAAGAGCTACTTGAAAGCCGTAATCAATCGCAACCAACAGGCGACTATAACTGTGGCTCAGTTTTTAGAAACCCACCAGGAGATTACGCAGCAAGGTTAATAGAGTTTTGTGGCTTAAAAGGGTATCAACAGGGTGGGGCTTGTGTTTCTAATAAACATGCCAACTTTATAACCAATACTGGCAATGCAAAAGCCTCTGACATAGAAGCGCTTATTTCACACGTTGCGGATGAAGTCTACCAAAAGACGGGCATTAGACTGATACAAGAAGTGCATGTTGTGGGATGATCATTGACAATAACTAAGAGAAAAGAATGAAAACCAACGTTGGATTAATTTATGGCGGTATTTCTGGAGAGCACGAGATCTCTAAATTGTCGGCCTGTTCTGTTCTTAAGGCGCTGAATAAGGATAAGTATGAGGTCTTTGCTATTGCAATTGACAAGCATGGTAACTGGTTTCTAAACGACGTAGACGCGTTACTCGGGAATGCAACGAATTCATTGCCGCTTTCAACCAACGCCAAAGCTCTAACACCGAAGGCAATCCCCTCAACTTTGGCTAAGCAGGTTGCTTGCCCTTTATCGAACATAGATGTTTTTCTACCGATTATGCATGGTCCTCTCTATGAGGATGGGTGTTTGCAGGGGCTTTTTGAACTTATGAACAAACCGTATGTGGGAGCTAACGTTGCGAGTTCAGCAATCAGTATGGATAAAGTGCTTGCAAAAACACTGGTTGCCCAAGCGGGAATTTCGGTTGCCCCTTATTCTTTTCTGACCATTGGAATGCGAGAAGAAGTGCGGACAAAAATATTACGTGATGCAATGCAGCGTTTTGGTTTTCCTTTGTTTGTAAAACCGGCCGCAATGGGTTCTAGCGTTGGTATTAGCAAAGTACGATGTGAGGATGAGTTGGTTCATGCTTGTCAGAAAGCCTTACAATTTGATGAGAAAGTGCTGATTGAACAAGCAGTGATTGGGCAAGAAGTGGAGCTTGGTTTACTTGGGGAACTTGGACAGCTGGAAGCGTCAGTGCCAGGTGAAATAAGGCTTCATTCTGATACTGATTTTTATTCGTATGAAGCTAAATATTTGGATGATCAAGCCATTGAACTGTTAATTCCAGCAAGAGTTTCGACGTCCATGGTTGAAAAGTTAAAAGCTGCCAGCATAGAGATAGGCAATGTTCTTGGTATAGAGGGAATGTCCCGGGTTGATTTTTTTGTGACCAAAGATGAGGGCCTTATCTTTAATGAAATTAATACCATTCCTGGCTTCACAGCTTACAGTATGTACCCCAAATTATGGCAGGAGAGTGGTGTACAGTACGCTGAGTTGCTCGATCGCTTGATTGACACTGCTATTTTGCGGCATGAGCGACGACAAGGGATTGTGCGAGAAAAAAATTAAAGTTTATGGTAAATCGAAGCGGTTTGTTAATTGGACTCATTCTTACGTGCTTACTCTTGAGTTTCTATACAACGAGTGATGTCTTTCTGCCTTTTAAGAAAGTAGAAGTCCATGCGGATTTTAAACAAGTCAGTAAGGACAACTTTATAGCAGTGTCATCTCAGTTTGTCTCTAAAGGCATTCTTAGGGCGTCACTTGGACAATTAAAGCAACAATTTGAACAAAATAAATGGATCCAGTCAGTTGAGATTTCACGGCAATGGCCAAGTGGTCTTAAAATAGTGCTGATTGAAAAAAAACCAATTGCCCGTTGGGGAGAAAAAGAGTTAATGGACTCAAATGGTGAGCGCTTAACCCCTAACAGTCTTGGAGACTTTGAGTCATTGCCTCAGTTAATTGGGGAGGATGGTCAAGAGTTATTAGTCCTTAAAGAGTATCAGAATATTAGTCAAATTTTTGATAAGATTGGACAGAAAGTTATTGAATATGAGGTCACAAATCGATTTAGTAGGCAACTGAAACTTTCAAATGGAATCACCATTAACATAGGCCAACAGTCAGCTGAGCAACGGTTATCACGATTTATTGACGTTTATTTTGCAATGTTTCATGACAAATTTGACAATATTTCGTATATTGATTTGAGATATCCAAAAGGTTTAGCTGTGCGTTTTCGTAAGTGAGGTTTTAAAGGGCTTACGAATGATTGATGGTTTTAGAATTAGGGGAAGGAAAGACGTAGCATGGTAAAAAAATCTGAACGAAATATTATCGTTGGCCTAGACATTGGTACTTCAAAAGTGGTTGCCTTGATTGCCGAGATCCAACCGGATAAGCGCTTAGAAATTATTGGTGTGGGACAAGACAGCTCGAAAGGTTTAAAACGAGGGGTTGTTGTTAACATTGAATCGACGGTGCAATCCATCCAAAAGGCAGTGGAAGAGGCAGAATTAATGGCCGGATGCGAAGTTCGACAAGTGTTCGCAGGCATTGCTGGCAGCCACATCAACAGTTTAAATTCTCATGGCATTGTACCCATTCGGGACGTAGAAGTCACACAAGCAGACGTTGATCGAGTGATTGAAGCAGCGAAAGCGGTAGCGATTTCTGCCGATCAGACTATTTTGCACATTCTTCCACAAGAATTTCTAATCGATAATCAAGGTGGCATTCGTGAACCGATTGGTATGTCGGGCGTGCGTCTAGAAGCACGAGTTCACATGGTCACAGGGGCGGTCTCTGCGGCGCAAAATATAACCAAGAGTGTTAAACGTTGTGGGTTAGAGGTCTCTGATGTGATCTTAGAACAGTTAGCATCGAGCTATGCCGTTTTATCTGATGATGAAAAAGAGCTGGGAGTTTGCATGGTTGACATTGGCGGTGGAACAACTGACATTGCCATTTTCTCTCATGGGGCAATTAAACATACAGCGGTTATTCCTATTGCCGGTGATCAAGTAACCAATGACATTGCCATGGCCTTAAGAACGCCGACGAAGGCCGCTGAAGAAATTAAAATGTCATATGCTCATGCGTTAACAGAGCTTGCTAATACCGGGCAAATGATAGAAGTGCCGAGTGTTAATGAGCGCCCTGGACGCAAAATTTCATCCAAGGCTTTGTCAGAAGTTGTGTCCGCACGCTATGAAGAGTTATTTGCTTTGGTACGAGAAGAAATAGCCCGTAGTGGTTTCGAAGATTTAATTGCAGCGGGTGTTGTGTTAACCGGAGGCGCTGCAAATGTTAAAGGTGGCGTTGAGCTTGCCGAGAGTGTTTTCCATATGCCTGTTCGATTGGCCAGACCAAAGCGTGTCGTTGGTCTTCCCGAGAACATGAATACCTCTAAATACGCAACCTCGGTTGGATTGCTACTCTATGCCTTCCAACAACAACAAGAACATGGGTATAATTCATCCATATTTAACGATGGTGTTAAGGGGCTTTGGAATCGTATGCGTAGCTGGTTTCAAGGTAACTTCTAAAATTGAGACTACTTGCTAAAAACAGTAAGAATAAATAACAAAAAGGGGAAAGAGAATGTTTGAGCTAGCTGAAAACCAACCGGAGAATGCAGTCATTAAAGTCATTGGTGTTGGTGGCGGCGGAAGCAACGCGGTTGAACACATGTTGCTAGAGCACATTGGGGGGGTTGAATTTATCTGTGCAAATACGGATTCACAGGCCTTAAAAAGCTCTAAAGCTCATACCTTATTGCAACTTGGCTCTCAATTAACCAAGGGGTTGGGTGCTGGTGCTAACCCTGAAATTGGTCGGCAAGCCGCAGAAGAAGACCGAGAGAAAATTAAAGACGTTTTAGCCGGTTCTGACATGATTTTTATTACTGCAGGAATGGGTGGTGGCACAGGCACTGGGGCTGCACCGGTGGTGGCAGAGCTTGCAAAAGAAATGGGAATTTTAACCGTTGCGGTGGTTACAAAGCCATTTGCTTTTGAGGGCAAGCAGCGTTCGTTGGCGGCAGAAGATGGTATTTCTAGATTATCTCAGCACGTTGATTCGCTGATTACCATCCCCAACAATAAGTTGCTAAGCGTCCTTGGTAAGAACATTTCATTAGTTAATGCCTTTAAAGCAGCTAACAACGTGTTATTAGGTGCCGTTCAAGGCATTGCAGATCTGATCACTCGTCCAGGACTAATCAACGTAGATTTTGCAGATGTTAGAACGGTGATGTCTGAAATGGGCATGGCAATGATGGGTACCGGCCATGCAGCAGGTGATGAGCGGGCAAGACAAGCTGCCGAGGCGGCCATTGCAAGCCCATTATTAGAAGACGTAAATTTTTCAGGTGCTCGTGGTATTTTGGTAAATATTACCGCCGGCCTTGATATGTCAATCGGTGAATTTGAAGAAGTTGGTGATGTGGTCAAAGAGTTCATTTCAGATGATGCAACGGTGGTTGTGGGAACGGTCATTGATTCAGAAATGAATGATGAGCTACGTGTTACAGTGATTGTCACAGGGCTTGGACAAGTTGATAAGCAAAGCTATGGGAAGGTACGAGTTGTTGAAAATGCCCAAAAAGATGGCAGTTTTGATTACCAAAAACTTGATAGACCAGCGGTTGTCCGTAAGCAAAATCATAATTCCAGCCAGCCAGCCAGCCAAGCAACACCAACAACCTCTAAGAGCAGTGATGTGGACTATCTCGACATTCCTGCTTTTTTAAGAAAACAAGAAGAGGCTTAGCACTTTATAGTAAAAGCTTGAAAGCAGCATCCCTTGCGAGCATATAAAAACTGTGGTATAAAGCAGCTGCTTTTAACCCTAAGTGAGAAAACTGCTTAGGGTTGCTTCTTATCTAGAAGTAGCATTTAGCGCATTTCTCGTAAATGCAATTATTTAAGTACACACATCGACACATTAGGTAGGGTCTCTGTTAGACGTCATAATGGAGTACTTAATGGGATGTGTGGGTATTAATAACCCTGGAGTATAATTATGGTATCGAAAGTTAGTATGCACGACATGTTACGTGCCGGCGTCCATTTTGGACACAGAACACGTTATTGGGATCCTAAAATGGCACCTTACATTTTTGGTGCACGAAACAAAGTTCACATCATTGATTTAGAGCAAACGCTTCCTCTTTTCCAAGACGTTCTAAACTACGTCGGTAAAGTTGCAGCCAATAAAGGTCGCATTTTATTTGTTGGTACCAAAAGAGCAGCCCAAGAAACCATTCGTGAGCAAGCAACTCGTTGTGGGATGCCTTATGTAGATTATCGCTGGTTGGGCGGTATGTTAACGAACTACAAGACCGTTCGACAGTCAATTAATCGTCTAAAAGAGCTTGAAAAAATGAGAGATTCAGGTGCTTTTGAGCGAATGATAAAAAAAGAAGCTCTTATGCTTAGCCGTGAATTATCAAAGCTAGAATGTGGTTTAGGTGGTATTAAAGACATGGGTGGTTTACCAGAAGCCCTTTTTGTCATTGATGTTGGCTATGAAAACATTGCGGTTAAAGAAGCACAAAAATTAAAGATCCCAGTTGTTGGTGTAGTTGATACAAACAACAGCCCAGAAGGCATTGATTACATTATTCCTGGTAATGATGACTCAATGAGAGCGATTGAAATTTATGTAACAAGTGTTGCAGATGCTATCCTTGAAGCCAAAGCAAGTAGCCCAGCAGGCGTGAAAAAGGAAGAGTTTGTTGAGGAAGTCAAAGAGCAAGAAGCAGCTAAGACTGACGGCGAAGACAACTCTGACAAAGCAACAGAAGAGTAACACTTCCTGATTTTGCCTCTGCTTTAATCAAAGCAGAGGATCTTAACTAACAATCCAAATTCTGGAGAGATTTATGTCAATTACAGCCTCTATGGTAAAAGAGCTTAGAGAAAGAACGGGTGCGGGAATGATGGAGTGCAAGAAAGCACTCACTGCTAGTAACGGCGATTTAGAAGTTGCCATTGCTGAAATGAGAAAAGCTGGTCAAGCAAAAGCTGATAAAAAAGCAGATAGAACGGCTGCAGAAGGCGTAATCTGCATTAGTGCCAACGACGCTGCTAATCATGCGGTTATGGTCGAAATTAACAGTGAGACAGATTTTGTTGCCAGAGACGATCAATTCAACGCCTTTTCTAATAACGTTGCGGCGACTGTGCTTGCAAATGAGACCGTTGGTGATGTGGATGCATTGGCTTCTGCTGCGATGAATAATGAGACTGTGTCTGTTGAAGAAGCGCGTAAAGCACTGATTACTAAAATTGGTGAGAACATTAAAGTACGACGGTTTGAGCGCATGAACACAGAAAATAACGTGGGTTGTTACGTTCATGGTGGGCGTATTGGTGTGTTAGTTGAGCTAAATGGTGGTGATGCTGCTTTAGCAAAAGACATAGCCATGCATATTGCAGCTAGCAAACCGGTTGTTGTTTCAAAATCTCAAGTTCCACAAGAGTTGATTGATAAAGAGCGTGATATTTTTACCTCACAAGCTCAAGAAAGTGGCAAACCACAAGAAATTATTGAAAAAATGATTGAAGGTCGAATTAATAAGTTCCTTGATGAAGTAAGCCTACAGGGACAGCCATTTGTTAAAGATCCTTCACTAAAAGTATCTAAGTTATTAAAAGATAAAAATGCTGAAGTTATCCGCTTTATTCGATATGAAGTTGGAGAAGGCATTGAGAAAAAAGAAGACAATTTTGTTGAGGAAGTAATGGCTCAAGTACGAGAGGGATAAACTCAATGACAACATCTGAGACACCTTTAGCTTATAAACGAATTCTGCTTAAACTGAGTGGCGAGGCGCTGATGGGCGAAGGTGCTCCAGGTGGGATCTGCCCCTCTATTTTAGATAGATTGGCTGCTGAGATACATGAGCTTGTTCTACTAGGAGTTGAAGTTGGCGTCGTCATTGGTGGCGGTAACTTATTTCGAGGAAAAGCTTTATCAGAAGCAGGTCTGGGGCGCGTAACTGGTGACCATATGGGCATGCTTGCAACAGTCATGAATGCACTTGCCATGCGAGATGCGCTTGAGCGGATTGATTTGCCTGCCCGCATTATGTCTGCTATCCCGATGTTAGGAGTGGTAGATTCTTATCATCGTAGAAAAGCCATTACGCATTTGCGAACGGGACATGTGGTTATTTTTGCAGCAGGCACTGGTAACCCTTTCTTTACTACAGACACGGCAGCCTGTTTAAGAGGCATTGAAGTTGATGTCGATGTGGTACTGAAAGCGACCAAAGTAGATGGTGTTTACTCCGCAGATCCTGTTCTTCATCCTGAAGCAGAACGCTATGAGTCACTTAGCTATGATGAGGTCCTAGCAAAGAATTTAGCAGTTATGGATTCAACGGCAATCTGTTTATGTCGTGAACACAATATGCCTTTAGTGATATTTGATATGGGACAAGAAAATGCTATCAAAGAGATTGTCCAAGGCGAGAAAATTGGCACAAAGATAGGAGGCTAAACCAATGATTAATGACATCAAGCAAGATGCTGAGAGCAGAATGCAAAAAAGCATTGAGGCCTTTAAAGTCGAGATTTCAAGAGTTCGGACAGGGCGTGCTCATCCTGCTTTTCTAGAAAAAGTTATGGTGGACTATTATGGCTCATCTACCCCACTGAACCAAGTGGCAAACATTACTGCCAGTGACTCAAGAATGTTGATGGTAACACCATGGGAAAAAACCATGGTTCAAGCTGTTGAGAAAGCAATCTTGAATGCTGATTTGGGCTTAAACCCTGCGACCTCTGGCACTTCTATTCGGGTTCCAATGCCAGCCTTAACTGAAGAACGTCGTAAAGAATTGATTAAGGTTGTTCGTGGTATTGCTGAGAGTGGTCGTATTGCAATACGAAACATACGACGAGATGCCAATGGCACCATGAAGGAGCTTCTTAAAGAGAAAGAAATTTCTGAAGATGATGAAAGACGTGGTGAAGATTTGATTCAAAAAATCACTGATAAATACATCTCGGTAGTGGACACTCTTATTAAAGAAAAAGAAGCGGACCTAGTTGAGATTTAGCATAAAATCCCAGCACAGCATCCCAATGGCAGTGACCAATTAGCCCTTTTTTATTCAACTGATGAATAACATGACTAACTGGTTGCTCCAATAAAACATGCAAAATAACGTTGGTTGATTTTGGAATGAAAAGAACCAATGTGTTTTGACCAAAAACTGTCCGAAGCATAGCAATGGTTTGTTTCATTTTGTCAGCACTGCATAGGATGTTAAAGCTAATGCCATGTTGGCTGCGTTTTTTTAACTGTTCTAAAAAAGCAAGATCTTGATACAAGGGACTAATGTGACTTGAATAAAGATCAACGATTATATGTCCATAGCGTTTTGTTCCCTCACTAATAAATGACTTAGCTTCATGTAATTCTGCATAGTCATCCGGTAGAAAGAAAAAATATTTGCCAACTCTTAATACTTCAGGATTATATTCAATGAATGTGAGTGTTGTTTGTGGACATTGGTGTTGTAAATAATGATAGAGGGAGCCTGCACCGCCTCCTAAGATAAGCACGTCTTCAACCGGCTTAAGTTTAATTAGGAGTGTCAGCGGCTTAATAAATTGCATGGCAGGTTGCCATGGTTTTTTTTTAAAGATTTGAGTTTGAATCGCATTTTTATCAAAGCAAAGCCATCGGTACTCAGAATTTTCAAACACATAAATCTTACCGAGTGTATTTTTACTGTTGTAAATTAAATGGCCTTTGAGCAAAGGCTTATTAAAATGCTGTTTGAGAGAGCTAAGCAAACCAATCAATGATCGATCTCTAATAGGATCTAATACCTTCATTATAGTGAGCCATGGTTTTTTTATGCAACCTATGCGTCTTTTCAAGTATTCTGAGTATATATTCGTCATACCTGGTCAACGGATCTTAAAATGTGTAGACTGTGGCATTTCTTAAAGATCCAGGCTTAAGATCTTGGGTTAAGTATGCGTCATTTCGTCATTAAGTGAGAACAATGCTTAAACAGAGATTGATTACAGGACTGATTTTAGCGCCTCTTGTTTTATGTTTCATTATTATGAGCTCTACCAAACTATTTAACATAGGTTTTGCTCTTGTATTAATTGTAATGGGCTTAGAGTGGTTAAAACTCATTCCATTACGCACTCACATTCAGAGTGCATTTTTCTTATTTTTTCTGTTTCTTTGTGCCTTACAAAGAGTCTATTTTCCATGTTGGCAATTAATGCTTATGAATGCGCTCTTATGGGGGGCCATTACTGGGTTACTTATTACTTATCCTAAGAGCGCAAAATACTGGGACAGTCGCTTATTGATTGCGTTTTTTGGGGTTAGTTTTTTAGCAGATTTTTATGGCGTAGTTGCTCACTTAAAACAAGCGCCCAATGGGGTAGCCTGGCTTTTGTATCTGTTGTTTGTTGTTTGGGCAAGTGATGTTGGTGCCTACTTTGGTGGTAAACGCTTTGGACGCCATAAATTAATTCCTATGGTTAGTCCAAATAAGACCATTGAAGGTCTTGCTAGCGGGTTTGGGGCTGCGTTTATTGTAATGTTGATGGCCTTCTATTGTTTTAAGCCTCAACAGACGCTGTTGGCTTTTAGCTTGTTGACAGTCTTGCTCGTTATAGGTTCTGTAGTGGGGGATTTATTTATTAGCATGTTAAAGCGACGCTTGAACTTAAAAGACACAGGGGCTCTTTTGCCAGGGCATGGTGGCTTTCTAGACCGCTTAGACAGCCTGATAACTGCAAGCTTCGTGTTTGGACTGTTTCAGCACTTAAGCCCAGTGTTAGGTAACTAAGAATTATCATGTCGATGTTAGTGTATTTTTTGATAGTTATTACCCTCTTGGTGATGTTTCATGAATTAGGTCATTATCTTGCTGCTCGTGCTCTCGGTGTCAAAGTACTCTGTTTTTCTATAGGTTTTGGTAAGCAACTCTTTGGCTTTACCTCAAAAGGAGGGACATTATTTAAATTGTCTCTTATCCCGTTAGGTGGCTACGTTAGATTACTAGGCGATGATGTCACGAAAGGGGCGTTAGATGAGCAACGAGCTTTTTGTAACCAACCCTTATTAAAGCGCTTTATTATTATTATTGCGGGCCCCATATTTAATTTCTTATTGGCTTTTTTATTACTGTGGCTGATGTTCCAAATGGGTGTTTATGCGCTCACACCGATTGTTGGTGGCACGATGGAGGACTCCATAGCCGAAAAGTCTGGTTTTGAGCGACTAGATAGAATTAAAGCCGTAGAAAATAAAGACATCCACAGCTGGGCTCAATTTCATAAACGCCTACTTACACTACAAAGTGAGTTAACAAAAGCCACAGTCACTGTGCAGGATAGAAATGGAAAAAAATTAACACGCACACTGCCTATTGAGAAAGTGCTCTCTAGTAAAGCTGCGCCTTTTCCTCAGAGCCTTGGCTTTGAATTCTATCGTCCAGAGTTACCAGCTGTGATTGGTGAGGTGGTCAAGGACTCTCCTGCTTACCAAGTCGGCCTACAGCCAGGTGATAGAATTCTAACAATCAATCAGCAAACCATCACAAATTGGCAAGGGCTTGCGACCCTTTTGGCAAAAAGTGAGGGGGATTTTATATCCCTTACGGTTTTGCGATCTGGCAAGAGGCATTCTTTTGCGCTTGCGCGTGACAATCTTCTTAAGTTTTCCAATGACAAGAAGGTTTTATTAGGCATAAAAAGCCCCCCCCCCGAATTACCACAGGGATATGTTAGCAAGATTCACTATGGTCCAATAGAATCCATTTCATATGCGTTTTCTGAAATGAATCAATTACTTTATATGACCTTAAACGGGGTTAAACGACTTATTTTTGCCGAGGCCTCACTGAAGGAACTTGCAGGGCCCGTTGGCATTGCCTCAGAGGCAACGGGTGCCGCAAGTAACGGCCTGTCTTCTTTTTTATTTTTTTTAGCAATTGTGAGCATCGGGCTTGGAGTGTTAAATTTATTGCCAATTCCAATGTTGGATGGTGGCCATTTAATGTTTATAGGATATGAAGCAATATGCGGAAAGGCAATGTCTATGGAGCTAAGACAGAAATTCATTATGGTCGGAGCGCTTTTTCTTTGTTTGCTTACCATCATTGCTTTCAGCAATGATTTTAGACGTTTAAACATGAGTGAGAACTCATATGAAGTTAATAGGAATGGGTTTAAATGACAAAAGATAATCAATTTGTAAGAGGGTGTTTGGGTCTGGTGATGGCCTCAATACCAGTTGCTGCAAGTTTTGCTTTCACAATTGAGGCAATCAAAATTGAAGGCCTCTCCGGCATTGGGGCTAAGACGGTTCGTAGCTATTTACCTGTAAAAGAAGGCCAACAAATTACTCGTGCCAACTCCAAAGAAATCATTAAATCATTATATAAGACAGGTTTTTTCAAAGACATTCGACTTGAGCAACGAGGCAATACACTGGTTATTAAAGTCGTTGAACGACCAACCATTGGCGTATTAACTGTTCGTGGTAATAAGGACATCCCACGCGATAAGTTGTTAGAAGTCCTCTCTAACATGGGAATAAAGCGCGGTAGGATCTACAACAAAGCAGCAATGACTCAGCTTATTAATGAATTAAAACAAGAGTACAGTCGCCGAGGAAAGTACAATGCAATCATCGCAGAGGAAGTGACAGAATTAACAGGCAACCGGGTGTCGGTTAAATTAGTTATTTCAGAAGGCCGAGTGGCCTTAATTAAAAAAATTAACTTCTTTGGTAATAAAAAAGTTTCAAGTAAGACGCTAAAAGGTGAAATGAGCTTATCAGAGAGTAACTCTCTAACCTATGTCACAAAAAAGGACCAGTTTACCGATTATGCTCTAACTCAATCGCTTGAGGCCATTCGTGCCTATTATCAAAATCATGGATATATTAAGGCAGACATAACGTCTTATCAGGTTTTATTGACCCCAGATAAAAAGGAAGTCTACATTAATATTCGCGTGAAGGAGGGCAGTCAGTATCACTTTACTGGGGCCAAACTCGAAGGTGGGCGTGCGATTAAAAAATATCATTTAGAGAATCAAATCCAATTTAAGAAAGGTGATCTTTTCTCCAGAGAGCTGGTGCAAAAGTCAATTACCAATATTGGGAATGTATTAGGAAATCATGGCTTTGGCTTTCCTACCATTAGACCTGAACCTGTAATTAATGAAAAAAATAAAACAATTTTGATTAAAATTTTCATTGATCCAGGAAGAACGGTCTATGTTAGACGAATTAACTTCTCTGGTAATACCAAAACGGCTGATCCGGTGCTTCGACACATTATTAAACAAGATGAAGCCAGTGTTTTATCGCTAAAAAACATTAATGAGTCTGTTCGACAGCTCAATACACAGGGCTACTTAAAAAATGTTAACTATAAAACAAAGCCAGTTCCTAATACCAATAATCAAGTTGATTTAGATTTTTCAATTGAGGAAGCGCCTACTGCTGAAGCGAGTGCTTCCGTGGGGTATGGCACAAATGGCCCAGAAATAAGGGCTGGGTTTAATCAAAAGAATTTCATGGGAAGTGGTAAAGAAATTGGAATTAATTTTAATGCGAGCTATTGGGGAGAGAGTTACTCTCTTAGCTATTACAATCCTTTGTACACTAAAGAAGGGGTTGGTCGAGGGTATAGTCTCTATTTCCAAACAGTCGATCCAAGCAAGTTAGACATTGCAACCTTTAGCTCTGATAAATTAGGTGGTGAAGTTAATTACAACATTCCATTAACTAATACCAGCAGTCTGCAGCTAGGAGGGGGGTTAGAACACTTAAAAATCACCTCTCTGGGTGGGGCACCAGCTGCACCGCTAAACAATTTCGTTACGGAGTTTGGCACACGCTATGATGAGGTTAGAGCGACCTTAGGTTTTACACAAAACACCTATGACCAGTTTCCATTCCCAACAAAAGGGTATAGTCAACAACTCTCCGTGTTACTGGCAACACCATTTGCTGATGGGGTTAGTTATTACAAGTCATCTTACGTCTTAAAAGGCTATTACCCATTGATTAGAGGCTTCATTCTTTCTGGCACAGGACGCATTGGTTATGGAAACCAGTTTAATGGCGAAGGCCTGCCGTTTTTTGAAAACTTTTTTGCAGGCGGAATCGCCCCAATGGGCATGGTCCGAGGGTTTGATACTTATAGTTTGGGACCTAAGGATGAAAACAATAACGCCATTGGCGGAAATTACTTAGTTTCGGGGACTCTAGCCTTGATTTTACCTTATCCACTGAGTCGTGAAAGCGTGCGAACCAGTGCTTTTGTTGATGTTGGTAATGTGTATGCTAAGAACACACCCAGTCAATATACTGGTACTGATGCAGGGGATCTAAGAAGCTCGTTTGGGGTTGCGGTTGATTGGCGATCGCCTCTTGGACCATTATCGTTTAGTTTGGGATGGGATATTAATTCTGAGCCTGGTGATCAGCTCTCTAGGTTCCAGTTTACTGTAATATCTGCGGTTTAATAGGGTGCATTTTCCACTGTTTTGGGTATAATTTTGTCTACTTTATTTTAAGGAGAAAGGAATGAGTCGAATTGTTTATAAGGGTTTATTATTGGCCAGTTTGGCAATTACTAGTATGGTAAGTGTTGCAGATCCGATGAACATTGGGGTGGTTGATTTACGAGAAGTGTTTGCAAAGGCCCCTGAAGTTAAGGTCATTAAGGAAAATCTAGAGACTCGCTTTAAACCTAGACAACAAAAGTTGGTTGAACAGCAAAAGGCGATTAAAGCGGATATGGATAAACTGCAAAAAGATGGCTCAATTATGAGTAATTCTGATAAAAAAGCCTTGCAAGATAACATTGTCAAGCAACAGCAGGCCTTAGAAAAAAATGGCTCTGAATATCAGCAAGATCTCAATTCAGCCCAAAATCAGGCCATGGAAACGTTTTTTGGCAAAGTAAAAAATGTGATTGATAAACTTGCCAAGAAAGAAAAATATACCTTGGTGTTGCAGCGTGAAAATGTGCCATACATGGAAGAGAAGTTAGATATTACAAACAAAGTGATTGCGGCACTTAAGTAACGCATTGGATAGGAAATGGATTTCCAAATTAATATAATAGGTAGAACATGGTCGAGCAAATTGAAATAGAAGAAATTTTAAACTTAATCCCGCATCGTTTTCCCTTCATTCTGGTCGATAAGGTGCTCGAATACAGCCCCTTTAAATCATTGAAGGCAATAAAAAATGTCACCATTAATGAGCCTTTTTTTCAAGGCCACTTTCCAGGTAAGCCAATCATGCCTGGTGTGCTAATTCTGGAAGCTTTGGCTCAAGCAAGTGCGGTGTTATGCTCAAAATCTCAAGTTGTGGCGCCTGGGATGGAGCTCATGTTCTTTTTTGCTGGCATTGATAATGCTCGCTTTAAGCAAGTGGTTCGTCCGGGTGATGTGTTAGAGCTTGAAATCGAGACACTAAAGCATAAACGAGACATTTGGAAGGTTCATGGCAAAGCAATGGTTAACGGGGTTCTTGCTTGCAGTGCAGACTTAATAAGTGCCGCTAAGGAAGTAAAAAGTGATAGATAACAGAGCTGAAATTCATCCAGGAGCTACCATTGCTGACAATGTCACCATAGGACCTTGGTCTGTCATCGGTGATAAGGTTGAAATTGATGAAGGCACCGTTATTGGGTCACATGCGGTCATTAAAGGACCTTGTAAAATTGGTAAGAATAATCAAATTTTTCAGTTTTCTTCGATTGGCGATGTGCCGCAAGATTTAACCCACAAGGATGAGGAAACTTGGCTAATTATTGGTGATAACAACATCATCCGTGAATACAGCATGATAAGTCGGGGCACAACAAAAGGGGATGGAAAGACCGTCATTGGTAATAACAACTTCTTTATGGCTCATACTCATGTTGGGCATGATTGCCGGTTGGCTAACCACATTATTATGGTCAATCATTCCGCCTTGTCAGGACACGTTATTGTTGACAGCCATGTTAACATTGGCGCGTATGCTGCGGTTCATCAATTTTGTCATATAGGGGCTCATGCGTTCGTGGCAAAAGCAACGTATGTCACCAAAGATGTATTACCATTTGTTATTGTCGATGGTGCGTCTCCACGATGTTGTGGGATTAACCGAGTTGGGTTAAAGCGTCATGGGTTTAGTCAAACCGATGTTGAGCTTATACGGCGCGCTTATAAAATTATTTTCAGAAATGGCTTGACCGTTTCTGAAGCGTTAGATGAATTGGAAAAGCTGCGTCTGGATAGTGCTAAAATTGTTGCTCTGATTGATGGCTTAAAAGCCTCTAGCCGCGGCATTGTACGATAAACCTGTCATATAGTTATTGAGTAGAACATGTTAGATATTAAGCTATTACGTGAGAATGTTGAGAGTGTAAGTGAGCGGTTAAAGGCAAGAGGTTTTCAACTGCAGGCAACAGAGTTTTCTGAACTCGAGCAGCAGAGAAAATCGTTGCAAGTTGAAACCGAAGAGTTACAAAGCAAGCGTAATACGCTTTCAAAGTCAATTGGGCAAGCCAAAGCGAAGGGCGAAGAGGTTGATGACTTATTAGAGCAAGTCAATGGCGTCTCAAGCAGAATGCATCAATTAAAATCCCAGTTAGATGAGGTTCTTGCCAAGCAACATCAATGGCTATTATCCATCCCTAATTTGCCTGATGAGTCTGTACCACTAGGGGCGAGTGAAGAGGATAATGTTGAGATCAAACGCGTTGGGCTGCCTCCGGCGTTTGATTTTACAGCCAAAAGCCATGATGAATTAGGGCTTCACTTAGGGATGATGGATTTTTCTCTTGCCGCCAAAATCACTGGCAGCCGTTATGTTGTGCTAAGAAATGATTTAGTACGCCTGCAAAGAGCACTGACAGCCTTTATGTTGGAGACCCATACCAAAGAACACGGCTATGAAGAACTTTATGTGCCCTACATTGTTAATCGAGACAGTTTAACAGGCAGTGGCCAATTACCTAAGTTTGAGGATGACCTATTTAAATTATCAGGTGAGCATGAGCACTATTTAACCTCCACTGGTGAAGTTCCCTTAGTTAACATGGTTAGAGATGTCATCATTGATGAAAAAGAGTTACCAATAAAATTTGTTTCTCATACGCCTTGTTTTCGCAGCGAGGCAGGCTCCTATGGACGAGATACCAAGGGGATGATTCGGCAACATCAATTTGAAAAAGTTGAATTGGTTTGGATCTCTGATGAGAAAAGTTCATTTGAGGCCTTGGAAAACTTGAGATCTCATGCAGAATCAATTTTGCAATCTTTGGGCTTGGCATATCGTGTGGTTGCTTTATGTGGAGGTGATCTCTCATTTACCTCAACAAAAACTTATGATTTGGAAGTGTATCTTCCAAGCCAAGAAACCTACCGGGAGATTTCTTCCTGCAGTAATTGTCTTAGCTATCAAGCAAGGCGAATGCAAACCCGCTACCGTATTAAGGGAGAAAAGAAGACGCATTACGTTCACACCTTAAATGGCTCTGGACTCGCCGTTGGTAGGACCCTGGTGGCAGTCATGGAAAACTACCAGGATAAAGATGGCAACATTAGGATCCCTAGCGCCTTACAGCCCTATATGGGCGGGCAAACCATCATTAAAAAAGGCTAGTTATACTCGTCCTACCTCATTATGCCCATCGTTCTTCCTTGTTCGATGGGTTTTAGAGCCCTAATCCAGGTATTCATACCCATCTGAAATTTCAGCTTGTAAGCGTTTTTTTTCAATCATCGTCTCAAGTTTGGTGCGCGCATAAGCTCTCCGGGCTTTTGATGAGAGTTTGTCAAGTTCGCCCTCACTTGGAGGGGTATTGATAAGCTCAAGCGCCTCATCAATCAGATGATCATAATTAACCTTTTGTTTCCTTTGTGCCATTTATCATATTCCTTATGATGTCCTCGTCCTGAGGGGTATGACATAACAGTTCTTCTAGGTTCGAACATATCAAACTCTGTTAATTTTGAAAAGTATTTGTCTAAAAACCTAATAAATAGAACTTTTTTGTGACGTTTTGCTACTCAGACTGACTTTTTATAAGCTCGCTTAAGAGAAACAAATAACTCCCGAGTGACTTTTGCCACTAACTCACCAGATTGATAATCGTTTATGTAAACGGTCATAGGCATGATGAGTGGTGAGCCATCACGGGTTTGTTCTTTGATGGTTGTAAGGTCTTTGTCTTGGATGACAAACGTTGCTTGAAGTAGTCCCTTGCCTGGTTTTATAAACTCAATATTGGCTGATTTATCACAGATAAAAAAGTGACTGCCGAGATTTTTAAACAGCATCAGAGTATAGAATGGATCGGTCATGGTAAATAAATTTCCTCCAAAGTGGATCCCAATGTAGTTACGGTTGTAGAACTTTAACTTTAAAAGCACAGAAATTTCTTTGTAGTCTTTGGCAATGTGCTTAACCCATATACCAGTCCCCCATAAGGGCGGCCAGCAGTTAAAAGCAAGCTTTGCAAGCTTTGGATTGCAGAGCACTTTTTGTTTAAATGACAATCTCATTGGCTGGGTCCTGTTCTTTTTTTGATGTTATTGCTTGTAAATATTTAAAAATAGAATAAAATATCTCTGCAAAAGTCAACTCCTATTCAATGGAGCTTATTTTGCAAGAGGTTATCATGATCGAACAACATTTACCCTTAGCCTTAACCTTTGATGATGTGCTGTTATTGCCAGGACACTCAGAAGTCTTACCAAAAGACGTCTCATTAACAAGCCAGCTAACTAGAAACATTACCTTGAATATCCCGTTTTTATCGGCTGCAATGGATACGGTGACGGAGTCAAGACTTGCCATTGCTTTAGCACAAGATGGTGGTATTGGCGTTATTCATAAAAACATGAGCAGTGAATGTCAAGCAGAAGAGGTTCGTAAGGTTAAGCGTTATGAGAGTGGTATGGTGAAAGATCCAGTAACTGCCAGTCCTGATCTTCGAGTCTCTGAGTTACTTGCTTTGACTGAAAAACATGAGTTTTCAGGTGTACCAGTGGTTGATGGTCAACAACTTGTTGGTATTGTGACCTCTCGTGACGTTCGATTTGAAAAAAACATGGATCAACCTATTTCTAAGGTCATGACAGAAAAGTCACGCTTGGTAACAGTCAGAGAGGGTGCTACCCGTGAACAAATACAGTCACTATTACACGAACACCGTTTAGAAAAAATTCTGGTAGTCAATGACAACTTTGAGCTTAAAGGTTTAGTGACTGTCAAAGATATTTTAAAGGCCAAAGAAAATCCCAATGCTTGTAAAGATCAATCAGGGCAACTAAGAGTGGCGGCTGCTGTTGGTGTTGCTAAAGACACAGAAGAGCGAGTGGCTAAATTAGTTGAAGTAGGCGTTGACGTCTTGGTTGTTGATACAGCTCACGGTCACTCTAAAGGCGTATTAGAGCGTGTAAAGTGGGTGAAAAAGCATTATCCTCAATTAGATGTCATTGCAGGAAACGTTGCGACGAAGGAGGCGGCAAGTGATTTGCTGTCAGCAGGGGTTGATGCGATTAAAGTTGGTATTGGGCCTGGTTCAATCTGTACAACCCGAATTATAACAGGTGTTGGGGTACCTCAAATTACAGCCATCCAAGAAGTTGCCTCTGCACTTAAAGGATCAAATGTGCCTTTAATTGCTGATGGCGGCATACGTTTTTCAGGCGACATTTGTAAAGCACTTGCAGCAGGCGCCTCAACTGTAATGCTTGGCAGTCTTTTTGCGGGTACAGAAGAATCACCGGGAGAAATTGAACTCTATAAAGGGCGAACTTATAAAAATTACCGAGGTATGGGAAGTCTAGGGGCTATGAATCAACGTCATGGCTCGAGTGATCGCTATTTTCAAGATGAAAAGGCCTCTGATAAATTAGTTCCGGAAGGGGTAGAAGGTCGTGTTGCTTATAAGGGCTCTGTGCATACCATTATCCAACAACTGGAAGGAGGCTTACGAGCAAGCATGGGCTATACTGGCTGTCAAAACCTTAATGAAATGCACGAAAAAGCGTCGTTTGTACGCATCACTGGGGCAGGCATGCGAGAATCTCATGTGCACGATGTCAGTATTTCGAAAGAAGCCCCTAACTATCAACAAGAAAATTAAATTATGTCAGACATTCATTCAAGTAAAATCCTAATCTTAGATTATGGTTCACAGTATACTCAGTTAATTGCCAGGCGTGTGCGTGAGCTTGGTGTTTATTGTGAAATTTTTCCCTTTGATGTGGACTTTGAGACGATTGTGACGTTTTCTGCCTCTGGTATTATTCTCTCAGGTGGTCCTGAGAGTGTTAATGCCAAGGGTGCGCCAAAGTTTGATTCACGCTTAATTGAGCTTGAGTTGCCCATCTTGGGAGTTTGTTATGGCATGCAGTTATTAGCTGACCACTTTAAGGGTGAGGTCTCTGCGTCCCATGCTGGTGAATACGGCTATGCAAAATTAACAAGGCTTGCTAAGAGTGCTCTTTGGCACCAGAATTTTTCTGAGGTAGAAGACGTTTGGATGAGCCATGGAGACCGCGTCTCTAGATTGCCTGATGGTTTCTGTGCAATAGCTAGAACAGATGATCTTGAGATTGCAGCAATGAGTTGTGAGGCTCGAAAACTCTATGGCATACAATTTCATCCAGAAGTCACTCATACCAACAATGGTTTGGCACTCTTAGAGTCCTTTGTTTGTCAGGTTTGTGCCTGTGAAACCTTGTGGAAAGTAGAGACCATTGCAGAGACTTTAATTGAACAGCTTAAAGAGCGCATTGGTGATGACCAGGTTATTCTTGGGCTCTCTGGTGGGGTTGATTCATCGGTGGTTGCCTTGTTACTTGATAAAGCAATTGGTCCACAACTGACGTGTATTTTTGTTGACACTGGACTGTTGCGACACAGAGAAGCCGACGAAGTAATGGCGACATTTCGTGAACATTTTAAGCTTAATGTCGTATTGGTAGATGCCAAGGAGGTTTTTTTAAAGAGTCTTGCCGGCATTTCCTGTCCAGAGGCGAAACGAAAAATTATCGGTGGTAAATTTATTGATGTTTTTGAACAAGAAGCAGAGAAACTAAATGGCGTTCGTTGGTTAGCGCAAGGGACCATTTACCCTGATGTGATTGAGTCGTCAAAAGCAAGTCAGTCCTCCCAAGTCATTAAGTCACACCACAATGTTGGTGGCCTACCTGATCGCTTAAACTTTAAATTGATTGAGCCACTAAGAGAGTTATTTAAAGACGAAGTGCGGCGTTTAGGGGCTTATTTAGGCTTAGAAAAAAGCTTGTTAAATCGTCACCCGTTTCCAGGCCCTGGTCTTGGTGTTCGGATCTTAGGAGAGATAAAAAAAGAGTTTATCGAAATACTCCAGCAGGCTGATCACATCTTTTTACAGGCACTGGTAAATGAGGGCTTTTATCAGAAGACCAGTCAAGCCTTTGCAGTCTTTCTCCCTGTTAAGTCAGTGGGAGTCATGGGGGATGCTAGGCGTTATGAATATGTTATTGCCCTTAGAGCGGTTGAGACCAGCGATTTTATGACGGCTAATTGGGCAGAACTTCCACATTCATTCTTAAATGAGGTTTCAACCAAAATTATTAATCAAGTGCCGGGGGTCTCACGCGTTGTTTATGACATTTCTGGCAAACCACCTGCGACCATTGAGTGGGAATAATTATCGCCTGGCTTTAAAAAATTGTTTAAGCAGCGAGGCGCTTTCTTCTGCTAAGAGTCCAAACTCGACACTTACTTTGTGATTAAAGGGTGGGGCGCTGTTTGTTAAATTAAACACACTGCCACAACACCCTGTTCTAGGATCGGCGGTCGCAATGACCAGTCGTTTAATTCGAGCATGAATGATGGCACCAGCGCACATAGGGCAGGGTTCTAGCGTTGTATAAAGGGTTGCACCAGGCAGGCGATAATTTTCCATCGCCTGGCAGGCTTGTCGTATGGCATTTAATTCGGCATGACTGCTGGGATCATTATTTTCTATTGGCTGGTTAAACCCCTCGCCAATTTGTCGAGCATTAATGGTAATAACGGCACCAACCGGTACTTCCCCCCTTGCCGCAGCAAGCTCTGCAAGTGTAAGAGCATTTTTCATATACTGACGGTCAAGGGAGTTATTCATACTTTAATCTTCAAAGACCCAACTGATGATGCCGGCTTTGCCATTATAATCACCCGTTTGGATTTGGTTAAAGCCATCCATATTTGTTGCATCGAGTAAGTTGCCTTTGATTTCTCCAGCTTTGTAGTAGCAGGAAGCTTGTTGTGATTCAAAGGTAATTTTTTTGCCATCACCACATTGGTATGTTAATAAAATATCTGGGCCATACCCCATTTGCGCCAGGGAAAAACTCTTAGCATCGGTTTTAGCAGGAATGTAGGTAGGAATGGAACTTCCTGATTCTAGTTGCCCATGAATGAGTGTTTGAGCGACTAGGTTACAGGCATCGTTGGTGTGGTTACTGAGTAATACGTGCAGTTGGCCACAGTTTTCACTAAACGCTTGAGTACTGATTGCTGCAAGCCCTAAAACACAAATCTTTGTAAAACGAAGCATGATATTAAATCCTTTATAAGTTGGCCCCCAGGGGCTATAAAACTGCCTATCTTCATCCATGTCTGTAACAGTTAGCTAGATAGGGTGACGCTGATCAAGCAAGCCTGACCTTAGCAAAAGGTACAAAAAAAATAGCATGAGGGCAATCACTGATTTTAAAGAGGTTGCATTTTTGGATTGCTGGAAGGAAGGTAAGGGGAGTGTGCTTGGTTTTGCAAGCGAGTTAGAGCCGAAATAGCATTCTTATTACCTTGCTTTGCAGCCTTTTCAATCCACTCTTTGGCTTTTTGACGGTCTTTTACCGTACCTTGGCCTGTGTAGTACATGTAGCCTATGGCATATTGCGCTTGTGGATTACCTGCTCTTGCTGCAGGTGTTAGACGAATAAAAGCACTACGGTAGTCTTGCTTTAAAAAGTTCTCCTGTCCCTCTTTAAACTCTAGCTCACTGCAGCCTAAGCCAAGAAGAGATAAAACAATAATAAGGAAAAGTCGAAAGTAGTTACGAGTCATGGTTGTTCACATCCATAGGGGGTAGCGGTTTGTCAAAGATAAGCTTTTGTTTATCAAGAACCAGTTGCTCTACGCTGCCATTACGGTTGATTAAAATATGATTGTCATCAATTCTAATAATTTTTGCATTGCCTGGCAAAACATCATTTAAATGGAAGAGTTTTTCTTTGTTATTGCTAAGTTTTATGATGACTTGTGAATTTTTAGGCTGTGAGGACTTTAAGATCCCTAAGAGTTTTAAATCAAGCAAGGTGTTTGGAATATTGTGCTCTTTGGGTAAATAATTACCAAAAACAGGCAGATCTTTGAGCTGTTTCAACGGTTTGTTTGCTTTTAGCACCGGTTTGTTTTTCTCTAGAACCGGTGGGGGAACTATCGTATAATTAAATGATGTCAGTTGTTTAAGGCAATAAATGATTGAGAGAAGCGACAGACAGCATAGGCTTATTGAGAGTATTTTTAGGTGCTTTTTCAAAAACAACGTTAAGCGCTGAGTCATTTGTCGCAACAGTGTAGAAGGAATACCTATTATCTTGCCTACCTTAGGCACAAAAACCAAGTCAAATTCGTATTTTAGTGTTGTTTTATTGAGGATCTTATGAAAAAAAAATTATCGACCTTCATTTTATTAATGGGTGTTTCTCTTGCCTGTAGTGCGTTTCAACCGGTTGGCGAGTGGAAAACCATTGATGATAAAACCAAAAAGCCAAGAGCAATTATTTCCATCAGAGAAGTGGATGGCGCTCTTAAAGGTACCATTGTTAAGGTTTTCAAAGAGCCTGGTGATAAAGGTCTATGTGTTCATTGCCACGGCGCTGATAAAAACAAACCCATTGTTGGTTTAACTATTCTGAAAGAGATGAAAGCAAAAACGGATAATGTTTATGAGGGGGGCAGTATCTTAGATCCCAAGTCTGGCAAGGAATATCGTTGCGTTATGAAACAACTATCTGATAAAAAAATTGAAGTACGCGGATTCATAGGCATGCCATTATTAGGTCGAACTCAAGTTTGGCAACGACAACCCTCTGGCAAGGCAGTATAATTATGAGTCAATATGTTTTTACTATGACAGGGGTTAGCAAAACAGTAGCCCCTAAAAGAACCATCCTAAAAGACATTTCTTTGAGTTTTATACCAGGTGCTAAAATTGGTGTTTTGGGCTTAAATGGATCTGGAAAATCAAGCCTTTTAAAAATTATTGCAGGCATTGATAAAGAAATTGATGGCACAGTGAAGGTCGAAAAAGACATTGAAATTGGCTATTTAGCCCAAGAGCCAATGCTGGATGAATCAGAAACGGTGCGTGCCAATGTTGAGGCAGGTATTGCAAAAACGAAAGCGCTGTTGGATGAGTTCAATGAGATTAGCTGTCGATTTGCTGAGCCCATGTCTGATGATGAGATGGCACGCTTGCTCGATCAGCAGGCGGAATTGCAGAATCAAATTGAGGCGCTTGGTGCTTGGGATGTTGAGCGAAAATTAGAAATGGCGTCTGATGCTCTTCGTTTGCCTGCTTGGGATACGACAGTCAGTTCGTTATCTGGAGGGGAGAAAAGACGGGTAGCCTTATGTAAGCTCCTTCTTTCAAACCCTGACGTTTTACTACTTGATGAGCCGACCAACCATTTAGATGCTGAGAGTGTTGCTTGGCTTGAGCAATTTTTGGAAAAATACCCAGGAACGGTGATTGCAGTAACCCACGATCGCTACTTCCTAGATAATGTTGCTGAGTGGATTTTAGAGCTTGATCGGGGAGAGGGCATTCCATTTAAAGGTAATTACACTGCCTGGCTTTCCCAAAAGGAAGCGCGCCTTGAGCAAGAGGGACGCGAAGAGAAGGCGCACCAGCGTGCAGTGAAAGCTGAGCTTGAATGGGTCCGCCAAAACCCGAAGGGACGGCATGCAAAGAACAAAGCGAGGATCCATCGTTTTGAAGAACTAAATTCTCGAGAATTTCAAAAGCGTCAAGAGACTAATGAAATCTACATTCCACCTGGAGAGCGTTTAGGTGAGCTGGTTTTGGAAGTGAATCATCTTCAGAAACGATTCAATGAGAAATTCTTGTTTGATGATCTGAATCTATTGTTACCAGCGGGAAGCATCCTTGGTGTTATTGGTGCAAATGGGGCTGGTAAATCAACGTTTCTTAAACTGATTACAGGGCAACTTGAGCCAGATGAGGGCAGCATACGGCTTGGAAAAACAGTGCAACTCTCATATGTTGATCAACATCGAGATCATTTGGATGATAAGAACTCTGTATGGCAAGAAGTCTCCGATGGCCTAGACTTAATACAAGTTGGTCGCTATGAAATGGCTTCCAGAGCCTATGTGTCTCGATTTAATTTTAAAGGTAGCGATCAGCAAAAATTAATTGGCAATTTATCTGGGGGTGAGCGAAACCGTGTTCATCTGGCAAAATTACTAAAGCGCGGCGGCAATGTTTTATTATTGGATGAGCCGTCTAATGATCTAGATGTCGAAACATTGAGAGCACTTGAAGAAGGGTTGATGTCTTTTCCTGGTAGCGCCATTGTTGTCTCACACGACAGGTGGTTTTTAGATAGAATTTGTACACATATTCTTGCCTTTGAAGGGGACTCTAAGGTCACGTTTTATGAGGGGAATTACAGCGATTATGAAGAGGATAGAAAGAAGCGTTTAGGTGATGTTGCAAGCCCTAAGCGACTGAAGTATCGACCGTTAATGGACTAACAATAAGGAGTTATGATGGCATTAGTCTTTCCATTGATGTTATTCATCAATACAGGCTTTTTGTTTTTACTAATTTTCACAACTTTTTTTCACAGTGTTGGTGTTGATTATAACTGGCTAATGAAAGTGGCACTTTTGTACATGGAAGTGCAAATTGTGGCAACTGTTTTTGTGTTATTTGGGTTGTGTAAGCAGCAATTAAAGTGGCTCTACGCCCTTTGGTTATTTGTCTTACTAATTCTTTGCATAGATGGTTACTGGCCCTTTTTGATGAACCACCAGTGGCTGTTATATGGTTGGTGCGCCATTTTGGTGTATGCTCTGGTTTGCTCTATGCGCCAATTCCCCTATTCAGTGGCAAGTCGCTTGATGTTTTCAATACTATTTTATGCCATTGTATTAATCATGACATGGTTAACGATTCATCGACATGACTGGCTCTCATTTTTGCTAAACAGTCGAGCGGCGTACCAGGTGTACTTTGCGTTCAGTCGCTACCTAGAGCTTGCGGCAACGACAACATTTTTCTACAGTTTCTTTTTGCTGAGAGTGATAAAGACTCAAGATAGTCCAAAGCTTCGCAGAATGAACTAGGATGGGTATAGCTAGTGTTGTTACCAACAGTCAGAGACACTGCCACTGCCAGAAATACCTTCCTGGCCAAGATTGTCATAAGAAAAGGTGGCGCAAGTTAGATCAGAGCTTGCTTGTGCATTTTGAGGGACGGCGCTAATTGTGTAACTTGAGTCAGATTGTGCGCTAATTTGAAGTTGATACCAGCCTTCAGGGCTAAGATTTGAATTTAGAACTTGAGTGCTAGAGCTACCATCTGGCGCAATGCTTGCATCACTGTAGCTATGATGTTCAGAGTAATATCGCTCCATTCGAGTTGCTAGATCCATTAAGGCCACCTTGCCATCGGTTCTCCGTGATTTGGTCATGGCATCGTTATAGCTTGGAAGAGCAATAGTTGCTAAAATGGCAACAATGGACACAACAATCAGTATCTCTATAATACTAAAGCCTTGAATACGCATGGTTTACTCTTAAAATTGCTTTTTTCTTTGTTTAAGTGAGAGCAAGCTTAACCTTAACGATGTTAGAAGTCACGCCAGCTGCCTGGAATTTTTACGTAGTCGGCAATGCTGTTGGTTGCATTCAATACATTTTCACTAAACTCCACATTAGGCGTTCCAGTGCCACTAAATGCTCCTTCTACGATGATGGCACCATAGATATCAAGCGTGCCCCCCCCTGAGTTATTCCAGTCTTGTGCGACATAGATGGCGCCATAAATAACCGTGGTACCATTGGCTTTAAAATTCCCATCTACAATGAGAACCACTGGTTGTGACGGCGAACCAATTACCGCATTACCAGAAAAACTTGCCTCACCTCCGGCTGAATGATCCAGCCAGATGGTTTTTCCAACGACGCCATTTAATAAATCACTGTAATTTACATTGCTGTCATCACTATAGAGGATGTTGGCACTGTCTCTTGCTTGAGATTTGCTCATTCCAAAAAAGTTTTGAAAAAACTCATCATTGGAAAGACTGGATAGGCTTGCATCATTCATTGTAATGTCACTGTTAATGGCATGCTTATCAGATCCCGTGCTAATACCTTGGGTAGTTGGCGAGCCGGTGGTTGAAGCACTGCCTTGCAAAGCGACGTTGCCGCCAGCCCAAATGGTATGGCCTGTCTCGGTGTTGGTAATGCTCATGTTGCCGCTCATAGTAACGTTACCGCGAGCGATAAAACCTGCTGGCGGGGAGTTTACTAAGTGGGTTAATTTCAGTAAATCTTGTACAATGGTTCTTTGTACGCTGCCATCATCACAGACACCCGTTGAACTTAAGGTAATGACATCAAAATCATTCAATGTTGGGTTTGCATAACTAAAACTGTATTGAGTGCCATTGGCTTGATTAACATTTGTGGTGTCAGAGTTACTGTAGGGATCGATGTAGCCATCAAGATCTGAATCAACCATAATACTAGTACCATTTTCCTTAATATGAGAAATTCCATACTCTAGACCGGACTCGGCTGCTTCAAAGGCTTGTTTTTCTCTAAGAGTATTAGCTGTAACTCGTTGGCTGTTTTGTACTGACTCAGCGGAATAAAGGGTGATGGTTGAGATAACCGCAGTCAGCACTATGACGACTATGATGGTCGCGGTGCCTTTTTGGTGACTTGCCTTGGATGCAAGCTTGGGAGGGTTGGGTCTAGGGTTCATACTTGTCATTCCTAACTTTTACTTGGCTTGTCATCGTTCGGCTCACACTGGGATCGCTGCTTAGAGCGGCCGTTGCACTAATGAGCACTTGGCGTAGCACAATTGAGCCTGAGCTTGGGCTGTCTAGAGCTACTGTGGTATTAGTGAGACTAAAGGTTAAATTGGTAACTTGAATTAAATTGGGGTTTGTAATGTTTTCCCAACTTCCGCTGGTACAAGAAAAATTGGCGTCTGTGGTTGCCCGAGACTGAATGATTTGGTTTGACAGCCGGTAGCCAAATCGCTCGTCAGAATCAGCAAAGCCAAGACTTGGTAGCAGGCCATCTGAATTCAGATCGTAGCTAAATAAAATGCAACTGGAATTCGGCGTCGTGATGTCGGTGCTGACACTCATAAAAGGATTAGAATTAATGCCGGTATCAACCATGCTGCGGCTGCTTGCATAGAAGCCTGCTCGTCGAATGTCATCGGCAATTAGGTTTATCGCTGATTTTAATTCATATTCCAAACGAACGGTTTGTAGGGTTTGAGTGCTTGCTTTTGAGGTCGCCATTAGAAAAGAAATCATAGCGGTTGCCACAACAAGACCAATGGCGATGCCAACTAAAAGCTCAACTAATGAGAATCCAGCATTATCAATGCTCAGGGTGTGCATGCGGTATAACTCCTTACCGTATCTGAGCAAATGCTAATCAGACCAAGTTTGTTAAGGCTAGTAGTGGTAGAGTAACCCGTGTTGGCAAAGGTGATACTACCGGTATTGGTAACCGTCCCTCTTATGCCTTCAAACTCGACAAAGCGAGGGTTGCTGCCACTTAAGTTATTAACAGTCAGGGTTATTCCAGTATACATCTGAGAATTAACAACTTTTTCAACCCCGCCAATCTGACAGCTGTTTGCGACACTGCAATCACAACTGCCACCTGAGTCACTGACACCAAAGCACCAACTATTACCGGTATTAAAAGAGACCGTTAAATTGCTTCTTAATTTTGTGCTCTCAGACTTTGTGATCTTGAGCGCATTGTAGAGTGATTCAGAGGCGGCGGTGAGTGTTTTTGCGCGGTTTAAAAAATCTAGATTTGGCACAACAAATAAGATAATACCAGCAAGGATAATAATCACTAAAATGAGTTCAATTAATGAGAATGCTTGGATCTTCTTTGTTTGCATAGGAATTTCTAGTAATCATATTGTATAATTATAGTATAAAAATGACTAAAAAGAGGCTTTTGATGTGCAAAGGGTTTAGTTTAATCGAATTGGTTATCGTGGTCGCAATCGTTGCCATATTAGCGACGATTGCTGTGCCACTCTACCAAGAGCACGTACGAAAAGGTAATCGTGTCGACGCCAAATCAACCCTTTTGAGTATCGTAATGGAAGAAGAAAAACACCGAACCAATAATCCAAGCTATGGCAGCTTAGTCGATGTGTGGGGGGGAACCACCACCACGCCAGATGGCAATTATAATTTGGCCATTACCGGTACTTCGGCAAGTGGCTATACACTCACTGCAAGCGCAATTGGCGATCAAATTAATGACGCAGAGGCAGGGGTAAGTTGTGCGGTGTTAACCATTGTCGCAAATGGTCTTTCTATGACTCGGACGCCGACAGAGTGTTGGTAGACGTTCTTTAATTCAGTCATTAAGGTGAGAGTCCACCCACATTTTCACTAGCTGAAATGGCCGATCCACTGTCTTTGGGGTCGTGTCTTGCAAGTGAGGAATTTAGGGTAATGGATTCATTGGTGCCTTCAGTATTTTGCCAGCTGACGGTCACTTGTAGGCTTTTATAGTCTGGTGCGGAGTTAGTGGTGACAAGCCAAGTGCGGGTGTAGGTGGTATTTGCTGAACTCACGGTATCCGTACCTGAACTTATGGTATCGAAGTTGTTAAGAGAGCTGTAATTTCTTAACTCTTCTAATTTTTGTTGGACTAAGATTTGAGCTTCACTGTTTTGTTTACTGCTGTTACTTGAGTGAGTGAGGTTGGTGTGTAAGTTTGAGAATGCAAGCACGCCTGCGCCCATTATTAAGGCGGCTATTAATGCTTCAATAATGGTAAACCCAACGATTTTTTTTACCAACTTCATCATACACCTGCTTATTTGTACAGTATAGCACCAAATAGCACTTTTTGTGATCTGATGACATCTGTCCTTACTACCAAAGAGTCTTTCTTATTTATCGACATTTGCTCACAATACTTGAAAAATTCAGGTTATCTGATGATGAATTGGGGTATAATCACCCACAAATTGTTAAAATGAGACACAGATGAGTGACATTGCAGAAGAAGTGTGCAAACGGCGTACTTTTGCCATTATTTCACACCCGGATGCGGGTAAAACCACTTTAACCGAAAAACTGTTGTTATTTGGAAATGCCATCAGTCTTGCAGGCACAGTAAAGGGGCGAAAAGCCTCTCGTCATGCGACCAGTGACTGGATGGAATTAGAAAAGCAACGGGGGATCTCTGTCACCACCTCTGTGATGCAATTTGTGCACAATCAACGAATTGTGAACCTACTCGATACGCCGGGACATGAGGACTTCTCAGAAGACACTTATCGTACCTTAACCGCGGTTGATTCGGCCTTAATGGTTATTGATGTTGCTAAAGGGGTGGAAGAGCGAACCATTAAGTTAATGGAGGTTTGTAGGCTTCGAGATACGCCAATTATGACCTTTGTTAATAAGCTTGATAGGGAAGGAAAGTCGCCACTTGAGCTTTTGGATGAGGTTGAATCGGTGTTAAAAATAAAGTGTGCACCAGTGACCTGGCCAATTGGCATGGGCGCACGTTTTAAAGGCGTCTATCATTTACTTGAAGATAAAATTTACCTTTTTGAACCGTCAAAGAATGAAATAAAAGGGGAAGTCACCGTCATCTCTGGTTTGGATAATAAAGAGCTCGATGATCTCCTAGGCCCTTTGATTGATGAATTGCGAGAAGAGCTTGAATTAATTCAAGGTGCCAGTCATCCTTTTTCATTGGAAGACTATTTAAAAGGCGAGCTAACCCCTGTTTATTTTGGTTCTGCTTTAAATAATTTTGGTATCAAAGCCTTACTGGATGATTTTGTTCAGCATGCACCTGCACCGAAGGCCCGGGTGACCAGTACGCGAGAAGTACAGGCCATGGAAGATAAGTTTTCAGGTTTTGTCTTTAAAATTCAAGCGAATATGGATAAAAATCATCGTGATCGCATTGCCTTTCTTCGAATATGTTCAGGTCGCTTTAAAAAAGGGATGAAACTTAAACATTTAAGGATCAATAAAGAAGTGCAATTATCAAACGTACTGACTTTTATGGCAGGGGATAGACAGCACACAGAATGTGCTTATCCAGGTGATATTATAGGCTTGCACAACCATGGCACCATTCAAATTGGCGATGCATTTAGTGAAGGTGAGCTATTAAAGTTTACAGGGATCCCAAATTTTGCTCCAGAGCTGTTTCGACGAGTGCGACTAAAAGATCCTCTAAAGAGCAAGGCTTTGTTAAAAGGACTCATTCAGCTCTCAGAAGAAGGCGCAACACAAATATTCAGACCGCTTACCAGCAATGATTTAATTCTAGGAGCGGTGGGAGTGTTGCAATTTGATGTGGTCGCAGACCGGTTAAAGAATGAATATGGCGTGGAGTGTGCTTATGAAGGCATTAGTTTGGTTGCTGCTCGCTGGGTGTATGCCAAAGAAGACAGCAAAGTTCTAGAGGCCTTTAAGAAAAAATATTCAGATAATCTGGCCATCGATGGTAGTGGTGAATTAATTTATTTGGCGCCGACTCGGGTGAATCTGTCTATGACGGAGGAGAGAAACCCGGAGCTTAGCTTTATGGCCACACGAGAGGTATAAGGGCTATGTGATCGGCAGAGGGGATATTTGCATTAAGCTTTTGATGTGCAATACTTTGGGTTCTACTAATAATTGATAGACTGGTAATAAAAGGGGCTTGTAATGAACCAGAAACGACCATCGAAACAACTGTTAGGCTTAGGATTTGCTGCTTTAGGCGCTTTTTCTTTAGCGCTACAGGCAGAACCACCGCCACCTGCTAATAATGTTGCCGCGCCAATGGCGGCTCATAAGCATGGGGACAAGGCTCGCCATAAAATGATGCACAAAGGGCTTGATCTGAGTAAAGAGCAGAAAAAGCAGATGCGTGATATGAAACAGGCAATGAAGCCTAAAATGAAAGACATCATGAATAACTTGACGAAAATACGTCAAGAGTTAAGAAGCCTAACCATCTCGGCAAGCTACAGTGACGAAAAAGCAAGAGCTCTTGCTAATCGACAAGGACAACTCGTGGCTGATCTTTTCTTCATGCAAAGCAAGATGCAGCATCAGTTTTTCCAAATCTTAACCAAGGAACAAAGAGATCGTCTTCAATCAATGGCGGCACCAAAAGGCGGTCCTAAACCACCACCAAAGCCTTAAATCTAAGGAGACTCTGGCACAACAGTATTTAAAGAATGGCTCGGAGATGCTTGCTTTTTACTGGCTTCCTCTTCGAGCCTTAAGTAGCAATTGACTGCAATAATAATGTCTTCGACATCGCCAACGTTGCGAAGGCGTGAGCGAAAGGCACCTTGATGGCCTTTGTCTTTAAGAACCTTTTTTATCTCGTCTTTTAAAGCGTTCGGGTCATGTTCTCCGCTAAGCTTATTTTTAATCTCACTTAGACATTGTATTTTTATCTGATGAATGGGATCAGGCTTTGCTTGCTCGCTTAAATCGCGAATTTTATCAGTGATTTCATCAATTAAATACGTTTTGGCTTGTGAGAGGTTATTTTGTGACTCAAGTCGTTTAACCACTCGTACACGATTTTTCTGAGCATAGAAGTTAAGAAGGCTTGTTTTTTTCTGCGGCTCGAAGCGCTTTGTAACTTCAACTTTAACCGCCTCTACTGACTGAGGGCTCTCAGCAAGTTGTTTGTCCTCTTTGCTTTTTTGCCATGGTTTAATGATTAATTCATCCAGTGCTTTGGCAGCAAGAGTAGTTAGCATTAATACGCTTGAGGCAAGGGCAAGATTTGAGGCTACTACATAGAGTGCGGCAATGGTGCCAACTGTTGCTAAACCAATGGGACCAGTAGCTGCTGCTGCAACAAAGATGGTTAGGTATAAAAGGGTTGTAAAGGTGAGGGCGCTGGTCGCCAGTGCTAGAGCATTATGAACCAGTGGTCTAACATGCTCTCTATAGGAGCCTATAATGCAGCCATAAGAGTGAAACGCACAAGCAAGTAATGCGTTAAAGCCCTTTAGAGCAATGGCGCTTAGTAATAAAATGGGCGCGGTGCTGGTGTTTAAAAGGAGTATTGCGGCAAGGACTAGGCTTCCACAAATCCAACTGCTTGCAAGTTTCCAGCTGGCTTTCACATTTTTATTCTTGCGTTGATAAAATCCTAAGCTCTCACAGATGATCCCTAAGACAATTAGGGCATCAGCAATAGGTAGTAAAATGTCGATGGTTTTTTGACTAACTTCACCAACCCCACTGAAAAATCCCTCAGTGAACCGTGAGTCAACGTTTTGAAGTGAGACAGAGTGTCGAACAACCGTGAACGTAGTGCTTTTGATCTGGTTTGCCACACTGACCATTGTTGCCCACCAAAATAGGTACCAACTGCCTTCTTGAAGCCATTCAAAGAAGTTATTTATTTCCAAGTTTTTATAATAACGATGCCACCAGCTCTCATGCTTGGCAAGTTGTTGGTTTTGACGTGTCGCTTGGTTGAATTCTTCCATCGTAAAAGTTCAAAGAAAACTTTAATGTATTGTATCAAACCGAGGTTAAGTGAGGATTAAGTCTTATTAGACTGAAGTAATGTGCTCATTTCACCGCGAACAGTTTCAATTAATTTGTCTTTATTTTCAAGGGCATAGCTGCTTGCATCAATTGGCCTTCCAACATGGACCGTCACTTTCTGTGAAAGGTTGATTCGATACTGTCCTTTTTTCAAAATTTTATCAGCACCGACAATGGCAAGTGGCACAATGGTGGCTCCAGCTTGAATGGCTGTAATAAACCCACCTTTTTTGAATGCCTGTAGTTCACCAGTCTTTGAACGGGTGCCCTCTGGGGCAATCCATAAGACTACACCGTCTTCCATTAGATGTTTGGCATAAGCCAGATCTTTGATGGCCTGGGTACGATTTTTACGATTAATGAAGGGAAACTCAGCCTTTTTCATCGCGCGTCCCATCAGTGGTATAAAGGAAAGCTCTTTTTTGGCCAACATGCGAATGGACGTATTTGGAAAGGCATGAAAGGTAATTGGAATGTCAAGCAGGCTTGCATGATTGGGCATTAAAATATAGGGCTTGCCTGGCTCAAAGTTCACTTGATGAGGGTTTTCAACTTTGATTTTTAGCTGTATTAGCGAGTGCAGCTTTTTCTCCCATGCCTGCAGTTGGGCGATGATCCAAGAACGATCCAGTTTAGAAAATAAGGATTTAACGACGGCTTTAAGACATAAATGAGCGGTTAAGGCGCATCCTGCAACCCACAGCCAGATACTTTGAAGGATTCCTGCTTTCACACTAGTTTGGTTTAAATTAAAACTAGAGAGGATAGCGGAGTTCGTTTAAAATGCCAATATTTTAATGTAAGGGTGAGTTCATCATGCCCTCAAATAGTCCAATTAGAAACATACTACTTGCGGTTAGTGGTGGTATTGCAGCGTACAAAGCGCCTGAGTTAGTTCGTCAACTCAAAAAAGCCGGATTTGAGGTGCGGGTGGTGCTAACAGAGTCTGCTAAAGCGCTAGTAAGCCCTCTTGCGTTGCAAACGGTGTCTGAAAACCCAGTCTTTGATGGGATTTTCTCAGTCGAGCAAGAACGTAGCATGGGCCATATAGAGCTTGCAAATTGGGCTGACTTAATGCTCGTAGCACCAGCTAGCGCCAATCGTTTGGCCGAACTAAGTCTTGGTTTGGCAAGCGATCTTTTATCAACGCTTGCTCTGGTCTTTAAAGGCCCTCTGTTAGTGGCGCCTGCAATGAACACCAACATGTGGCAGCATCCAGCAAGCAAAGAACATGTTCTGCGATTAAAAGAGCGAGGAGTTTACTTTATTGGTCCTTCATCGGGGTCTCTTGCTTGCGGTGTTACGGGCCTTGGTAGAATGAGTGAGCCCTCAGAAATACTTAAAGCGATCGCTGCGTTTTCACTAAACATTGTACCTAACCATTCACAACCATCAGTGTTAATAACCGCAGGCCCTACACACGAAGCAATTGATCCTGTGCGCTATTTGGCCAATAAAAGCTCTGGTAAAATGGGCTATGAGCTTGCGAGTGCGTTTGCAAGAGCAGGAAGCTGTGTACATTTAATTTCAGGTCCCAGTCACCTACGTCCTGATCCAGAAATCAAAATAACCAATGTGACCTCCGCTTGTGAAATGTATGAGGCGGTAACTCAAAACTTAAAAGAACAGGATATATTCATAGGGGCTGCTGCTGTGTCAGACTACCGGCTTGCCAAGCCACTTGATAAAAAGTTGGCTAAAGAAGGCAATGAGCTTCAATTAAGTTTAATTAAGAATCCTGATATTATTGCCAGTGTCAGTGCTCATGCCAAGCGGCCTAAAACGGTGGTTGGATTTGCTGCACAAACACACCAAGCAGAACGCCTTGCCAAAGAAAAGTTAGAGAAAAAGGGCCTGGATTTAATTATTTGTAATGAAGTCAGCGACCTTAATCCAAGCTTTAATGTTGACTTTAATCAAGTGACACTGATTTCAAAAAATGACATAGAACGTTTACCCAGCCAATCGAAACAAGCGTTGGCTCGTGCTTTAACAACAAAAATTCTAGAACTTCATCAGAACAATATAAAAAGGATCGCCCATGAGAAAGCCCATACAACTTAAAATATTGAATGAAAAAATTTCAAAAGAGATTGCTCTACCTCAATACTCTACCGAAGGATCAGCAGGCCTTGATTTAAGGGCTTGCCTTGATGAGACCCTACAAATAGAAGCCAATGAGACAGTTTTAATACCTACTGGGCTCTCAGTTTACATTGAAGATCCCTCACTTGCTGCGGTTATCCTGCCGCGTAGCGGATTGGGGCATAAACACGGGATTGTACTTGGTAATTTAGTTGGTTTAATTGATTCAGACTACCAAGGAGAGTTAAAAGTGTCCTGTTGGAATCGAAGTAAAGATTGTTTTAGCATCCAACCAGGTGAGCGCATAGCACAGCTTGTTTTTGTGCCCGTTGTTCAAGCTGATTTTAAACTTGTGACTGAATTTGAAGAAAGCGAACGAGGCGATGGTGGCTTTGGCTCAACAGGAGTGTCCTAATGCAGTCTTTTAAGTTAAAAGAACGTGTTGATCCAACTATTTTTCGAGCATATGATATTCGAGGCACAACCCCACATCAATTGGATGGCGACACAGTTTTTACCATCGGCCTTGCTCTTGGTAGCCTACTAGTAAGTAAAAACATTCGTGATTTTATCGTTGCTCGTGATGGCAGGATTTCTAGCCCTCTTTTTGCAAAAGCATTAATTGAAGGGCTCAGATCAACTGGGATAAATGTAACTGACATCGGGGTTTGCACTAGCCCTTTGCTGTATTTTGCCACAAGTCAAAGTGCTTCTAAGTCTGGGGTTATAATAACAGGTAGTCACAATCCGAAAGAAGACAATGGCTTTAAAATTGTGGTGGCCGGTAAAAGTTTGACAGAGCAGGAATTGCAGACACTTTATCAAAGCATTCAGGCACAGTGTTTTTGCTCTGGCAATGGGCTTCTTGAATCAAGCAGTTACCATCAAGCCTATGTAGAGGCCATCAATGAACGAATTCAAATACCCAAAAAACTAAAAGTCGTTATTGATTGTGGCAATGGGGCTGCAGGTGTTATTGCCAGAGAGGTCTTTGAAAGTTTAGGGGCTGAAATTATTGTCTTATTCGAAGAGGTTGATGGCAATTTTCCAAACCACCAGCCCGATCCCAGTGTTGATAAAAATTTACTCGATCTAAAAAGAGCAGTTCTAGAAGAGCAAGCTGATTTAGGACTTGCCTTTGATGGCGATGCAGATCGCATCGGTGTGATAGATGAAAAAGGTCAAGCCATCTACTCAGACAGGTTGTTAATGCTGTTGTCTGAAACGCTACTAAAAGAGTCTCCAGCGGCTTCAATCGTTTATGATATTAAATGTTCCAATCTTTTGCCTCAACTCATTAAAACCTGTGGGGGAGTTCCGGTTTTGTCTCCAACAGGACACTCACTGGTGAAGGCTAAAATGAAAGCACTTGGTGCAGCACTTGCTGGTGAGATGAGCGGTCATATTTTTTACCATCATCGTTGGTTTGGCTTTGATGATGGGATTTATACTGGGGCTAGGTTACTTGAGATTGTCTCAGGTCGAGACAAGCCTTTGAGCGAGTTAATGCAGTTCTACCCTGAAATGCTCTCAACGCCAGAAATTAAGATTGCAATTGCTAAAGAGAAAAAATTTAGCATAATCTCTCAAATTGAAAGTCATCTAAAGTGCGTAGTTGATGCTACCTTGACGACCATCGATGGTGTTCGAATTGACTACTCTGACGGCTGGGCTTTGGTTCGTGCTTCCAATACCACGGAGCACTTAACACTGCGCTTTGAAGCACGCACCAAGTCTCGGCTCAATTTTTTAATTACCCTTTTAAAAGAGGCCATTCAAACAGCAGAACAGTCTCTTGATTTGGCAGAGTTAGCTTAGCCGATGAGGTAGGTTAAATTGGCTTAATAGCTCTGGCACAAATGGGTTTAGTGGGGAGCTTGCGCTAAGTAAAAACTTAGCGGAGTTCCCATTTACATCTAAGATCAATTGATAGTTTTTAGAATCATCTTCAATTGGAGAGAGATTTGAATGCTGCAATAATTTAAAGAGTCCCCATTCACCATTTTCTACTAAATTTAAGGTCTCACCTGATACTTTTTTAATTTTTACACTGGTTTCTGCACTGTTTTTGTCGCTTGGCCAGATAAAGCTCTTCGAAACTTTTTGATGATCACTCTCTTTTAGTATTTGTTCATTTATATCAAGCTCTAGTGATTCAATGACCGGATCTGTGGTCACTGTCTGTAAGGTAAACTCAACAGACATTGTTTGTTTATTATTAGGGTAGAAAATTTCTTTAATGACATTGGCTCGGATAATTTCTTTTAGGCTTGCCTCTGAAATAGGTAAGGTCAGATTGTTTAGTGATTTGACATGCCAGTTTGCGGTGCTCGTGTCGATAAAAGGCGCCAGCGTTTGATTAAAAAAAGTGGCTAAAATGCCATTGGGCCCAAAGAAGTTTGCAAACTCCGTCAAACTGACCTCAATGTTGCTGTCTTGCTTAAAGGGAAATTTTCCTTTCAGTTTTAAATGGTAGAGCTGATAGACGTGTTGATTCCAAGTCTCATTAATGTAGCGTTCCGTATTTAATAAAATTAAAAACCAGCTGTTGTCATTTATCGCGGTTATCCAGGTTTGCATTGGTTGGGGTAGCTCGCTAGCAAGCTCATAGAGTCGAGATAATGGATCACTTCCATTCTTATGAGAAAAACGCTGCTTGGCAAACTGGTAGGCGCTCTGGCCATTATCATTCATTTGTTGAAAGTTCGCGTAATACTTGGCAAGACTCATAAACTCACTACGCACCAATTGTAGCTGATAGGGAGTCAATAATTGTAGGCTACTAAACTGATTGGCTACTATTTTGTTAAATAGGGTTTCAGATCCTTCTTTGCTTTCTGAAAAAGGGGCAGTTTGACTTTGTACAAACGAAGTCAATTGCTCTAGAGCATTGCCTTCCTTAGATAGTTCAATAAATAACCGTTGTCCATTGATATAGCTATCGAATGTTTGGGCGTGAGAGTGCTTAACAAAATTTTGCCAGAACACCAAGTAATTTTTTAAATAATTGTCACGGAGCTGCCTGAGAATGCTTTGCTCGCTTTTAAAGCCAAGGACAAACGATTCTTTTCTTAAAGTCGCTGCTACCTTAGCAAGTGTAGTATTGTAAGTTTCTGTATAATTCTCACGGCTGTAAATTTCAGGGATTTTGGATAGGGGTAGAGAAAAGCCTTCTACTTGATACGCAGTGAACTTACTAGGTAGATAGGGCTTAGCAAGACTAAAAAGTAGATAATCATTTGGTAAAGCCAGTAGAAAGCTTCTAGTGCTTTCTATTAATTGTTGATTTACATCCAGTGGTTGAAAGGGTTCTTTCAAAGCGTCACTTAACAGATGTTTGCTTCGTTTTAGTTGAGAGGGTGTTAATGTTGGTTGCCAATTATTTTCTAGCCAATGGTATAAGTAATCCGCGTTAGTCACACGGCTATCACCCAACATAAGGTAGGCTTTTAGTGCGGAGTAAGTCTCAAGAGGGCCTTTTCGTGATTGCAGACTCTGTTCAATCTGCTCTTTAAGACTAGGTAGTAGAACACTGCTTAGACCGTCTTGATATTGCTTTTTTGCATTTTCTGAAAACGTTTTAACCATTGGAAAGGACAGGGCGTTGGTTGCCTCATCCGCAGATTGACTGGCTTTAAATAACCCTTCTAGCACTTCTGTGAGATCTTGAGTTTGGGAAGAAGGCCCAAGAGTGCTAACGAGTTGTTGATGCGCATTATTTAATAAACTGGTTGAGTGATGGACATAGAGTCCAATGACCAAGGTAGACAGTGCTAAGCTTGCAGCACCCGATACGAAATAGGGCTTAAGGGACTGTTTTCTACTAGGGGTATGCAGCAGGTTTTTATGATTAATTATTGCCTGTAACCAGCCGTCAATGAAAAAGGCTTTGTTGAGACTGCTCTGGGGTATTTTATCGATGGGGGTTAATGAAAAGGCTTGGGTGATGTGTTTTGAGAGACGATCGTTTGCGTGGTTGCCTTGCTTTGCCGAGGTAAAATAGACGCCGCTCATATTGGTGGCAGAGCTTGATAAATGCTTCACACAAGCACGAATCATGTTGGTGAGACTTTCCATCTGTAATGGAAACTCTCGAATAAGGTAGCGTGAGAGCTTATCATCACTGTGATGTAATTTGTCGATTAGTGATTCATGCAGCTCCTCTACCAGTCTATTAAAACGTTCATTTTGTTGTTGTATCAGTGATGCCTCATTGAGGTAGGGACCAAATTGATAGCCCCAGTTTTTTGAGAGATCCGCGTTGGCAAAGGAGTGACAAAACCCTGCAATTTTATCCAACTGGGTAAAAGTGATAAAGAGAGCAGGCTTTGTGGGTAATTTATCACAGAGCGCTTTAATGGTTTTTTTTATTAAGTTTAGCTCCGTAATTAATCCTTTGGGAGAGAGTAGGCTTGCAGAATGGATGTCTATGCAAACAGTAATTAAATCAAGTCCATCTTGTTGATGGGCTTTGGCTAAGGCTTTTGCGTAACGTGACAGTTGTTTTTCATCTCTTAAACTATTGGGGATCGAGCTTAAGCTAATGGCCTCATTAAACCAGGAGTTTATCTCCGAAGTATTGTCTATGATGGTTCTCTGCTCTTGCAGTTTGGCTTTTTGCATTAAGGCATTGACGCCAGAATCATGGAAGAAAAGCACCATCCCAACTTTAGGCTGACTAAGGTCTAGTTGCCGTTTTAATTCGGAGAGATGCTGTTTTAAAATTGGCTTTATTTTGTCCATGATGTGCTAGATTGTCCTTGGTAATTTAGGTTAAGGTAATGCTTTGCAGTGTTGTTTACAAATAAGTTCCCCGCCACAAAAACAAGCCCAACGATTAACAAACTAAGAGTGCCTGTTTTTAAAAGCATGAAGTGGTTTTGTTTGCTTTCAGGGGGGGGGGGTGGTGCGTCTTCGCTGATTGCTTTTTTTTCAAAAGAACGATGTTTACTTATGATTTTGAATAGTTTTTCTTTAAGAGGCTCTTTGTCTTCATTACTTTTATGATTGTGAATAGACAGATCGGTTGACAGACATAAATAAGCGAGTTCTAGCACGTCTAGGTAGAGATCTGGCTTGCAAATTAGACGCTCTATAATGTCAAAAAAACAGTTCTCACTGTTTTCTTCTTTGGCATTAAACTGCAAAAGTGGCAGCGAAAGATTGTGCTGCTTAACACTGTATTGAATCACTGAAGTGAGTAAATAGCGACTAATAATGATGGTTTCTCCATCGTAGTTGGCATCTGCGGCACGGGTCTCAAACGCTTTTAATTCATGCAGAACGATGTCGGTTAAACTCTCATTAAAGACCAATTGTCTTGATAAATTAACGCGCTCTACCAGGGAAAAAATAGGGTGTGCTGCCGCAACTAGCGGGTTAATCCCTAAATAGGCGGTGTATAATTGAGAGCGGTAATAACTGGCTTTAACTAGACTCTGGTCTGTAGCACTCATCAGGTTACCTTCTGCTGTCCCATTGGCGATTAATTTATATAAAATATCTCAATGCCATACAATTTACAGCAACTTTCTGCCATTTGTTTAAGAAAGAAGAGATTTTATAAGAGAACTATCTTTAAGCTTGTCAGTTTGCTTCTTTTAAAAGCAGTTTTTTTACCTGCTGATGGTTAAGTCTAGGATCGAGCGCACTCTCATATTTTATGGTAATGGGAGAGTTCAGTTGTGAGGGTGAATCCAAACACTCGATGACGGGCCTAGGGGTAACTTCTAAGTGAAGGCCTGCAAGATGAGAGTTTAATGATTGATGAATGTCTTGGCTAATGTGCACTTCATCAATCAGTTCTGATAAAAATCTGGTTTTTTGGCCTGGTGAGAGCTTAACGGTGTTGCCATGCATTGGATCGCAGAGCCAACAAAGCTTGTAGCCAGCTGCAGCTTGAATCAGTTTTGGTAAGAGCGATTTTACAAACTTTAGTCCCAATCTCGGGATTAAGACAAGTTTCCCGGCGTCATTTTGCGGGTTTAGGCGTTCAATTAAGTGCTTTAATAAATCTGGCGTGGTGTTAGGTCCTAATTTTACTGCGATGGGATTGTGCAGTTTGCTTAAATACTCAAGGTGAATACTATTGTAACTTGCTGTTCGCATGCCAAGCCAGGGAAGGTGGGTTGAATGGTTGAACGCTTGATCTTGAGAATTTAAGCGGGTTAAGGCCTCTTCATAATGAAGGTTTAATGCTTCATGGCTCGTAAAAACAGCAATGGGTGCCCGCATTTCTTTTAGTGCCTTTTCAATGGCTACATTGGTTTCAGAGGCTTTACTATAGGCAAGTAATAGTCGTTTAGGGTCTGTTTTTCTCGAGTGAGCATTGAAAATCTCACCATTAATTAAGTCCCCTCGGTAACTAGGTAGGGTCGTGTCTTCAATGGTTTCAGTTAACAGGCTACGGGGTTTGGCATACTGCCCGGCAATGCGGCCAATTAACAGAGCTTCTTTGTTTAAGTTTTTGCTAATTAATACACCAAGCTCTTGTAATTGCGTGACTTTGGCTGTGATGTTCTCAGAAGTAACTTCGCTAAATCGCTCAGCACAGTCGCCCGCGTGTAGGATAAAGGCTTTGTTATCCTCAGCAAGTACGAGTTTAGCTCGCAATGCTAGGATGCTTTGCTCAGTACATAGGGGAGATTTTTCCCTAAGTTTCTCTGTTATGCTCTTTAAGTCTTCGACGCTTGGGTAAGAAATGGCTTGTGCGTCAACAAGCGCAGACGTTTTAGAAGACTCTTCGGCTAAAAACATAGAATAGGTACAGAAAAAACAAGTAGAGCATTATTCATGGTTCAACTTTCTTTAGCAACCATTCTTTGTCTTGATTTTTTTTATTTCATCTCAATATACATATGTGAATCCGAAGTCGGACTTAAAATTTCCTCCAACCCCCTACTTCCCGCGCTTTATGCGCGGGATCTAGTTTATTTGGCTTTTTGGATGCCGCGCATAAAGCGCGGCACGTTGGCGCAAACAGGGAGTGTGACTCATTAATTTCCACTTCAGATTCACAATACCCAAATTAACGAGTTAGGAGCATGATAGATGTCAAGTAAGCAGAACAACAATAAGTGGGAAGAATTAGCATCCAAGAGCCTGGATGAAGAACAGGAGCAAAGTCCTATAGACGACGTACAGAATGCTGAAAAGGATGATCAAGCCCAAGCCCCTGAGATGCTGGCAACGGATGATGCCTTAGACGATGAAAAGCGCTTGCATGCTTCTGAAGAGAAGCTTCTAACCTTAGAAAGCAGCCTTCAGCAAGAAAAAGACAAAGTGTTAGAGCTAATGGCTGAAATTGCTAACGTTCGTCGTCGTGCTGCCAGAGATGTTGAAAAAGCTCACAAATTTGGCGTTGAAAAATTATTGAAAGAATTACTACCGGTAGTTGATAGCTTAGAACAAGCGCTCGAGGCTGAAAAGACCAGTGTAAGTGAGTCAGTCTCAGCCATCCAAGAGGGCACAGAGCTCACGCTCTCACTATTTTTATCGGCTCTTGACAAATTCTCACTAAAGCAAATTAATCCAGTTGGTGAGACGTTTGATCCGCTCAAGCACGAAGCCATTAGCATGCAAGCCAACCAAGAGGTTGCTGCCAACACTGTTCTTTTTGTGGTCCAGAAAGGCTACTCTCTCAATGAGCGAGTGATTCGAGCGGCGAAAGTGGTGGTATCAAAGGCATAAAAAGTGTGAAATTTTACAGAAGTTGACTTGAAAAGTTGGCAATGGATCCCCAAATTAATAGCAAGATTTAGAATTATAGAATAAACACCTTTGTGGAGTAATGAGATTATGGCAAGAATGATAGGCATTGACTTAGGCACAACAAACTCTTGTGTGGCTGTTTTAGACGGCGATAAGCCAAAAGTAATCGAGAACAATGAGGGACATCGAACCACGCCTTCTATTGTTGCTTTCACCGATGACAATGAAATTTTGGTAGGTCATTCTGCAAAGCGACAAGCAGTGACCAACCCTAATAACACTCTGTTTGCAGTCAAGCGTTTAATCGGACGTAAGTTTGACGATAAGATTGTTCAAAAAGACATCAAAATGGTTCCCTACAAGATTGTTAAAGCAGACAATGGTGATGCGTGGGTACAAGTTAAAGGCGATGATAAAGCACCACCTCAAGTTTCAGCAGAAGTACTAAGAAAAATGAAGCAAACCGCTGAAGATTTTCTAGGTGAGACGGTGACAGAAGCCGTTATTACCGTTCCTGCCTACTTCAATGACTCTCAACGTCAAGCGACAAAAGACGCTGGGCGAATTGCAGGTCTTGATGTTAAGCGAATCATCAACGAGCCGACTGCAGCAGCGCTTGCCTATGGTATGGATAAAAACCGTGGCGACTCTGTGGTGGCTGTTTACGATTTAGGTGGTGGTACCTTTGATATATCCATCATTGAAATTGCAGAAGTTGAAGGCGAGCATCAGTTTGAAGTATTAGCAACCAATGGTGATACATTCTTAGGTGGTGAAGACTTTGACCTTGCATTGATTGAATACCTTGCTGATGAATTTAAAAAAGATGCTGGCATTGATCTTCACTCTGATCCACTGGCCTTACAAAGATTGAAAGAAGCGGCTGAGAAAGCAAAGATTGAATTGTCTTCTGCTCAGCAAACTGATGTGAACTTACCATATATTACAGCTGATGCGTCAGGGCCTAAGCACTTAAACATCAAATTAACTCGCGCAAAGTTAGAGTCCTTGGTTGAAGATCTTGTTGCTCGCTCTATCGAGCCTTGTAAGGTTGCTCTTAAAGATGCAGGCTTAAGCGTCAACGACATTAAAGATGTGATTTTAGTCGGTGGCCAAACTAGAATGCCTTTGGTGCAAGAAAAAGTGCAAGACTTCTTTGGCAAGGAGCCAAAGAAAGACGTTAACCCTGATGAGGCAGTTGCCTTGGGTGCGGCTCTTCAAGCGGCCGTCTTATCTGGTGATGTGAAAGACATCTTATTATTAGATGTGAGCCCATTATCTCTTGGTATTGAGACCATGGGTGGCGTTATGACCAAGCTTATTGAGAAGAACACCACGATTCCTACTAAGGCATCACAAGTATTCTCAACCGCTGAAGACAATCAAACAGCTGTAACGGTTCACGTCTTACAAGGTGAGAGAGAGCAAGCCAGTGCCAACAAATCACTTGGTCGTTTTGACTTAAGCGACATTCCACCCTCTCCAAGAGGTGTGCCACAAATTGAAGTTATTTTTGACATTGATGCGAACGGTATTATGAATGTTTCTGCCAAAGATAAGGCGACCGGTAAAGAGCAGTCAATCGTGATTAAAGCCTCCAGTGGTTTATCTGATGATGAAATCGATCAAATGATTAAAGATGCTGAGAGTCATGCTGAAGAAGATAAGAAGTTTAAAGACTTGGCTGAGACTCGTAACAAAGCTGATAGCTTAATTCATTCAACTGAAAAAGCGGTGAAAGATTTAAAAGATAAAATGGAAGAGGGTGAAGAGAAAAGCATTCTTGATGCCATTGCCGCGCTTAAAGAGGCCATTAAAGGTAATGATAAGGAGGAGATTGAAGCTAAAACACAAGCCTTATCGGAAGCATCTGCCAAATTAACGGAGCGTGCTTACGCAGAAAAAGCCTCTGCTGAAGGCAGTGGCGCTCAAGCAGAGCAAGCCGGCGCCAGTGAAGAGAAAGCCAAAGGCGATGATGAAGTGGTTGATGCTGACTTCGAAGAAGTGGATGACAAGAAGTAATAGAACGGTGAATGAGTGCAAAAAAACGGTGATCTTCCATCACCGTTTTTTGCGTTTATACGATTAATTTTTGAAATGGTCGGCTAATGAGTAATAAACGTGATTTTTATGAGGTACTAGGGGTTAGTCGTCAGGCATCAGATGCTGATCTGAAAAAAGCGTATCGACGCTTGGCAATGAAGTATCACCCTGATAGAAACCCAGATGATAAGTCCGCTGAAGAGAAGTTTAAAGAAGCGAAGGAAGCCTATGAAGTGCTGTCAGACAGCCAAAAGCGGCAAGCTTATGATCAGTTTGGACATGCCGGTGTTGGTGGGGCTGCTGGTGCTGGAGCAGGTGGTGCTGGTTTCTCAGGAGGCTTTGGCGGTTTTGGCGACGTTTTTGGTGATATATTTGATAATATTTTCACTGGCGGACGAGCGGGAGGCCAGGGCGGTGCTCAAAGCTATGCAGAGCGCGGCAGTGATTTACGTTACAACGTTGAACTAACTCTTGAGCAAGCAGCCATTGGTCATGAGATGGAAATTAAAGTACCAACTTATGTGTCTTGCTCACCCTGTAAAGGCAGTGGGGCTAAAGCCGGTAGTAAGCCTACGGTTTGTGAGACCTGTGAGGGCCAAGGACAGGTAAGAATTCAACAAGGTTTTTTTTCTATTCAACAAACCTGCCCACAATGCCACGGTCAAGGACAAGTCATCAGCAGTCCTTGTCCTGAGTGCCAAGGTAATGGTCGAATTCGTGAGAGCAAACGTCTTAAAGTGAAGATACCTGCAGGAGTGGATGCAGGCGATCGCATTCGTTTAACAGGAGAGGGCGAGGCTGGTACTCATGGTGGTCCAAATGGTGATTTGTATGTGCAAGTAAGCATTAAAAAACACCCAATATTTGAACGAAATGAGAGTGATTTATCCTGCAATGTGCCAATTAGCTATGTCACTGCAGCCTTAGGTGGCGAACTCGAAGTTCCGACCCTAGAAGGTAAGGTTAATTTAAAGATTCCGAGTGAAACTCAAAGCGGCAAAGTTTTTCGTCTACGAGGCAAAGGCATGAAGTCAGTTCGTGGCTATGGAACGGGTGACTTATTGTGCCGGGTCTTTGTCGAAACGCCAGTTAATCTAACCAAAGATCAAAAGGCGCTTCTTAGGGACTTAGAGGCATCGATGGAAAAAAGTGGTAAAAAGCACACGCCAAAGAGTTCTTCTTGGTTTGAAGGCGTTAAAAAGTTTTTTGAAGACATGAAGTTTTAGAATTGAGGGAAAGCTGGTAGTATGCGTTGTTAGCATTCATTCTTATTGGGGCAAAATGGATAACAAAAGAGCTGTTTTAGCGCTGGCTGATGGGACGGTGATGTTTGGGCAGTCTTTTGGTGCTGCCGGCAGTGTTTGTGGCGAACTTGTTTTCAATACTGCCATGACTGGCTATCAAGAAATTTTAACGGATCCGTCATATGCTGAACAAATTGTCACCTTAACTTATCCCCACATAGGCAATACTGGCTGCAATGAACAAGACATGGAGTCGGATAAGAGTTTCGTTAAAGGCTTGCTTGTACGCAATGAGCCAACAGAGCCAAGTAACTGGCAAAGTGAGCTCTCACTAGCTGAATTTTTGACCAGGCAAAATGTGTTGGCAGCCTTTGGTTTTGATACTCGAGAATTAACCAATCGGTTACGTCGCCAGGGTGCCTTAAATGTTTGTTTGAGTACTGAACTTGAAGCAGAAGAGGCGCTTAAGAGAGCAAATTGTTTCAAAGGGCTTCTTAATAACAATCTAGCTAAAGAGGTCAGCACCAAAAAAGCTTATCAACTTTCTTCGAAAAATGAGCAAAAATCGCCTCTTAAAGTGGTCGCTTTTGACTTTGGTGTTAAGCGAAGCATTTTACGTTTGATGCAAGAAGTGGGTTTCGAGGTCACAGTGGTGCCTTATGGCACTTCAGCCGATGAGGTAATTGCAATGTCACCGGATGCAATTTTTTTATCAAACGGCCCAGGGGATCCCGCTGCGTGTTCTGAAGCAATTGCCTGCGTCTCTAAACTCTTAACAACCCACTTACCTATTTTTGGGATCTGTCTTGGTTTTCAAATTTTGGCGCTGTCATTGGGGGCAAAAAGTTACAAAATGAAGTTTGGTCATCATGGTGCCAATCACCCTGTTGCGACAACAGGCTCTGATAAAAAAGTACTAATAAGTAGTCAGAATCACGGTTTTGCCATCGATGAGCAGAGCTTGCCAGCAGATGCTATTATTACCCATCGCTCATTATTTGATGGCAGTTTACAGGGCTTTCGTTATAAAAAGATCATGGGGTTTCAAGGGCACCCTGAAGCGGCACCTGGGCCCAATGATCTAAAATTTATGTTTAAAGATTTTTACCAACTTAGTTTGGAAACATTACCTCATTAGGGAGTTATTATGCATCGTTGTTTTACTTCAGAATCCGTTTCTGAAGGGCATCCAGATAAAATTGCTGATTTGATTTCAGATGCTTTATTAGATGAAGTACTGCGCCAAGATCCCAAAGCAAGGGTTGCGTGTGAGACCTTGGTTAAAACAGGTATGGTAGTGGTTGCGGGTGAGCTAACCACTCGAGCTTGGGTGGATGTGGAAGACTTAGTTCGAGATGTGATTAAAGACATTGGCTATAACTCCTCAGACATGGGCTTTGATTATGCTTCCTGTGCGGTCTTAACGGCCATTGGCAAACAGTCTGCAGACATTGCTCGAGGCGTTGATGAATCTGAAAACAAACGCTTAGGCGCAGGTGATCAAGGGCTAATGTTTGGTTATGCCAGCAATGAAACGGCTGAATTGATGCCAGCACCCATTGTCTATGCTCATAAGCTTGTAAAAAAGCAAGCAGAGCTTCGAAAAAGTGGAAAGTTAGACTGGTTACGACCGGATGCGAAATCTCAAGTTACCTTGCGATACCAAGATGGTAAACCAGTTGCTGTTGACACAGTAGTGCTTTCAACCCAGCACATGGAAAGCGTTGAACATGAGACTTTAGTCGAAGCCGTGCTAGAAGAAATCATCAAACCTGTTTTGCCTCAAGAGTGGTTAACGAAACAAACGCGTTACTTTATTAACCCGACCGGGCGCTTTGTCATTGGTGGGCCACAAGGCGATTGTGGTTTAACTGGCCGTAAAATAATTGTTGATACATACGGCGGCATGGCCCGTCATGGCGGCGGTTGTTTTTCTGGTAAAGATCCATCCAAAGTTGACCGTTCGGCGGCTTATGCTTGCCGCTATGTTGCGAAACACATCGTAGCCAGTGGTTTGGCCGAGAAATGTGAGGTTCAGTTATCCTACGCCATTGGTGTGCCTGAGCCGACCTCAATAGACATTAACACTTTTGGGACTGAGACAATTCCTCATGCTGACATTGAGAAATTAGTGCGTGAGCACTTTGATTTGACCCCTTATGGGATAATCGAAAGCCTTGATTTGCTACGTCCCATCTATAAGCAAACGGCAGCCTATGGTCACTTCGGGGTGTCGGAGTACCCTTGGGAGCAATTGGATAAAGTCACACAATTAAAACAATAAGGAAATGCAATGAGTGATGTAATAGAACGAACTGAACACTGTGAAATGCAATTTGAGGGTAAGATTATGAGTCAAAATTTGAATGATTATAAAGTTAAAGATCTAGGCTTAAGTAGCTGGGGCCGAAAAGAAATTGAGATAGCCGAAACTGAAATGCCTGGTTTGATGGCCTTAAGAGAAGAGTACAAAGAAAGCCAGCCCCTAAAGGGTGCGCGCATTGCCGGTTGTCTTCATATGACCATCCAAACAGCTGTGTTGATAGAAACACTAACCGCACTTGGTGCCAGCGTACGTTGGTCCTCTTGTAATATTTTCTCAACTCAAGATCATGCTGCCAGTGCGATGGCGACAAGTGGGATCCCAGTGTTTGCTTGGAAAGGTGAAAGTGAAGAAGAGTATTGGTGGTGTGTTGAGCAAACCATTAATGGTCCGGATGGCTGGACACCAAATATGATTTTAGATGATGGTGGCGATCTAACCATGCGAATTTATGAGAAGTACCCAGAACTTCTTGCCACCATTAAAGGCATTTCTGAGGAGACGACCACGGGAGTGCATCGTTTGTATGAAATGGCCAAACAAGGCGGTCTAAAAAGTCCAGCAATGAATGTAAACGACTCTGTAACCAAATCAAAATTTGACAATCTTTATGGTTGCCGAGAATCGTTACTCGATGGCATTAAGCGTGCAACGGATGTGATGATTGCGGGTAAAAGAGCCTTGGTCTTGGGGTATGGTGACGTTGGTAAGGGCTGTGTTAAATCCCTTCGTGCTCAAGGCGCTAATGTTTATGTCACTGAAATAGATCCAATTTGTGCATTGCAAGCAGCAATGGAAGGACTGCAAGTTGTTAAAATCGAAGATGTGGTTGAAGACATTGACATTTTTGTCACCGCAACTGGTAACTGCAATGTCATCGCTCATGAGCATTTGGTTCGCATGAAGAACGAAGCAATTGTTTGTAACATTGGTCACTTTGACAATGAAATTGACGTTGAATCTCTAAAACAATATGAGTGGGAAACGATTAAGCCGCAGGTTGATCACATTACATTGCCAAGTGGCCATAAGATTATTCTATTGGCCGAAGGCCGTTTGGTGAATTTAGGGTGCGCAACAGGCCATGCAAGCTTTGTAATGTCAAACTCTTTTACCAATCAGGTATTGGCGCAAATTGAGTTGTGGAATCACTATCAAAACTATGACAATCAAGTCTATGTTCTACCTAAAAAACTTGATGAAAAAGTTGCAAGACTGCATTTAGACAAACTAGGTGTCAAGCTCACTACCTTAACGGATGTGCAAGCAAACTACCTAAACCTTTCAAAGGAAGGACCTTTCAAAAACGATCACTATCGTTACTAAGCCCCATAATAGAACAGGAGACTGCGCGTGGATAATGCCATCGTCATAACTGGTGCCGGAGGCGGCTTGGGCAAAGCTTTGGCTGTTGAACTAGACAAACAGGGCGAGAGACTGGTTTTGGTAGGGCGGCGAGAATCAAGCCTTCTTGAGGTTGCCAGCACACTCAAACAAGAGGCTTTAATTATTGAGGCTGATTTGAGTTTGCCTTCTGCGCGTAGCAATCTTGTTCAACGCCTATCAGCGTGCACTAAGTTCAAGGCCTTGGTGCATAATGCAGCCGTCGTCCAGCCTTTTACGTCATTGGCAAGTTTAAATGAGAAAGATTGGCACCATATCATGAGTGTCAATGTTGATGCGCCTCTTTTTCTAACCCAGCAACTGCTGCCAAAGCTTGAAAATTCTCGAGTGCTATTTTTGTCTTCAGGTGCTCGACACCTAAACATCCCTATGATGATGCCTTATTGCATTTCAAAAGAGGTGTTAAGCCGGATCTGTGAAGGCTTTAAGATTGAACATCAGAGTGTTCATTTTGCCAGTGTTTGCCCGGGCGTAGTTGATACGCCGATGATGAGTGAGATAAGAGAAAGTGATCAACTCTTAGAAGATGAACATCGCTTTTATCAAGGCCTGCAAGAGAATAACATCTTACTCACACCACAAGTGATTGCTAAATTTTTAGCGTGGCTCATCCTTAATTCACCGTTGGAATCGTATGCTGACAACGAATGGGATGTGTATCAAAAATGGCACCAGCCCTACTGGGCTGACTCTTTAGAGGTTCCAGATCTACCAAACGGCTAATCAACTAAAAGACCATGAATAGACAGATTATTATCAATGCTAATTTATTATTGGTGGATGGCACACTGCAAAAGAATGCTTATTTAGAGATTGCGGATGGCAAAATACAAACATTTGCTGCTATGTCTGAATTAGATGAGGCTACGAAGGCTTGTGAAGAAATCATCGATGCAAATAACAAACTTGTGACACCGGCATTGATAGATTGTCACTCTCATGTGGTCTACGCAGGTGATCGTGCCGAAGAATACCAAAGGCGGCTAGAAGGAGTTAGTTACAGCCAGATTGCCAAAGAGGGTGGCGGCATTCAATCAACCGTACGAGACACTCGAAAGGCAAGTTTTGATGAGCTCTATGAGCAGAGCTATGCTCGGGTTAAGAGAATGAAAGAGCAAGGGGTTGCTACCCTAGAAATAAAGTCTGGTTATGGACTGGATCTTGAAACAGAAATTAAAATACTCAAGGTTGCCAAACAATTGGGACGAGACTTACATCTCCGAGTTCAGAGTACTTTTTTAGGGGCGCACGCTTTGCCATTGGACTATAAAGGACGAGCAGATAAGTACATTGATGAAGTCATTGAAATGTTACCCGAAATCAAAGCGCAATCTTTGGCCGACTCTGTGGATGTTTTTTGTGAGAACATTGGGTTTAATCTTTCACAAACAGAGCGAGTGTTTCAAGCGGCAAACGAGTTAGGGTTTAACCTTAAGTGCCATGCCGAACAACTCTCAGATTTAGGTGCAAGTGGGCTTGCGGCACGCTTTGGCGCTCAATCTTGTGATCATCTTGAATACACCTCAACTAAATCGATTCATGAGATGGCAAAAAGCGGCACCGTGGCGGTCTTATTACCAGGGGCTTATTATTTTCTAAGAGAAGAGCAAAAACCACCGATTGCAGAGTTTCGAAGGCAACAAATAGAGATGGCCCTTGCCACTGACTCAAATCCCGGAAGCTCTCCAACTGAGTCTCTTCCTTTGATGATGAACATGGCAAGCGTGCTTTTTTCGATGACCGTGAAAGAAGTTTGGCTCGCGGTGACTAAACATGCTTCCAAAGCCTTGGGCTTGCAGCAACAGATAGGTAGCATAGAGCCTGGAAAGCGTGCGGAATTAATTATTTGGGACTGTGACAATCTTGCTGCAATGTGTTATGGTTTTGGTCAAACAAGACCCTTGAAACGACTAGGCTGCTAACCCTATAAACCACTATGACAAAACAATCCTCTTTTATAGCAGCTGAAAAAAATCTGCCTGAATTAACGTTGCGCTGCATTGTCATCGCCATCTTACTGACCATCGTCCTTGCCATGGCAAATGCCTATTTGGCGCTAAAGATTGGTATTTTAACCTCCGCCTCAATTCCTGCAGCCATACTCTCAATGAGTATTTTACGTTTTTTTAAAGACTCAAACATTCTTGAAAATAATTTAGTGCAAACGGCCGCCTCTGCTGGTGAAGCCGTTGCAGGCGGCATTGTTTATACCATTCCAGCACTGATTATTATTCAGTACTGGACGCACTTTTCTTATTTTGAAAATGTATTGATTGCCCTGATAGGTGGTGGACTTGGCGTGCTTTTTTCCATTCCTCTTCGAAAAGTATTAGTCAATGATAAACGACTTAACTTTCCAGAAGGCCGAGCCGTAGCGGAAGTGCTAAAGACTCAGACACAAGGCTCGGTAAAAGAAATCCTAATGGGTGGTATGGTGGGCGGCCTACTTGAATTTTTGCAAACTGGTTTAAAAGTTTTGGCTTCAGATTGGCAATTTAGTTTTCAAGTGAAAAAATTACTGTTTGGCTTCGGTTTTGGCTTTTCATCCACCATGATTGGTGCTGGGTATTTAGTTGGTTTTGAGATGGCCTTTAGCATCTTATTAGGTGCCATAATCAGTGGCTTGGTTGCGCTACCACTAACCAGTTATCTTTTTCCTTATTATTTAAACAGTCATAGCCACTATGAGGCGTTAGGACTTTTGATGACTTCTAAAGTTCGCTACATCGGTATCGGCGCTATGCTTTTTGCAGGAATATGGACGTTTTCAACGTTGATTAAGCCTTTAATTGCGGGTCTTAAACGCGGGATAAGGCTGGTGCTTGTTGGCCGGTTTGGGTCAAGTGAGGATCTTCGAACGGAACGTGATTTACCTCTTTTGTTTAATCTCGCAGGGGTAATATTATTATCCATCATGCTTTTTTTCTTCTTCATGGAAATCTTTCCAATAAGCCAGATTGGTTTTTCGCACGCGTTTTCGATGCCCTTTGTTCTTATCGCAATCTTTTATGTGCTAGTAATTGGTTTCATTTTTGCTGCCATCACAGGATACTTTTCAGGCATGGTTGGGGTAACAGCCTCTCCTGGTTCATCAATTATTATAGCGGGCATGTTAATGGTTGCCTCCATGCTATTTTTTGCCATGAAAAAGTTCCTAGGCTTAACTTTTAGCACTCATCAATTGCAAGCAGCTGAGGCCATTACTATCATTATTGGGGCAGTAGTCACCGGAATTGCCGCCATTGCCAATGATAATAGCCAAGATCTTAAGGTTGGACACATTATTGGTGCAACCCCTTGGAAGCAACAATTAATGTTGCTGTTGGGGGTTCTGGTCTCATCACTGGTTATTCCGCCTATTATGCAATTACTGTTTGATGTCTATGGTATAGCCGGTGTTCTTCCTCATCCTGGAATGGATATTAATCAAAGTCTGCCAGCTCCCCCTGCAGCATTAATGGCTGCGGTAACCAAGGGCGTGTTTCAACAAGACTTACCGTGGCAGTTACTTGAGTTGGGCTGTGCAATTGCCCTGATTGTTGTGATGGTCAATGCATTGTTATCTTCCCTTAATCAGTCATTTAAGCTTTCGATTTTAGGTGTTGCGGTGGGCATTTACCTGCCAAGCAGCTCTTCAATTCCTTTATTTTTAGGTGGTTTAATTGCCTTGCTGGTGGAGAGGCGCTTGCACAAGCGCTCTTTTAAAGATGCAACTAAGAAGGCACGAGCTCATCGAGGCGTGTTAATTGCTTGTGGCATTGTGGCGGGAGCGGCTATTATGGATGTCTTACTCGCCATTCCTTTTTCCATTATTGGCTCCCCTGATGCTTTAAAGCTGTCGATTGCAAATTTTGACTCTAGTGCGATTATTCTAGCTTTTATTACGGTTCTTGCCCTATTCATTTGGATCCGACAAGTGGTCTGTTTTAATGATTGACGCCGATAATTATTATGCCGTTGTAAATTTTGCCGATGAGTCTGTTGCATTAATGCAGTGGTTAATTGAGCAAAATTTACAAGCCAAAACCAAGCTCTTGTTGGTTGACACAGGTTTTGCTGCGGACTCTTGGCAAACCAGAGTTGAGCGAGCTTGTCAGTATGCAGCGACTCATAATTTATCGGTAGTAAAACTCATTAGTCGACAAGATTTCAGCACTTTGGTCAAAGAAAGAGGGGAGTTTCCCTCTAAGAAGTTTCAATGGTGTGCAGGCCTTCTAAAGGGAACAGCTCTTAATGACTATTTAGATGAGCAAGATCCTTTTTGTGAGTCGGTGCTACTGTTTGCGAAAAGACAAGAAAACTCACGCGTTAATCAGCTATTATCAGACACCATCGAAGAGAGTGAGCATTATAATGAACGAACCATTCATTTCCCACTTTGGGAATGTTCTACCTTAATGCGAAATGAGTTGGTGGCTAAAACAACGCTACCCTTAGTTAATCATCGCTCATTGGAATGCCAGCCATGCATTCATGCCAGCAAGGCAGAGCTTTTGTCATTAGATCCTAAAGATACAACCCGATTAAGAGCCTTAGAAGCAAGCATTGGTAAGGATATGTTTTCACAAAAGTCTATTTCAGATCAAAGCACATCCAATGAGCGCTTTGAGATGGGTTGTGGCTCTTACTTTGGCTGTGGAGAGTAGAGTTATTGTTGTGAATAGAGATAAGCTGCAGAGACCATTGTACCAATACCACCAGTCCAAGCTGACTCTCTTAACTCTTCGCTGGATAGAGACATTAAGTAGGCGCCAAATACTTCACTAAAGGCAGTCATTAATAAAGTAAGCGCTAAAGCTGCGTCGTGCTCACCATGTATGCCTAGATCATGAAAATATCTAATAAAGCCCAAGACTGCACCACCAGCCGCCGCTTGCACAGAGTTTCTTACTAGGCTAAAAACTAAGTTTTGAGCAAGCTCAGCAACATTTCTCCCTTCAGAAAGAAAAAATGGCGCATCGATTATCCCATTTAGCAGCGTTCCTATTACAGAGGAGCAGGCACCAGCCCTTATGAAAAAACTACTACGGGAGGCTAAATGGCCAAGATTAAAACGTTGTCTCGTTCTATAATAGTGCTGATCTCTATCTGCCATTTATTTAGCCCCAAAAATGAATGATTATAAAACAACTTAAACCATTTCCAAAGCAAAAAAACACGCTGTATGAGCATTTATGAGCCAAAAGGTTCGTGCTAAGTATAATAATTTATAAATAACTTGAAATATAAACATAAGGTTAATAGAAAGTCATGACACTCTGAAAGGCATTACTCAATTAACATGAAAAGCTCAGGTAGAAGGGGATGGGTTTTAACTGTATGTAGCCAGAGACCTTTTGTTTAACCTTAGCCATTCTTAAGCAGCATCTTATATTAGGCAATGGGGAGGCCAATCAGCTTCTATTGATCGTATGGGGTGTATTTTTAACACTTGGCATTGCCTTAAATGAAAAACTTTTAATCATTTTTAATTTAAATCCAAGACTTTTATTTCTTTCATCCTCAATTTTTTTAACAACCTCAGGGCTTATTTTTTTCCACTCTTTATATGATGACCATTTGAGCAATAAAATTAACTCATCAGGCTTTTGAGGCTCTAGTGCGTAATATTTGTACTCAAATGAATCTTGCTTCAAAAGGAACGTGTTCCAAAACTCATTATCCTTTTGTAATATATTATTTAGTGTGACCCCCTCTGGAATTTTAAAAAAAAAGAATTTCAATGCCTTCATTAAAATTATCTCGAATACTTTCACAGCAAACCAACGTTGGATTAAAGAACACTACAAGTAAGACGATTAAAGTTAATTTTCTCATATGCCTTGATCTCTCACAATAGTAGTATTTATCAAGCATACATTAGGTGAATGGTTTATCATAAAAAAAGTAATCAGTTAAGGTTAAACATGAAGAAGCTCTGTAGAGTTTTTCTGTAGAGTTTTGAGCATTTTTTTATGTTCAATTGGCTTAGCGCAAGCGAACGACAATTATTCTACGCATATGAAGCAATTAATCTTTTTAGCAAAAAAGCATAATCCTGATAATCCCTTTGCTGCAATGATTATTAATAGCACAACTAATGAAGTACTATGCACAGGGGTTAACCAAGTTTTTAAAAACCCGATCTACCATGGAGAAGTGGTTGCCATAAATACTTGTGTTAAAAGATTTGACAATAAAGTTGATTGGCATAATACGACTTTAATAACAACAGCAGAGCCCTGTCCTATGTGCATGGCGGCAATTATTTGGACTGGGATTTCAAAAGTAGTCTACGGCACCTCGATGAAGACTTTATCAAAGTATGGAGGGAGTGTGATTAATATTCCAAGTAATTATATGCTCTCTGTTCAAGATATTTCTAAAACATCCATGCAGGGCGGCATTTTAAGTAATGAAACGGATAAACTTTATAAATATTTAATGAGGTAGGACGAGTATAGTTGATAAATGGAAACGGTGTTATTCGCCCTCGAGGTTAGAGTACAGCCAAGATTCGACTTTTCTTGAAAATGTCTTCAATGAGTAGTGCTCTTTTGCCCACAAGTGGCAACCATACCGATCAATTGTTTTGGCTTTGATAATGGCATTAGTTAGTTCATATTTGTCATTTGGTTTAACTAAGACGCCATTTAGATCATTTTTGATTATTTCTCCGGGGTTGCCTCTTTTATAGGTGATCACAGGAACGCCACAAGCAAGAGCTTCAATAACAACATTACCAAACGCTTCATTATACTTTGGTGTGTTAATAAAGACCATACTTTGGCGAAGCTCCTTTTGAAATGAGGGTGTTCTAAGAAACCCTCTCCAGTGAATAAGGGAGCTGGGATTATTTTTTTGTAAGTAATTGAAATAATCTCTATCGTCAACAACGCCCCAAACCTTTAAGGTGTAGCCAAGGCTTTCTGCACAATAAATGGCATCTTCTAAGCCTTTTTCAGGAGAAATTCGTCCTGCCCATCCTAAATAGTTCTCTGGGGAGTCACAAAATTGATAGTGCCTCATATCAAAACCATTGCCAAGAATGATTGGCTTCGATGATAAGTTAAAGTCCTTTGCTTGTGTTATTGAGTGAAAGGCAAGTGATGTTGGTTTTTTTTGGCTTAAACAACGGATCTCTTCGTCCATTTCATCTGTTTCGGATCCCATGCTAATAAGATGGCAACAAGGAATAGTAGAGTGATGAGTTAGGGATAACAAAGAGCATTCGTATGCAAGGTTTAAGATGATTGAAAAGCGTTTATAATAATTTTGGAGCCAATGTTCCATGTTTTTTAAAACGGTCCCTTCTGCAAGGCTAGAGACATGTTTTCGGCCAGAGCTCAGACAGTTCCTCTCAAGTTTGCCTGGAATAGGTATTAAAGAAACCCTTTCTAACCCCTTAGGTAGTATGGATTTTTCAGGAGCCAAAATAAATACTCTGTGTTTTAAATTAGTCAAACCTTTTGCAATATTAAGTAAAGTTAACTCTACACCACCCATATGCCCCCCCCCTAGAGGCGCAATGGGCGAGGCAATAATTAGGACGGATAAGCATTTTTGGTTCATAATTGATTTCCAACAGTGTCAATAAAGGACAAACTTCACACTTTCTTTTGTTAAGCTAAAGTTGTATAAAGTTTAGTATTATAGAATAAAATGTAATGAAATTAATGAGAATTAATAGCAATGAGCAAGTATCTTTATCTAAATTGCTCCCTCTATATTTTCTTAACGGAATAGGGGCGACCAGGGTCAGTCTCATACTTGCGGTCTTAACCCCCATTCTTGTTAATGGAACAGGCTATTTGGTCAACCATATTCCATATTCTAGGCGCTTATTAATTTTAAGTTGTGTCCTATCTTTGTATCCGCTAGGGCAGTTTTTAGGAACATCATTTATAGAAAGTTTGAGTCGAAAATATGGTAAAAAAAATATTTTGTTTTGGACGACGCTTAGTGGGGCTCTATGTTTTTTTTCTTTAACTATAAGCATTCATTTTCGACTCATCCCTTGTATCGTTTTGATGTGTTTCTTAACAGGCCTATCTGATGCAATGTATGTTGTTTCAAAGAGTATTATTACAGATCTAGTTAAGAACATTAATCAACGAGCTCTGTATTTTAGCTATTTAGGCAGTTCAGGTACGCTTGGGTTTATAATCTCCCCTCTACTAGCTTTCTGTTTGGTAAATAATGATAACCCTCTGAAACCTAACATCAGTCTACCGTTTTTAGTGGTCAGCATAGGACAGTTAATAGCAGCCGGTATTTTTGCTACAACCTTTTCTGAAACAGAAAAAAAATTATTGCAGTTCTCTCCTTCCTATCACAGTCCAATCAGACAAGTTCGTGAGGCTCTAGCCCATCCTCTTCTTAAAGTTGATTACCAGCTAAATCTGTTTGTCTATCTCCTCTATTTTTTATTTATGGCCTATTACCCTATTTATTTAACGAATCATTACAACTTATCGATACAAGGGCTCTCTTATTATCTCATTTTAGCAACATTAGTGTCGTATTGCTCAGGTGTTTTTATCAGTAAGGTACTGTTTAGGCATTTTACCATTTCGACTTTATTATTTAGGTTGTTGATGCTGATTTCTATTGCGTGCTTTTTATTTACTATGGCATTGTTTATTGTTGGCTCAACATTAACCCTAGCGGCAACAGTTATGTTGTTTTCACTGGCTTTACCTTGTGCGATGTCCATTTTATCACAAAGCTCACCTGATAAAGAGCAAGGAGAAGTGATTGCAAGAAGTTATCTTCTTGAGATGGGCGCCCAATCCTCGATGGGGTTTCTTGCTGGTGCGTTAGCGTCCCTCTATCTACCCCTTGGCTTAATAATCATTGCTCTAGGTGCATTATTAATGGCATTAAACAAACACAAGTTTATCAAAGCCTAGATATACCCAAACTAGTTCATTATGCGAAGTCTGAACTTCGATAAAACGCTCAGATAGGGCCTAAAAGTACGATATTTACTGACTTTCAGTATCACTTTGGCAACAGCAAAGCTTTAAGGATTGTTTCTCTCGATAGATGAATAGTTTACACTATTGAGATTGAGAGAGGGACAAACCTTGAAGCTCTGATTAAGTCAAAGCTTCGCATAATGAACTAGTTTGGGTATAGATGGACATAAATTCCGATGTGATGGTTGCTATGTATTGTGTCATGTCAATTAACAATTAGTGAGTGCTCATGATTACTTTCGGTTTTTTTCCTAGTGTATATTTTTCACGGGTAAGCAAGCATTCAACTCATCTATTTTTTCATGCTGCCTTTGAAGCTCTTTATCAATGACGTTTATGCATTCTTTTTTTAGCTCATCTCTTTCTTGTTGCATTTTTATAGCCGAAACATTAGCAAAAAACCTAAGTTTATACTTTGTACTAGGAATAGAGTCCTGAGTTGTGATTGATTGAATTTCATGACGCGCATTCTCTAAAAGTATGATTTTGGTTTTTTTGTATCCTAGTTTTTGCTCAATTCGATCTATGCAATTTTCGGCACTACCATCAATCGTAAGTTGATTGATTAGATTTTCATGATCAGTAATTCTATCCGCGTTTAAAAGCCCCCCAAAAAGAGGCTCGCTGTACTTGTTAATATAACCAACTAACTTTTTCAAAAGATTGTTGAAAGCCGAAAGTTCAGCATCAGTATTTTTAGATTGGGCTACATCATGGTGGTAATGTTTACGAAAGAGTCTATCAATAACAAATCTATCTCTTGTTATCTGTAGAGGTCTTTGTGAATAATAATTACCGCCAATCTCAAATCCTAAAAAGTTTGCGATTCTTTCCGCTAGCCTTTTCAGAGGTGGAATAATAATATTTCGCACTAGAAAAAAACCATTAACCGCGGTTGCGACATGGTTGAAAAAGTTAATAATGTTTACAAGATTCCATACGGTTGTTACAGGGAGAAAGTAAAAGGTCAGGGTTAAAGAAGCGGCTAAAGCAATGATCGTAATAATTAATTCTGAAGCGCTAACTTCTTTTGAGACTAAGCGATAAGTAAAGTTTGAACTGTATCCTATAGATAGAAAGATATTTGCTAACATTAACGCGACGTCTTTAGAAGCAAGACTGGTTGCGATAACAACAGGCGCAAAGAGGCCCGCGATAACCACGTTAATCAAAAAGACAAGGCTAGATGAAGCTTTATTAAAAAATGAGCCATATGCCTCTTCGCGACTTTTATCTCGAGAATAAAATGATTTTTTTAAATACAATGACATTGTTACGTTGATTATAGTACGAAGGCGCTAGATATAGATTTTTATATCTATTGTCAATAAAAAAGACCAACAAGCAATCAAATTGAACAAACAAGAATCTCTTTTAAATTTTACTTCACTATTCCTTTGTCTTGCTAAGTTGAATTTATTTCCCGCATTTGGCTTGCTTAGGTGCAGGAGGGGGTGCTTCATTCTCTTGAGGCTTGGTACGTTTTCTATGGTAAAACCCATGGGGATTTGATCCATGGTCGTCATTGAACGTCATATTTTTATATGCCTCTTCACTTGCTGCTAACAAGTAAGGGCAAATACGACTAGTTTCTTCATTTTGCATATTGCTGGTACCCATGCTCATATAGAGCCCGACACAGTCACAGCTAGGGTTAAATCTCATCAGTATTGACTTTATTTTCTTTCCTTCTTCACGTGAAAATATTGGGCCTACTATAACTTTAATTCCTGGGTTTTTATTACAAGATAGAGCAATGGTTTTTAATTGTTGTCCTGTCATTTCTGCTAAAAGCAGTATTTTTGCTCCAGATCTAAGTGAACTAACAATACTATTTAATTTTTCTTCATCTAAACTTGGCGGCAGATGAAATATAGCACCCGGATTTAGAGCTTTCGCAACCTGAGAAAGTTCCGCTGCACTACGCGTTGACCGGCAATGCATGATTGCATTGTTATTTAAATTTCTAGCTGCCAAAAGAAGTTTTTCTAATTGAAAGTTATCTACTTGGCTAAATACTGTAAAAGGCTTTAGCATGGTTGCAAGTACCTCAACTTGCTTCTCGGGAACGTTAGTATGACACTCGATAAAATCCCACTCTTTAAGACTGCTAACAATGTTCATTTGAGTTAATACATCTTGCATTGTGTCATCAATAATAAATCCTGCTTCTAGAGAGGTCATTTTAATAAGATAATCCACTTTTTCAGGGGACATTTTCCTTGGAAGACTAAACCTTATACCTGGCGGATTGTCTCGTGCTAAAATTGTAAATTGTTCGATACGGATGTTTGGAGACACCATGATGATATGAACGTCAGTAATGGATTCTGAAATAATTTGTAACTGTTTGTCTGTTAATTTACATGATATCGCTAATAGCGTTAGCTCAAATGCTATGCTACTCATTAACTGTTTTAGATCATTTTCCTCACTTGGAAAGTTGAATATTACCCTTGGACTTGTCAT
>JASBUC010000011.1 GCA_030148065.1 Legionellaceae bacterium | reverse complement strand
TTCGCTCTGAAGTTTATGCTAAAGCTTATTGCCGAATCTCTAGTTATTTGCAAACGATGGCTAACAAAGGGTTCAACCCATTGGTGGCTATTCAAATGGCTCTTAATGGCAATATCGATGCTGAGGGGTAGAAGTAGTTACAAATAAATTAAATCGCAAGGCGATGCATTGTAGAAGATCTGTCCGGCTAAATCTTGGACTTCAGGATGTTTACAAAAAAAGAGAGAAGGCTCTTCCTCTAATAGGTTAAGTAATTGCTCAGGCTGGCTGGTTAAGACAAGCTCACAAGCTTTGCTTACATTAGATTCATGGTCATTATCAGTTGTCGTTTCAAAAAAGTAATTGCCAGAACCTGGTTTCATGCTTTGCGGCGGTTGTCTTAAGTCAGTGTTATCCATATTAAGCCTTACTAATAAACATGTTCTTTAATTGCGCACTATACAGTAAAACTTAAACAGCCTCCAACCTGTATATAGTAGCTTGTTGTCTAATAGGGGAGCAGGATAGAGGATGATGTAATAACAAATGATGATGGAATTAATTCAAATGAGCTTAGGGCAATACCTTAAAGACAATAGCAGTGTGTGAGGTAGCTATTAAGTGACTTTAAATAATACGACTATAATTTTACTACAGTTAAACGGAAAACCAGGTAGTCTAACTTAAAGTTTCTCTTTCAACTTACTGATTTAAAAGAAAATAAATGGCGCGCCCGGAGAGATTCGAACTCCCGACCACTTGGTTCGAAGCCAAGTACTCTATCCAGCTGAGCTACGGGCGCTTAGCATATATTGTAATGATGGTGGGCCGTATAGGGGTCGAACCTATGACACAGAGGTTAAAAGCCTCCTGCTCTACCGACTGAGCTAACGGCCCATCAAGAGGCGCTAATCATACTCGGAACTGTAAAAATGTCAACTGCATTTTTTATAAGAAGTTTTTTTATTTGGCGCTTGGTTAATTTAATAAATTCTGATATCTTTGCTGCGAGTTTGTGTCATTGATTTGGAACGTTTCTTAGTTCCTCGACACAGCAATATGGTGGCCTTATGGGTCCTCTCACGACGATAAGTTGCAAACCCCGTCAGGCCCGGAAGGGAGCAGCGGTAGCAGCCGACTCGGGCGTCGGGATGTGGCTTTTAAGGCTGCCGCCCATCTTTAGATACCCAAGGTATACCCATCGCATTACTAACCGTAAATTAATTAGAGGTGTGGGCTTGCAGATTACATACAAAGCGCTTGCTAGGAGTTGGCGCCCAAGCAAATTTGATGAAATCATTGGCCAAGAGACGGTCTGTGTGTCTTTAAAGAATGCGCTCATAAGCGGTCGAGTTCATCATGCCTGGCTTTTTTCAGGAACCCGAGGGGTGGGAAAAACAACCATCGCTCGCATTCTTGCTAAGGCGTTAAATTGTGAGCAAGGCTGGGCGAATGCACCGTGTCTTCAGTGTGATAATTGCCAATCCTTTAGTGAGGGCAGTTTCATGGATGTGATTGAGATTGATGCAGCCTCTCGAACAAAAGTTGAGGATACGCGAGAGCTACTAGAAAATGTCCAGTATTTGCCAAGCAAGGGACAGTACAAGATATACATCATTGATGAAGTGCACATGCTCTCAACCCACAGCTTTAATGCCTTACTAAAGACCTTAGAAGAGCCGCCTCCACATGTGAAGTTTATTTTAGCAACCACAAATCCAGACAAACTGCCTGTGACCATTCTGTCACGCTGCATTCGTTTTCATTTAAGAAATTTGCTACCCGATGAAATTGCTAAGCAAATGGCCAAGATCTTAGATAAAGAACAAGTTTCTTATGAACAAGAGAGCTTGCTTGCATTGGCAAAGAGTGCCAATGGTAGTATGCGAGATGGTTTAAGCCTTTTAGATGGGGCAATCGCACTTGGTAATGGCTCGGTTAGCCAAGACGTGGTGCGACAGATGATTGGCATGGTTGACTTTGGCAATCTTTCAGAATTGTTAAGCGCAGTTTTTAGAAAAGACCGACAGCAGACACTTGCCTTGAGTCAACAAATTAGAAGTCAGGGCGTGGATTTATCGGTCTTAATCGATGAGATCCTTTCTGTGTTTCATCAATTAGCCATTTTAAAAGTCAGTGGTGATGTGAGCTGTGACCTTGCAGGAGAAGACGAGCAACTATTAGCACTGAATGAGCTAGTCAATGCTGAAGACTTACAACTATTCTATCAGATGGCCCTAAAAAGCAAAGAAGAGCTCTCCATCATTAGTCAACCCTTCATTGCCTTTGAAATGTTGCTGATTCGAATGTTAGTCTTTTCTTTGGGGGATGCAACGGTCAGTGAAGCATCTTTACCGAAGCAAGAGCTGAAGGCCTTGCAAGACTTGCCAAAGAATACAGTCATAGAGCCAAAGATGGTGACAAGCGCCCAAGAGATACCAACCTTGACGCCCAAAACGGTACAAAACGCGGTAAAAGTGGCTGCCACATCGCAAGCGGATCAAGAAACTGTAAAGCCCATGGCAGAGAGTCCTAAGGCTGCTGAAAAATCAAGTACAATGGCAGCTGAGACGCCAAGTCGTGATAATTGGGCGCGTTTAGTGCCAAGCTTTCGGCTGGGTGGGCTGGCTCAAACTGTTTTGAATCAGTCTGAATTTATAGAGCTCTCTGCTAACGGTGTTTTGACCCTAAAGCTTGAAGAAGGTCATCGCTCAATTGTCAATGACATCGTGTTAGACAGAATAACTAGTTGCTTGGAAAGAGCGTTTAGCCAAAAGATAAAATTAGATATAAACTACAGCAGTGATGTACTAAAATCACCGTTTAGAGAGAAGCAAGCACAAGAAAAAGAGCGGCTACAGAATGCAAAAGATGGGCTGCTGGCAGACAGTACTCTAAACCAGATGGTTAAGCAGTGTCAGGGTGAAATCTTGTCTGAGACTATCAAGCCTGAAAAAACTGAGCTATAATTAGTCATTAAGAATTTAACTTACAATAGAAGGTGTGCTAATGGATATGAATGGGAACTTGAATAACTTGATGAAAGAAGCGCAAAAAATGCAGAAAAAAATGCAAGATGCGCAACAACAGCTGACAGAAGTCACCGTAGTTGGTGAATCTGGCGGTGGTTTGGTTAAAGTCACCATGAATGGTCGTCACGACGTGTCTGCCGTAAAGATTAATCCAAACATGATGGATGAAGACATTGAAATGTTAGAAGACTTAGTTGCAGCAGCAGTGAATGATGCCGTTCGCAAGATTGAAGCAATTTCTAAAGAGAAGATTAGTCAGCTAACAGCTGGTCTAAACATTCCAACTGATTTCAATCTTCCGACTGAAGATGATCAAGAATAATTCTTATTCTTTAATCGAACAATTGGAGCAGGCTTTTTGTGTCTTACCTGGGGTAGGGCAAAAGTCTGCTTCTCGTATGGCCTACCATTTACTACAGCACAATCGTGACAAGGGGCGAGATTTGGCCGACGCCTTATCAAACGCTCTAGACAAGGTGTCTCATTGTGAACTTTGTCAAACCCTTACGGAGCAAGCTCTCTGTAACCTTTGTCTAGCTACTAATCGTAATTCTGCAGCCCTCTGTGTGGTAGCAAACCCGCTTGATGTTAAAATGATTGAACAGTCAGGCTCTTTTAATGGCCGCTATTTTGTTCTGAAAGGGTTGCTTTCCCCCATTGATGGCATTGGCCCGAATGAGCTTTTTCTCGATAAGCTTTTTCAGCGCGTTAATGATGAGCCAATTAAAGAAGTTATTTTAGCCCTGAGCCCCACAGTCGAAGGTGAGGCAACCATTCACTTTATTACTCAGAAGTTAAAAAACCAAGCGTTGACACTCACTCGTCTTGCCTATGGGATCCCTGTGGGTGGTGAACTTGAGTACCTAAATGCCAATACCATTGGTCAAGCATTGTCTGCACGCGCGCTTTGTGATTGAACGACACTCAATTTGAATCCCAGGCTTTTTTTGTGTATTATTTGCACTCTTTAATTTTTTTTGGTGCATTTATGCGGCTACTGGCCTTTTTTTGTTTGGCGTTGATAGGATTAGATGGGGTCGCTTCAGACAATTGTGAGAGCCCTTATCACTGTCAGATAATCGTCGATGCTGGCAGCACAGGCAGTCGCGCTTTTTTGTATCGCTACCAAAGCAATGGCAGTGGCACAATAAAGACGCTTGAGTTACTCGCTGAACGTTTGCAAGAAGGGGGGCTTTCTTCTCTGAATGAAGAACAAATCTTAACTTACTTCAGAGAACTGGTCGATCCACTGCTTATAAATAGTAACAGCCAGCAATTACCAATTTCAGTACTGGGTACAGCAGGCATGCGTTTGCTCTCAGAGGCAAAGCAAGAAGCCATCTACCAAAGGCTCATGCTCTTAGCTGAGGAAAATAGCTATGATCTTAGGGAAGCTCGTACCATCTCCGGTAAAGAGGAAGGCCTCTTTGCCTGGTTAGGCGTTAATGCTTTTAGCTTACTAGAAGACAAAGAAAAGCACGCTCTATTACCCGTGATGGATTTTGGCGGAGCATCCACTCAGATTGCCTACCAGATCCCTACCAGTGAGGCAGATGAAAACCCCAATGCTCTAAGCATTTCTTGGGGAGCAAAGCACTATAGCCTGGTGAGCATAAGTTTCTTAGGACTGGGCTTAAACGATATTTTGCACCAATACATGGACAATTTGCATTGTTTCTCACAAGAATACCCCTTGTCTAATGGCCAACTGGGCGATGGACAATGGGCTTTATGTCGTAACGCCTTGCGCGTCTCAATAGATAAGGTGCACCAAGTAAGTCAAAGCTTAAAAGGGCACCCTGTCTGGGACAAACGTTGGGCCGTTTTAGGTGCAATGCCCTATCTTATCAAGGCATTAGAGAGCCAGCAGACTGAACCAGTTCCCCTAGGTGATTTGTATGAAAGCGCCAATCAATCGTTCTGTAACACCACTTGGGACATGATAAAGACTCGATTGCCAAATGAGACGAACTACAGTTTTGCCTATTGTTTTAACAGCAGCTATTTTTATGCATTGTTGCATGATGCTTATCATTTGTCGGATAAGACAGAGTTGATTTTACCGTCCAGGCGGCAGTATGGCTGGACCGCAGGAGCCCTCTTGTTTAGAGAGAGTGGCACTTCTTTGTAGTTCGGGATCCTTTTGCTGCCTATTGAATTTAAATTTCTCGAATGAGTGCTCATGGACGGCAGTCCACTGCGCTTCCTTCTCATAATTTAAATCCAATAGGCAGCAAAATCCTCCCTTGAGCGAGGTTTGAGTTGCGTTAGAGCCATTCTTATGTGGTAGAGAGTGGCACTTCTTTGTAGTTCGGGATCCTTTTGCTGCCTTGAGTGATATTTGAGTTGCGTTAGAATTTTTCCTATGAGAGAGAGTGGCACTTCTTTGTAATTCTAAAACCATGCGCGGGCGATTTTGACGTGGTCTTGTTGTTGAGTTAGAGGGTCTTTGCGGGCGATGGTCCAGGTGGGTGCACAGCGATAAACCGGAAGGCTCAGGCTTGAGCCGTCATTGCACACGTACTCGCCACGGGTTTGTTGATGAGTTCGTCGGCAAAGAACGTTGTCATTAAGCTCTAATGCCCAAGGGGTGGCGCGAGACATATCAAGCGCTTTATTCTCAATTTTGGGCAGTGGCAGACTTAGTTGCAGCTCTGTAATAGTGGCTTGCCAAGGGGAGTTCACGCAAATTAATCGACTGTCTTCGCCGTACTTTCTGGCAAAACAAGTCTGAAAAGTCTTTTCCTCACTCTGGCAGCGATAGGCTCGCTCTTGCGGATTGTCGCTAGAATGAGCAACGCACTCGCCCTCAACTTGCTTTTTAACCTTGGTGGTGACTTGAAATGGGGCGGCCGCAAAAGGGGAGAAGAGTCTTAAATCAGTCATCGCCTCATCAGCACTAAAGCCAATTAGAGGCAGTAAGCTTAAAGAGACTAGAAGGGATCGGTGCATTTTCATCTAGTTTGGGTATATACTCTCAAAAATTAAGTTCGAGTGTAGCAGAAGGTGTTTTTAGTGAGCAACTCAATTAAGTCATTACTTTCAGGTGCGGTAGAAGAAAGCAGTATGGTGACCATTCAAGGGTGGGTAAAAACCAGGCGAGATTCTAAAGCTGGTATTTCATTCTTACAGGTACACGATGGCAGTTGTTTTAATGCCATTCAAGCAGTGATTCCAGAGTCTCTAGAAAATTATCAGACAGACGTTCTAAAATTAACCGCCGGTTGTTCTGTCGAGGTCACAGGGAACTTGGTTGCCTCACAAGGCAAAGGCCAAACCTATGAAATTCAAGCAACAAGCGTGTGTGTGGTGGGCTGGGTCGAAAACCCAGATACCTACCCCATTCAAGCAAAGCGTCATACGCTTGAGTATTTGCGAGAAGTCTCACACCTAAGAGTTCGCACCAATACCATCAGTGCGGTCACACGAGTACGACACGTTCTCTCTCAAGCCATCCATCAATTCTTTCATGAGCAAGGTTATTTTTGGGTGCACACCCCGATTATCACTTCAAATGACTGCGAGGGTGCTGGTGATTTATTCAGAGTGAGCACCTTAGATTTATTAAATGTACCCAAAACCGAGCAAAATAACGTTGATTTTAGCAAGGACTTTTTTGGTCGAGAGACTTTTTTAACCGTTTCCGGTCAATTAAACGTTGAAGCCTACTGTATGGCGATGAGCAAAGTTTATACCTTTGGCCCAACGTTCAGAGCTGAAAATTCACACACCTCACGCCACTTAGCGGAATTTTGGATGGTGGAGCCTGAGCTTGCTTTTGCTGATTTAAATGACATTATCGGTTTGGCAGAACAAATGCTAAAGCGTTTGGTAAAAATGGTATTGGAAAATTGTGAAGATGATCTTGCCTTTTTCAACCAGTTTATTGATAAAACTTGTTTAAGCCGACTACAAGCGATGGAAAAATCAGCGTTTGAGGTCATGTCTTACTCTCTGGCGATTGAAAAGTTAAAACAAGCCAAGCGCAGTTTTGAGTTTCCAGTAGAGTGGGGGGTGGATCTGCAGTCTGAACACGAACGGTATTTATCAGAAGAGTTGTGCAAGTGTCCCGTGGTCATCACCGATTATCCTAAAGACATTAAGGGTTTTTACATGAGACTCAATGATGATGAAAAAACAGTAGCGGCGATGGATGTGTTGGCACCCGGCATTGGTGAAATCATTGGGGGTAGTCAGCGGGAAGAGCGCTTGCAAGTATTAGACAGAAGAATGGATGAGTGTCAGGTTGAGAAAGAAATGTATCAATGGTACCGAGATCTTCGTAGGTATGGCACTGTCCCTCACGCAGGCTTTGGGTTAGGTCTAGAGCGCATGATTAGTTATGTCACAGGGCTTGCCAATGTGCGAGATGTTATCCCTTATCCAAGAGTGCCTGGGAATGCAATGTATTAACAGAGCAAACGCATTCATGCGTTTGCCCTGAATGACTTAATTGAATTGAGATTAATCAAGGAGTGAATTGCTATGTATCAAAAAATATTATTTGCTGTGGACTTTGACGAAGTTAGTCTAAAGGTTTGTCAAAAGGCCAATGAAATTGCGAAGCAGTACGGCGCTGAGTTGCATGTGGTTCATGTCATTGAACCAGTACCGACTTATGCCTATCCTGGTTTTGTTGGATTTGCTGACGTTGAAGAAGAAATTAACAAGCAAGCCAAACAAGCGTTGGGTAAAGTCCAGAAAGATTTAGAGCTAGATGAAGAGCACATGCATTTAGAGCAAGGCTCTATCAAGCATGAAGTCACAGAGCTCGCTCAGAAGATCGGGGCTGATTTAATAGTGGTTGGAAGCCACAGTCGTCACGGTTTTGCCCGGATTTTAGGCTCTACTGCCAATGCTATTTTAAACACGGCAAAAGGGGATGTTTTGATCGTTCGTCAGGCCGATTAGAAAACACGATAAACGCGCCGTTTCAAGTATTTTGAGTTATAGATCTCTGAGGCGGCAGCTTTGCATCTTTCTCTACAATTGGTATAGAATGATTTGGATGGAATTTATGGAAAGGATCCTAGGTGCTAGATCTCCTGTTTAAAAAAAAACAATCTTTGGTCGGAGTGGAGATAGGTACCTCGGCTGTGAGAGTGCTCGAGCTTAGTCGTCAGGGGGACGATTACTGTGTCGAAGCTTACGCACGAGTTGCTTTGCCAGACAATGCCGTGCAAGGCAAAAACTTTAAAGATGAAGATGCTATTGTTAATGCACTAAAAGAAGCCATTCATACCTCGGGTTGTAAGGCCAAACAAGCCGTAGTTTGCGTCTCTGACTCTTCCATTATATCCAAAGTCATTCAGCTTGAGGAAGGCGTCTCAAGTCAAGAAGAAGAAGAGCTGGTTGTCCTTGAGGCAGATAAATACATTCCATTTGCCATCGAAGACGTTTCAATCGATTTTCAAGTTTTAGGCCCGGCTGAAAAAAAGCCTGGCTTTAATGATGTGCTAGTCGTTGCTTCTCGGGCGGAAAATGTCAATATTCGGGTCAACCTGTTAAATCAATGCGGCTTGGAGACGAAAATCGTTGAAGTTGAGTCGTATGCAGTTCAGCGTGCCTGCCAACAATTTGAACACAAGCTTTTAAATCAAGGGCAAGACAAAATTATTGCCATTTTAGACATCGGAGAGTTTCGAAGTCAGTTAACAGTGTTAGATGATCTTCAAGTTGTTTTTACCCAAGAAGAAGAATTTGGTGGTCGCCAGCTAACTGAGGAGATTGCTCGTTTCTATGGATTAACCATTGAAGAAGCTCTGGATGCTAAATTAAGCAATAATTTACCAGACGATTACAACAGTTCTGTTTTATCAAATTATCTTGATATGATTGTATTGCAAATAAAGCGAGTGCTTCAGTATTTTTATTCTACAACCTCCTATTCAGTGATTGATATGCTGGTACTAGCAGGAGCGGGCTGTCAAATAGAGGGGTTAGTGTCGATGGTTGAGCAAGATTTAGATACGCCAGTGTTACTTGCTACCCCTACGCTCAACATGACATTTGGTAGCAAAGTTGACCCAGACAGGGTGAATCAAGATTCGGCCTCACTGATGACTGTTTGTGGTTTGGCCCTTAGAAAGTTTCAAGGAGATTAAATGATACTAATTAATCTTCTACCTTGGCGTGAAGAATTAAGAGAGAGGCAGAAAAAAAACTTTATACTGAGTATGGCTATTGGTTTAGGCATTGCCTTTGTAATTGTCATAGGTACTTATTTATTACTTGAGAATAAAATAGATGGCCAGCGACAGCGCAATCAAATTTTGACGGATGAAATTGCCCGTTATGATCGGCAAATTAAAGAAATTCAACGGTTGAAGAAAGTAAAAGATGCCTTGATTGCCAGAATGAATATTATTCAGCAGCTGCAAGAAAATCGCCCCATGTTGGTTCATTTTTTTGATGAGATAATCAAAATACTACCAAAAGGGGTGCATTTTACAAAAATCACACGGCAGGGGGATGAAGTGTCTTTGACAGGGCAATCTGATTCAAATACGGAAGTGTCTCAGCTAATGAGAAACATTGAATCTAATTATTGGCTTCATCAACCAAGACTTGAAGAGATTAAAGAGGTCAAAGAATTTACTCGAAACCGAAAAACTCTAATTTTTGACGAGTTTAGGCTTAAAGCAATTTTGAAATCAAAACATTCAATGCAGATGAACTTATGAGAGATCTAAATTTAAATGAATTAACGTTTGATACCATTGCAAGTTGGCCGGCTCTCTATAAAGGCATAAGTGTCTTTGTTCTGGCAATATTGGTGTTTGTTGGCGCTTATTTTTTTAGTTTTAAGTTGCAACTTGAAGATTGGCAAAGGTTAAAGGATAAAGAGATTGAATTAAGAGGCCAGCTTGAGATGAAACAGCAGCAAGCGGCCAACTTACCACTTTATCGAAGACAATTGTCTGAAATGAAAGAGCGATTTGGTGAACTCTTGCGTCAATTGCCAAGTAAGACAGAGGTTCCCAATCTTTTAGAAGACATCTCACAAACAGGGGTGCAAAGCGGATTGAAGTTTTTGCTCTTTGATCCTCTACATGAAGTAGAGCACGACTTTTATGTTGAGTTACCAATTAAAATAAAGGTCACAGGTAACTATCATCAATTAGCAAACTTCATTAGCAGAGTGGCATCCCTTGGTCGTATTGTAACACTGCATGACTTTTCAATTGTGATTCCTGAAGATAAGTCATTAGCAAAAGCAAAGGAACCGGTAATTGATGAAGGCGACAAAAAGCTTATTATGAACATCACAGCAAAGATTTATCGTTACCAAGGCTTTAGTAGCGTATAGATGGAAAAAGAATGAAACTTAAGCACGGTTTTATATGTGGTTTACTGAGTCTAATGTTGGTTGCTTGTGGCGCCGATCAAGATTCGGATCTTCATCAGTTTATTGAAAGTGTTTCCAAGAGGCCTGGGCGAACCATTGAGCCGATACCTGACTTTAAAAAGACAGCCAGTTTTAAATACCCTAATAAGCTTAAGCGACGAGATCCTTTTTCGGCCAAAGGAAAACGCCAGGCGAAGGATATGAGTGCCCCTGATTTAAATCGAAAGAAGCAACCATTGGAAGAATTCCCGATAGATGGCTTATCATTTGTTGGCACGCTTAGTCGTGGTGTTCATCACTGGGCATTGATTCGCACGCCCAAAGAGCAAGTGTTTAAAGTGACAATTGGGCAGTATATGGGACAGAATTATGGTAGAGTGGTCAAGATCACCCCTAAGACATTAACCTTAGTTGAATCCATACGCGTTAATGGTCGATGGCAAAAAAAGAATATTGAATTGAAATTAAAATAGAACATGGAGTTTTGTTGATAATGTTGCCGAAATTAGTAAGGACATGCCTCATTATTTTAGCTACTTTTCTAAGCGGGTTGAGTTTAGCGACGGGAGCAAATAATCAGCTCGTTGGCCTAAAGATATTACCATTGCCAGATAGTAAACTTCGTATAGAATTTCAATTCAAAGAATCACTTTCTGAAACACCTAAAAACTTTTTAATGAAATCCCCTGCAAATCTTATTTTTGATTTCATGGGCGTACAAGATGGCTTGCCAGCGTCCGAAAGGAACAAACTTATTGATCTGGGTGCCATGAAAAAATACACTCTGCTGTCTGCTAATAACCGTGTTCGTGCCGTCTTTTCCTTGGCCCGTGCCATTACTTATAATACCGAAAAGGTGGGTAACAAATTTTATGTCAATATTTCAAATAAAGTTGAACAAAGGCTGTACCAGCCGAAGAGACGCTATTTTACCCATAAATTAGATCAGGGTGATAACAAGATTTTAGATGTTGATTTTAGAGGGGCTGGCCATAACGCTGGTAAGTTAGTCTTAAAACTCAGTAAGGATGACATTAACGTTGATGTCTCACAAAGTGACAATAAAATAACCTTAAAGATTTTAAATTCAGGCATTGATCCTAAGTATTTAAGAACACTAGATGTGTCTGATTTTCACACACCGGCTCGTACAGTAGAGGTATATCAATACGCAAAAAATACAAAGTTTGTGATAAAGACCAAGGGGAACTTTGGTCAGTTTACTTACCAAGTCAATAATCGATTTTTTGTAGAAGTATTCCCTTTAAGCCAAGAAGAAGTGGCTAAGCAGAAGCTTAAGAAAAAGGTTTACTCAGGTAAACGCATTGCTCTTAACTTCCAAAACATTAAAATTCGTTCGGTTTTACAACTGTTAGCAGAGTTCACCGGTAAAAATATGGTGGTTAGTGACTCAGTCAAAGGCAGTATTACTCTAAGGCTTAATGATGTTCCTTGGGATCAAGCGCTCAATATCATTCTAAAGACCAAAGGTCTTGGTGAGCGAAAAATGGGCGAAGTGATTTTAATTGCGCCGGTTAGTGAGATTGCTGAGAGAGAAAAGCAAGAAATGGAGGCAGATGAGCAAAGCAAAGAACTTGCGCCTTTACTTTCTAAATTAATGCATATAAATTATGCAAAGGCTGCGGACGTTGCCGAATTATTAAAAAGTGAGAATACTCGCTTGTTATCGAGCCGTGGTAGCGTCACTGTGGACACTAGGACTAATGCTTTGTGGTTGCAGGATACTGGTGTGCAGTTAGATGAGATTAAGAACTTAATTAAAAAGCTGGACGTGCCGGTTAAACAAGTCTTAATTGAAGCGCGAGTGGTGACGGTTAATAAAGACTTTGAGGACGACATAGGCATTCGCTTTGGTGTTTCCAATGCAAGCCACATGTCAGGTACCTTAGAAGGTGCGAATAAAATTGCAGGAGGGACGATTCCCTCGGCAGTGCCTTTAGCAGAACGGTTGAACTTTGATGCGATTGCACCAGTGACGACTGGAAATGCAGCCTCTATTGGTTTGGCACTGGCAAAACTCGGGGATGGCACACTCTTGGATTTGGAGCTGTCAGCCTTAGAGACGGAAGGACGAGGAGAAGTGATTTCGAGTCCAAGACTGATTACTGGTAATCAACAGGCCGCAACCATCGAGTCTGGTGAGGAAATTCCTTACCAGGAGGCAACGTCGAGTGGTGCGACCTCGGTCTCCTTTAAAAAAGCGGTCTTAAGCTTGAAGGTAACGCCTCAAATTACGCCGGATAATCGCGTTATCCTTGATTTAATAGTGAATCAAGATACAGCGAGTGCCCAGCGATTTAATGGCGTACCGGCTATTCTGACCAAGCAGATAGAGACCAATGTATTGGTTAATAATGGCCAGACATTGGTTTTAGGGGGTATTTACAAGCTTGATAAAACAAGAGCAATTGTTAGGATCCCGTTTCTTGGTAACATCCCTGTATTGGGAATGTTATTTCGAAACAAACGTAACATTATTAAGCATGAAGAATTATTAATTTTTATCACGCCGAAAATTATTCGGCATTCGTTTACGACAAACACTTAAGGGTACAAGTAAGCAGATGAGCATCGTTAGAGTACACAATATATTTCTTGTTGGGCCAATGGGCGCTGGAAAAAGCACAATCGGCCGTACTTTGGCTAAAGAGTTGAAGTTGGAGTTCTTTGACTCTGATGAGGTGATTGAGCAACGTGCCGGGGCCGACATTTCCTGGATCTATGACATTGAAGGCGAGGAAGGGTTTCGTAATCGAGAGATAAAAGTCATCGATGAGCTAACCCAAAAAAGCAACATTGTTCTCGCAACTGGCGGGGGCGTGGTTACTGCACCCGAAAACAGGGCAGTGCTTGCAGCCAGAGGAACCGTTATCTACCTTAAGACCTCGTTGGAGCAGCAATTTGAGCGCACCAAAAGAGACACTAAAAGACCTCTCTTACAAACAGATAATTTAGAAGAAAGGCTCGTTTCTTTGGGTGAGGAGCGTGAACCTTTGTATGAAGAATTAGCCGATGTTAGTTTTGAAACCGATAAGCTAACAGTTAAAGCGGTTGCCAATAACATCATTAAGTACATTTATAACGAAGATTAATAGTCAATGCCACACAGCATTGCTGTTTTGAGTTTAGGCAAATTTTGAAGTTCTGCTTATTGAGGATGAAATGAGTCTCGAGACCTTAAAGCCGTTAAGTCAAGATGCTTTGCAATCTTTAGGGATATCCGGGGATTTGTTTGAGACATCTAACATGAGCCCTGTCTTTTTTAACGGCTGGCAAAATCAAACTCAATTAATCGAGCATTTGGTACTCTTTAGCAATGTTTTAATGGTCATGAGTGCCAAACGAGGCTCAGGCAAAAGCACGTTCATTTCTCTCTTAATTGAGACCTTACCTGACGAAATCGAAAAAGTTGTGCTGCCAAGTGACGCCCTGGCAATGGAAAACAATGAGCTCATTCGTTTAATTGGCAAGGCGCTGCATTGTTCGGTCAATGGCCACGCCATGAAAGAGAAGCTCGAGAGCCTTCATCAGCGATCACAGGAATTAAAGCGTCATCTCTTGTTTATTATTGACGATGCCGATCAACTAACCGAAGACAATCTTGCCACCATTTCTGCTTTAATTAATTTAAGCTCTGATAATGAGGGCTACCTCCATTTCTTCTTACTCGGCTTTCAGCGGCTGAAAGCAAAAGTACGTGATATGTCGACTCGTGAAGCTAGTTGCCAATCTCATGTTTTGGAACTCGCTCCTTTGAAAGTGGATGACATCAAACTCTATCTCAATCACTGTTATTCCCACGTTAAGGGTGAAATTTCTGAGCTATCTTTAAAGGATGACGAGCTTGAGGGGGTACGCGCTCGCTCAGATGATAACATTGCCTACATTCAAACTAATTGTCGGGCGTTGTTAAATCGTAAATTCAGTGAGAAGTTTGAACCAGAAGCGCCTGGCTTTAAGCTTAATCGTAAGTGGTTAGGGGCAATCGGGGGATTGCTGTTAGTGCTTATTATGGTTAACCATTTTTCAGGCAAAGAACGTCCGCTCATTTATCAAAAAAAATCAATTTCGACCAACATTTTCTCAAGTCAAGAGGCAAAACCTATTAACTTTGACAGTGTGAAAGAAGAGTTTGAGCGTTCGCATCAAAAACACTTAGAGAAAAGAGCTGAGCTAACAGGCACCGGTCAAAGTCTGCAGGATGAGTCGATACATGAACAGTTGCATCCTTTTCCTCAAAAGAATAGGAGTTACTTCACTCCGACGGCAATGACGTCAAAGACTCATGAAACCATAGCTGTCCCAACCCCTTCCAAAGAAGAAGAGCAGGCCGCCATTGAGGCAACCAGAAGCAGTTTGATTGCCGAGCCGCCAACGGCTCTAATTGATAAGGTGGTGGTTTTACCCTCGCCAAGTCTTAGTAAACCTAGACTGGTAGCCAAGGTACAAAAAGTGCCAGCACAAAAGGAAGAGGCGTCCACAAACACTGTGAAAAAAGCACCCGTTGCTCAACCCAAATTTGCCAAGTCACTGCCTAAGGCTAGAAAACCGGGTGGTTATGCCGTGCAACTCGTTGGTGCTAGTACCTTAGATTCGGTTAAAACCTACGTCTATCAGAGAAATTTACAAAAGCAGGTTGTGTTTTTTAAGACGCAAAATAAAGGCAAGTCTTGGTATGTGGCGGTACTTGGCCCTTTTAAGAGCAAAACGGACGCTTACGCAAAGTTAAAGAGTCTTCCATCTAATGTTCGCAAGAACAAACCGTGGGTGCGCTCTGTTGCTGGTCTAGGACACCCTACTACTTTAAAAGCTTAAACTACCAATAATAGTGATTAAACGATTTATCAATGTGAGCGGCGGTTTGATTATAATGTTCACTGTAGAGCATTTGTGAGCCCCCACAAGCAGTGAGCAGCAGGGTAAGACTTATGATGGTTAGCAGTTTTGGCATAAGTAATAGGCGTTTTTTCTTAAATTATACTCATCCCTCCTCAGAATGCCACTTCTCTGCATTGATAAAGCGACTCGTTACTCTATAAGGAAGAGCTATGATGGAAGGAAACTGGCATTACCCTGTCGAGATTTTATTTGGGACAGGCAAGCTCTCAGAGCTTGCAAAAAGCGTTCAGCACCAAGGCTTTAAACGACCACTGCTGGTGATTGATCCCTTTTTATTAAATAACAGCACAATACAAGAAATGCTTGTGCAATTACGAGCAGAGGTAGAAGCGCTGACAATCTTTCAAGGCATTATTCCCAACCCAACGGGCGAGAGCATTGAAGACGGTGTGCGTTGTTTTCGTGAGAGTCAGGCAGATGGGGTGATTGCAATCGGTGGAGGTTCGGCACTCGATACTGCTAAGACCATTGCCTTAATGGGGAAGCAGTGCAGGCCTTTATGGGATTTTATTGACGAAGGGGATAATTATTTGCGGGCTAATGATAACATCCCCTCAATCATTGCCATCCCAACCACCTCTGGCACTGGTGCTGAAGTTGGGCGTGCTGCGGTAATTAAAAATACGGCTGAGCAAAATAAGTTTATTATTTTTCACCCAAAGATGCAGCCAAGCTTAGTGATTGCTGATCCAAGGCTTACTTTATCTGTGCCTAAAGCCTTAACCGCCTATACCGCACTCGATGCCTTTGCCCATTGCCTAGAAGCCTATTGCGCCCCAGGATATCACCCAATGGCCGATGGCATTGCCATAGAAGGCATGCGATTAATTGCAGAAAATCTTGAAATTGCTACCGCAGATGGGCAAAACCTTGATGCTCGAAGCCATTTGATGGCAGCCGCAATTATGGGGGCTACTGCCTTTCAAAAAGGTTTAGGTGCGGTTCATGGCCTCTCACACCCGGTAGGGGCGCGCTATAACCTCTCTCATGGTTTATTAAACGCACTCTTTATGCCGACGGTCTTACGTTTTAATGAGCCCAAAATTAGCAATAAAATCAATCGACTATGTAATTATCTTGGGTTAGAAGAAAGAAGCCTTCAAGCACTTATTAATTGGCTTTTAGCCCTCTACCAACGCTTAGAGCTACCAAAGGGGCTAGCAGAGCTAGGGGCCCTGAAAGAAGATGCTGCACTTATTGCAAGACAGGCACTTGCCGATCCCTCAACGATTACAAACCCCCGAGCATTAACCCTAGCAGACTATGAACGCCTTTATCTGAGTGCGATTTAAGCAAACAGTCTCAATAAAAAGCAATAAATATAAATATATCCTACACTTAAAGTAAGAATTCAAGTCCAACCTTTAGGTGTTAGCGTGCCCCAAAATGACAAAGGTCTCTCTACCAGTGAAAATGCATCAGAGGTCTCTGAAAGACCTACCGAGTTAAGGGAGGCTATTACTGAAAGACCGGGGGATTTAGAGCAAATCACAGAACAGAAACTCAACGAATTGCAGGCGAGTTCAAGGATCCTTGCCTTAAATCATACAAATGCTGAAATATTTGTTGCCACTGCTATGAATCTCTTCAATGCACTCAATGACACAATCTTAATTTATAATTCGGAAAAGGGTCCGTTACAAAAGCTTGAAATTCTTCAGAATATGGATGAATCAATTAACCAGCTAGATTCAGAATATCAAGGCTGGTTGTTGGGGGATGCCTTTAGGTATCAGGAAATAAGAGAAGCCTTAAAAGATCAATTAATCAGTGAGCGTCAAACTCTGTCAACGTCAATAGCAATGGAGTCTTCTCATCAAACTGAGCTGAAGTTAATGAATGCTGCGAATAAGAAAGAGCTACTGGAATGGCTTATGTATGAACAGCAGCCTTCCAGTCATGAAGTAAACAAGTTCATTCATCAGCATAAACTAAAGCGTTTGCCAGTTCGTGCAAATTCCACCATGTGCAAAGGGGGAGCAGATGGGCAAGCGCCTTTTCTTTTAAGAGTTAATTCCGTAAGAACTTTGGGATCAAGTAGCTATCAAAAAGAACTCGCTAAAGGACCGCTTGCTGAGTATTTTGTTGATAGGGATTATGAAGATCACCTGTTTAAAAGTGTTGATGATGATTTAGGGGAAGTATTTTTGTTTGAATCAATGCCTCTAATGGAAGGCTCTCTTAAAGATGAAATCAAACAAAGGAAAGAGCAAACAGTCTCAGTTGTACAGAAGCAAACATTAGAGACCTTTTTACAAATGGCCGCTATTTTTAAGAAAACGAGTGAACAAGGTGCTGTTTTTCAAGATGCAAAAAATGGCAATTGGCTGAGGAACAGAGAAGGAAAACTGAAGCTTGCTGATTTAAAATCTTTCAAAAAGCAAACTTCTCCTGGTGTTTTCGATATCAGCGTGGGGGGGGACAGTGCTTTCTCACCCGAGAATCAACCTCCTGAGACAATAGGTAGAAATGCGATTTTTGATATTGATAAAGCACATGCCTACATGTTTGGTAAAGACCTCTATCAATTTATGACTGGCTGTGATGATAACTTTCTGTTTGATCGCACAACGTTTATTGAGTCAGACTTTGACTCAGAAGTGTTTCAAAACAATAAGGGCATACTCTTTAAACAGCTTATAAAATCAACGGTGACAGCCGATCCAGCTACTCGGATTTCGATTGAACAAGCAGAAGAGTATCTTAACCACATCGAGACGTTTGAAAAGTTAAGTACAAATGATCAGCTTGCTCTAACTACTATGATTGAAAGGCTTGATAGTGTTGAAGAGCGCAGTGACTTGATTATGCAAAAAACACTAGTGTTCCTAAATGGACCATCAGAAGAAAGAGTCAATTTAGTACAGAAAGCACACGACAGGCATGAAGCACTTCAAGAGACTCTGAGAGCCTTTGATGAGTTAGCAAATGAATATCGTCAAGTAACATTCGGACTTTTTGATCGTGAAAAACAAGAAAAATTGCAAGCAATTGCCAGCGAGGGAAACATGAAGTTTACAATGTTTGATGGGCAGGAGTTAACGACAATCAAACTAGAGAGGCTAATTGCTTTTAAAAGACAGCAGATAGCGAATTCTCCCGTTGAAGAACGTGCAGAACAATTAGCAGAATTTAGAAAAGATCTTCAAACCTTAAATGAAGAGCAAGAAAATTTTCAAAGGCTTGCAGAGCAGTACCGTGAACTTCACTATCAACAAAATGACATTTTGAGGGAGAGTCCTATTGTTGCTGCAGCATGCTCAATAGTGGCAGCTTCCCCTGAAACTCGGCAAGAACAGTTAAAAAAATTTAGTAATACTGTCGCCGATCGGCATACTAAAATTCGTGAGCAAACTGAACAATCTTTTGACGATCTAAGTCAGCGTTTTCTCAAGCTTACTGTTAAGATTCAAACGGGTGAATCACCAGAAGCCTATTTGCAGAGAAAGCACTTGGAGATAATGAAATCTAAAAAACCCCAAGATGCGGATACAATACTAGATAAATTTCGAGAAAAGGTTGAGAAACAAGAAATAAAAGATGAATTTCAGGTGCTAGCCAGGCGTTACCATAGACTTAGCTTTGATAAAAAAGAGGATAGTATTCTGTACACAACTGAAAGAAAAGCTAAATTAAAAGAGAGTTCATTAGACAACAGTAGAGTAGAACTAAATAATTTTCGTGAAGAGGTGATGCTCTTAGAAGCGCTTGAAAATAGGATGAATACGCTCAATAATCTGACTCGTCGACTACAAGGGGGAGCAAGAAGAGCGCGAGAGATTAAAGACTCGGTTCATGCAATCCCTAATGCAGAAAGACGCCTAGCCATAAAAAGCATTGTTGATAGAGAAATGCCCACACGCTCGCCTGGCTCACCAGATAGTGGTGTAACAGATAGACTGTCTTCAATGGATTCTAAAAGATCTACGAGTTCAGCAGATACATCAGATGATGAGGTAGAAAGATTAGAAAGAGCTTTATCAAGGGACAGGGGGAATGAGTCTTCAACCAGAACGATGAGACGGCTGAAGGAAGAGTATCAAGAAATTAGGCGCCAATGCGCCTCAACTGACACCGAAAAAACCGGCTCAATTTCGCCAATGAGCAGTCACTCAAACAGCTCCTAGTCCTTTAACTCTACTATGAGTGTATAGCGCCCCGCACAATGCAATTAAACCGCCTACTAGCGAGATAGTGTTTGGTACTTCGTGCAGAAATAGAAAGGCTAATAGGGTTGAGACCAGTGGTAGTAAATACAAATACAGTGCGGCATCGCTGGCTTTCATTTTGGAGAGTAGGAAGCTCCAGGCAGCATAGGCTATGGCTGCAGGGAAGACGCCTAGATAAATGGTAGTTAAGGTGGTAGCAAGATGCGCTGTTTTTAGATCGCTTATAAGCTCAGGGGTAAAGACTAGAAAGCAGAGGGTGCCACCCCACATCACAAAAGCGGTGACCTCGATTGGGTGAAAGGTGCTTAGCAGCAGGCGCTGCAGAGTGGTATAGAGTGCCCCACTAAAGGTTGCCAGGCAGACTAGTAAAAAACCCATGCCCAGTTTTGCCTGCAGGAGCTCACTGCCACCCATTAAGACTAATCCTGAGAGGCTTATTAAAGAACCGACAATAATTTGCCAATTAAAGGGCTCTTTTAGCAAGTAGATGGCAAGGACCGTGGTCACCACCGGAATCAGGCTGATGATAAAGCTTGCAATGGCCGCATTGACCGTTTGCTCACCAAAATTAAGAGCAAGATTGTAAATACCTATGCCTACCACCCCTAAGCTTAGCATGGCAAGCAATTCCTTAAGGCTAGGTCGTCTGCGCGTTTTAAGGCTTACATAGAGACAGAGCATGCAGAGTGAGGCGACTGCAAAGCGAAGCAGCGCAAGCGCTCCAGGGTGAAAGTCAGTCAAGGCATAACGAATGCCAACAAAGGCGGAGCTCCAAAAAAAAACAACCGCCAGCAGCGCGCCATAAATCCCTAAATTTTGCTTCATTGCTCTCCCGTTTATTTACTCGCCTTTCTCCCGCGATGCTTTCTTGCGCTCATGTTCCAGAAGAAACTTTTTACGAATCCGGATGGTTTGCGGAGTGACTTCCACTAACTCATCGTCATTAATAAATTCTAGCGCGTCCTCTAGTGAATAATTAAGCGCCGGCGTTAGAATGATGTTTTCATCAGAGCCTGAGGCTCGCACGTTGGTTAATTGTTTTTCTTTGGTAACATTAACGGTTAAGTCATTATCGCGAACGTGTATGCCAACCACCATGCCTTCATAGCAGTCCGTTTGTGGGCTAACAAAGAGCTTGCCTCGGTTTTGCAAATTAAATAAAGCAAAGGCACGTGAAGCGCCAGAACAGTTGGCAATCAACACCCCATTTTTTCGCTCATTAGCAATGCCTGCTTGCATAGGGCCATAGTGTGAAAAGACGTGATAGAAAAGCCCAGAGCCTGAGGTTAGAGTTAAAAACTCTGAGTGAAAGCCGATTAACCCTCGGGTGGCAATGACATAATCGAGTCGGCAGCGCCCTTTGCCATCGCTAATCATGTCTTTTAGTTCACCTTTTCGCTCACCAAGTTGCTCCATGATTTTGCCCTGATGCTCTTCATCCACATCTAAGGTAACCGCCTCATAAGGCTCGCACTGTTCACCATCAATGTCTTTAACGATTACTTCAGGACGACTGATGGCAAGCTCATAGCCTTCGCGTCTCATGGTTTCAATTAAAATGGATAAGTGCAGCTCGCCTCGGCCGGACACTTTCAGTTTATCGGGGTGTTCTGTTTCTTCTACTCTTAAAGCAACGTTGTGTAAAAGCTCAGTTTGCAGACGCTCTTTTAATTTTCGGCTGGTAACGTACTTGCCTTCGCGACCAGCAAACGGGGAATCATTGACCTGGAAAGTCATGCTAATGGTTGGCTCATCAACTTTTAGAGCTGGCAGGGCTTCTTCTTCTTTTGGGGTACAAAGCGTATCAGAAATGTAGAGGGGCTCAACGCCTGTAAAGGCAATAATGTCACCGGCGGTAGCGCTCTCTACTTCCACTCGCTCGAGTCCTTTGAAGCCCAAAATTTGCAGCACTCGGCCTGAGCGAATCTTACCATTGGCATCGACCACGCTCACCGGTGTTTTTGGTGCTAGGCGACCGCGTGTAATTCGGCCAATGCCGATGGTACCAACGTAGGAAGAATAATCCAAGGAGCTAACTTGTAATTGCAAGGGGCCGTCGATGTCGACGTCGGGTGGGGAGACTTGCTCAACGATGGTTTGTAGTAGTGGTTCCATCGACTCAGACGGGGTGTCTAAATCTAGGGTTGCATACCCTTGTAGGCTGCTTGCATAGACAATCGGAAAATCAAGTTGTTCATCGGTGCCACCGAGGCGGTCAAATAAATCAAAGACTTGATCAACAGCCCAATCGGGGCGTGCGCCATCACGGTCCACTTTATTAATGACCACAATCGGGTTCAGTCCTTGCTCGAAGGCCTTTTGGGTCACAAAGCGAGTCTGTGGCATCGGGCCTTCAACGGCATCAACCAGTAGCAACACCGAATCAACCATCGACAGAATGCGCTCAACTTCCCCGCCAAAGTCGGCGTGTCCTGGGGTGTCAACGATGTTAATACGGTAATTGTTCCATTCAACGGCTGTGTTTTTAGCCAAGATGGTGATACCACGTTCCTTTTCTAAATCGTTTGAATCCATCACCCGATCGGCGACGTCTTGGCGCTCATTAAGGGTGTTGGTTTGTTGTAGAAGTTTATCAACCATGGTAGTTTTACCATGGTCGACGTGGGCAATAATTGCGATGTTTCGAATGTTAGCGACCATAATCGTTCAATGAAGAGAATAATTAAAAAATTATAGCAAATTGTCACAATCTTTGACACTAAAACTTTAACGGTTTGGCTGAAGGGGGAATGGATGGAACGAGTGATTTTATGGCTATCTTGCATTTTATGTTTTTTTTCTAACAGCGCCTTTGCCAATGCTTATCAAAAATTGCTGCCAAATGAGCGAAATACCATTGCTGTCTTTCAAAAGGCGCAGCCGAATGTGGTCTTTGTCAGCCGCTATCAGAAAGTCTTAAATAATAATTATGAAATCACTAATTTATCCAGCGGCATGGGCAGTGGCGTAGTTTGGAACAAAGAAGGCTTTATTGTTACGAATTATCACGTGGTGGATGGGGCTAAAAATTTAATGGTGACCATTGGGGAAGTGAGTGTGCCAGCAGAATTTGTCGGAGGAGAGCCTCGTAAAGACATTGCCGTATTGAGAGTGCGTGAAAAGGCGGCCCTTGCCAAACTTGAGACCTTTGATGGTCTAAAGATTGCTAACATAAGAGCGCTGATGGTCGGGCAGAAAGCACTCGCCATCGGGAACCCCTTTGGTTTGAGTCACAGTCTAAGTGTGGGCGTGATTTCAGCACTTGGGCGAGAAGTACCCGGCTTTGGTGGGGTTAGCATACGCGATATGATTCAAACCGATGCTGCCATCAACCCAGGAAATTCAGGTGGGCCATTGCTAAATTCAGACGGTGAACTCATTGGCTTAAACACCATTATTTTTACCAAAACAGGTGGTTCAAATGGCATTGGCTTTGCGGTACCTGCTGATGATGTTAATCGCATTGTGCAGCAAATCATTCGACACGGCCGGGTGATTTTGGCAGGCATCGGCTTTCAACAGATGAACCCTCAGCTTAGTCGCCAACTAGGGGTGAATAAAGGGGTGTTGATTCATCGGATCCTGAGGGGTACCCCGGCTGAAAAAGCAGGGCTTCGCGCAACCTATCAAACCAATCAGGGGCGAGTTCACCTTGGTGATGTGATTGTTGGGGTCAATGGCCATCCCGTGGAAGATTATGATGATTTGTACAACGTGCTTTCTGAGCTCAAAGTTGGCCAACGGGTTAATTTAAAAATAAGACGGGATGGGCAATTAAAAAGCGTGCGTTTGCAGACCATTGATATTGCTGCCTACCCATAAGAGTCAGGGTTGAGGCCTGGCTTTATGGGTTGCCGAGGAGCCGGGCTTTTCGTGCGTGTAGCTCAGCGTTTGTTTCTAAGTGCTTAAGTGCGTAACCCATTGCGTCATTGTCATTTTCAATGTGCTCAAAGAATGTGTTTCTTAAGTCATCGCCTAGCGCACTGAGGTTATTAAAGAAGGCAACGAGGGCGCGCTCTTTTGCCTTAGGAGAGGCATTAGGATCATTCAAAATCCCCTGTTTGTCCTCAAAAAAGAGTCGTTGCTCCTCATCTTGATAGGGCTCCTCTTTTAAACATTCATTGACCGCATGTTGTAGTAGTTCAAAACTTGCAAAGGCATCGTTTGAGCCTTCTGGCTTTGTCCAGAAGCTTGGTTGCACTTGGAACGCCTTAGTCGTTGCAGGAGATGCGCTTATCGGCTGTGTTTCAGGCGTAAGATTTGTGCTTAGCTCTGTCGTTGGGTTTGATGGACCCCTACTGATTAGACCTGTTTCCAGATCAGGCTCTGCGCAGTCTTTAACATTCACCTTGTTTTCTTTGGGGACGTTTGGTTTGCTTGGTTGCAAGCTCACCTTTCCGTTGTCAATTTTTAGAGATTGACCATCGAAATGGAGATTAACCACGTTACTGCTGCTTTGGTAATTAATGTTACCGTTTAAAAGCCGGTAGGCAATGCCGCCAACCACTAGGGCGGCAGACGCTGCCCCCAATGCAAGGATTACTTTGCTTCGAAAAGACCAGGGGCCGCTAAAGTACTCATAGTATGAATTGTTTGCATCAGAATTCTCGCCGTTGCCTTGCGGGTCATCACCAAACAGCCAGTTAACGCCGTCCCAAAAAATGTTTGAAAAGTTAACGCCGTCCCAAAAAATATTTGAATCGTTATCGCTGTTTTCCGAAGAAGTGTCATCATATGTCGGCAGTGCAACTTGGAATGGGTTGGTTTCATGCATCGTGCTGTTCTCGTTGTGGTAGATGGCGTGAATAATAGTGTCGGTGACGGTGTCAGTATCTGGGACAGTGTGTGTGACAGGGTCGGTGTAAGTGTTGCTGTGCTCGAAAGCATCACTCTGAGACATTAATGATAGTTGATCATACAAATCACCTTGTGATTGTGCGTGTGTCGAGACACCGTCATTGGGATTATAACCACGGGTGTAATCGCTCGTCTGAAAGAGATTGAAGCTAAGATAGGGGGATAGGCTATTAATTGCCAGCTTTCCGGCACCTGCGAGCATAAAGTACGCAAGTTCATACGGAACAAGTACCTGTCTGTTTGGATAGGGCATTAGCTTCTTTACTCTCTTTTCTAAGTCAGACGTGCCTGTCAATTAGTCGGTCACCCACTATCGCTTGCAAACCTTAAGGAAACCTTAATAATGAGCAAAAAAACAATCTTAGTGAGCAAAAAGTATCCACTTTATACGAAGGGTGAATAATGTCAGGTGTTTGTCGCATTATGTTTAAGGATTTTGAGTATAAATCTTCCAACCGAGAGGTAGGACGAGTATATTTTGGTGCTCGCCCATTGCTAGACTTTGAGTTAAAATGATTACTTTCCTGTAATTGATTACTCTATTAATGCGCTTAAAAAAACTAAAGTTAGTTGGATTTAAGTCTTTTGTCGACCCAACCAGTGTTGAGTTTCCCAGTGAATTAGTGGCGGTAGTGGGGCCCAATGGTTGTGGTAAGTCAAACATCATTGACGCCGTACGTTGGGTAATGGGTGAGTCGTCTGTTAAGCACTTGCGTGGTGAGTCAATGGCCGATGTCATCTTTAATGGCTCAAGTACCAGGCGCCCATTGGGGCAGGCCTCTGTTGAACTGGTCTTTGAAAACAACGCAGGTAAGCTCTTAGGGGAATATGCCTCTTACAGCGAAATTGCGATTAAACGCTTGGTCACTCGTGATGGCAGCTCAAAATATTACCTCAATAACACTCGCTGTCGGCGTAAAGACATTGTCGACATTTTTCTAGGCACGGGCTTAGGGCCAAGAAGTTACTCAATTATCTCTCAGGGAATGGTCTCAGAAGTGGTTGAGGCAAGACCCGAAGACTTACGAGGCTTTTTAGAGGAAGCCGCCGGCATCTCTAAATACAAAGAGCGCCGTCGTGAAACGGAAAACCGAATCAAACACACCCGAGAAAATCTAGAGCGAATCAATGACATCCGAGAAGAGCTCACAAAACAACTTGATAAACTCTCAAGACAAGCCTCTGTTGCAAGGCGTTATCAAACGCTGAAAGAAGAAGATCACAGCTTAACAGAGAAACTTGCTTTAATTCGTATAAAAAAATATCAAGCCTCCTTAACCGGCAGTGAACAAGCACTAAAGGGCAATGAACAAGCCTTGTTGGAAGGACAGACGGCGTTAACTGCCAAGCTAAGCACGCTTGAAGAAGAAAAGTCGTTTTTAGTGACCGATGAAGAGTACCACAGCTCGGTGCAAGCAGAGTTTTATCAAAAAGGTCGTGAGCTTGCCAAACAAGAAGAGGGTCTTGCTGGTCTTAAAAACACACGAAAACAGTTAGAAGTTGACAGAGATGAGTGCTCCTTTGCCCTCAAAGAGTACTCTCATCACATAGAAGAACAGAGCTGCAAAGACAGAACGCTTGAGAGTGATATAAAAGAACTTGAGCCAACCCACGCTCGTCTATTAGATGAGAAAAAAGCAAGAGAAGAGAAGCTTTCGCTTGCTGAGAAGGAACAAGCCAGCGCCCAGAGACATTGGGACCAATTCAATCAGGACTTAAACCGGGCCTCAAATGACGCGCACCGTGAGCAAGCAAGAGTTCAGCATTTAGAGCAAAGCATTAATGACACAGAGCTTCGAATTAAAAAGCTTGGTAATGAAAAAACAACGCTTACTTTTAGTGAATTAGAGAAAGAGCAAGAGAAGCTTGAAAAGGAAATGGCCGAGCAAAGCGCTCAAAAAGCCGATCTTGAAACAAGCATTAAAGACGCAGAGAAAGGCCTCAAGGCTGAAAAGCAAGCCAAGCAACAAATGCTCTCTGAGGTCGATAAAAAACGAAGCGAGCTCTCCTCGATGAACGCACGTCTTGCCTCCCTGCAAGCTCTACAAGAAGCATCCCTTGGCAAACAAAACCAGGCCGTAGGTGGTTGGTTAAAGCAGCGACATTTAGAAAAAGCGGCTCGAGTGGCTGAGCTTATCAAGGTGCAAAGTGGGTATGAAGTGGCCGCAGATGCGGTGTTTGACACGCTTTTAAGTGGCGTTTATCTAAGCGAACAGTCGTTTGAGAGCATTGATTTAGACGGCGCCATTTCTTTGCCACTTTCAATGATGTGGTCGGATGAGAATTTTCCTCAAATAGAGCTTAAAAAGGAGTCGCTTGCGAGCGTTGTTGAGACCAAACTTCCGTATCTTAATACCATCGCCGCTCACATCTTAATTGCTGAGGATTTAGAGCATGCCAAAAGCCTATTACCAACGCTTAGTGCGCGTGAGCTCATTGTCACCAAAGAGGGCATTATTCTATCGCGTGGTCTTATCAAGTTTCCTGGTAAAGAAAAAGCACAAGAGAGCGTTCTAGCACGCGAAAAGCTTTTGACGCAAGTCGGCCAAGAGTGCGAGGAAGCAGAAAGCGTCTTGCAGGCTTTGAAAGCCAACGTCGAACAACAGGATGAATTGCTGGTTTTAAAACAGCAAGAAAAAGAGAAAAAAGAGCATGAATTAAAGCAGCTTGAATTAAATCATCGCTCTCTCGCGGGCCAAGTTAACTTGTACAAGGAGCGTTTAAGCCAATTTAAGAAGCGAAAAGATCGCATAGATGAAGAAATCGAGGGCTTGAGTAAAACACTGATCTCTCATAAAGAAACCCTTCAGAGCTCCCGTGATAACTGGCAAAAAGCCATTAAAGACACAGAGCGCTTAAGCAGTCAAAAAGAGACCCTCACGGCTGAGCGCGAAAACCTCTCTCAAAAGCTGCTTGAGACTCGGCAAGCGCTCTCAGAGATTCAAAGAGATCTGAACGATAAAAGTTTGGCATTAAATAGCAAACGACAAGAGAGACGGCTCATCTTGCAGAGCTTGGAAAAAGAAAAAGAGCGTCTGCAAAAGGCCAGCAATAAGCAAGAAGAGATTGAGCTTGCATTAAAGGCTTTAAGTGATGAGGAATTACAAGCCAAAGAAACGGCTTTAAAAGAAGAGACTAATCAGCACCTTGAGCTTGAAGAGCGGCTAAAAAAATTAAAAATAGAGCTCGATGGCAAGAAAGAAAAAGTGTCGATAATTGAAAAAGAAATCAGCACTCAGCGTGAGCTTGTCTCAGGGATAGAAAAGAAGATTGGTGCGATTAAACTTGATCGACAATCAGAATTGGTTCGGCTACAGACCATCTTTGAAGACTTATCCCTTGACGAAGACGATTTAAAGAGTTCTTTAGACGGTTTGGATGCGAATGAGAGCGAGCAAGCTGTCAGTGAGGCGCTTACGCATGTTAAAGGTAAAATTCAGCGCTTAGGTGCGGTTAATTTAGCGGCCATTGAAGAGCATCAAGAAGAGTCGGTTCGTAAGACCTACCTTGATGAGCAGTGCGCGGATTTAGAAAAAGCTTTAGAGACCTTAGAAGTTGCCATTTCTAAAATCGACAAAGAAAGTAAGCAGCGCTTTAAAGAAACCTTTGATTTGGTCAACAGTGAGTTTAAGAGTTTGTTCCCAAGACTCTTTGGTGGGGGGCGTGCTGAGCTCATATGTGACAGTGACGATCTGTTAGAGACTGGCGTGTCCGTCATTGCTCAGCCACCAGGCAAACGAAACAGCACCATTCATTTGCTCTCTGGTGGGGAGAAAGCCATGACGGCGGTGGCTTTGGTGTTTTCAATTTTCCAATTAAACCCATCGCCTTTTTGTATGCTCGATGAGGTGGATGCGCCCTTAGATGATGCCAACGTATCTCGCTATTGTCAGTTGGTCAAAGAAATGTCGAGTCAAGTACAATTTATTTTTATTACCCATAACAAACTGACCATGGCGCTAGCATCCCACTTATCTGGGGTCACAATGAACGAACCGGGTGTTTCTAGAATTGTGTCAGTAGATGTTGAAAAGGCTGTTGAGTTAGCAGAATAAAGAGGAGATCAGAGTGGATCTAACAACAACGATTATTTTAAGCGGCTTAGGCGCCTTAATTCTTGTAGGAATTGTGGCCTCATTTAAGAATAAAAGACAAGAAGCGGCCCTGCAGTTTAGTGAGGTGCCACCAGCTGTGGGCAACGTAGACAAACTCTTTGAAGAAGAAAGCGTGTCTAAAAAACGAAAAATCGATGAGACTGATGTCAGTGAGCGAAAAACTGACAGCTTGGGGCCGCTTGATGAGGCTGCTTCTTCAGAGAGTCGCGCCAAGCAAACCTGTGCGAACCAGCCGTTGGCGGTGTTTCACTTAATGGCCCCAAAAGGAAAGTTTTTTGGTGGTTATGATTTGCTGCAGGCCTTGTTAAGCCAAGGGTTGCGCTTTGGCGAAATGAAAATTTTTCATCGCTTTCAAGATAAAAATGGTCGTGGCCCCATTTTATTTAGCTTGGCACAAGCAACAGAGCCTGGCACTTTTAACATTCACCACATGGGAAGCTTAAACTGCAAAGGCTTAACCCTCTTTATGCAGTTAAGTGGCTGCAGTGGCGTTGACAGTGAGCGTTTTTCTTTAATGGTTGACTCTTTAAAAGCGTTGAAAAAAGAGTTGGGTGGTCAAATTTTAGATGATGAAAAAAAGGAAGTCTCACATCAAGCATTGGAGCGTTGTAAAGAGTTAATCAGAGACATGGCAGCAGGTGAGAGCGCTTAAGGTATTCTTGGGACAATACATTAATGCTAAGGGAGGAGCAACATACAAAGAAAGGTTAAATCATAATGAAAAAAATTATTTTTATTGCTGGTGGCTCAGCCTCTGGTAAAACCACGCTTGCAAACAAGTTGCGAGCAGAGATTCAGAAGGCAGGTTTTAGCTGTAATTTAATCTCAATGGATGATTACTTTAAAGAGATCCCTCGAAATTACCAAAGAAACGTTCCCGAACAATACTATCTAGATCACCCCGAGTTATCCGCACAGGAGGCTGTGCTTTCTCACTTTCGTGAAAACACCAATTTTGATCGACCTGAGATGATTGTTTTTAATTGGTTTAAGAGTCATTTACAGAGGCTGTGCAATGGTGAAACAGTTCTAAAACCAAAGTTAGAGTTTCCTGCCAATAAGCGCCCAGCCAGTGACAAATGGCAACGCATTGAACCGACCGATTACCTGATTGTAGAAGGTATTTTTGCTCTACATTTTGCGAAAATGATTGAAGATGAGATTGATGTGTTAAAAGTCTCAGTGACCACAAGCTCTTATTTATCACTCATCGAAACACGAGTGCTTCGCGATTTAGCCAATGGCCGCCGTCGTGATCAAGATGATACAAGAGCAAGAGCTGCGGTATTAAAACAAGAACGCCGCTTTGTCGGCCCATCTTTTTTTAACATTGTTGCGAAGAGTCTCTCAAGAGCAGATGTGCATGTTCACAATGAGTTTAGAGATCCGTCTGCCTTACAGAGTTTAGACCGTGGTATCAGTGAGGTGTTGAGTGAGCTTAGTATCAGCCATAAAGTAGAAGGTCGTGGTGCTGGTAGAGACATCTCTCCCCAAGAGGCGCGCTTGCTGCGAATCAATGCGTCTGTGTCTGAAACCATCGTGTCTTTCTTAACGGAGCTACTAAGGCTTGGTAATTTGAGATTGATTCAGCCTGTTTGGGAGCAGTTTTTCCCCAAAGTGCAGGAACCTACGATGGACTCATCATCGCAAGCTAGGCCAGCTCGATAGTTTTTTCTGATGTCTTATCCAGAGTTGAAAGAGGCTCTTTTATATAAAGAGCAGTCTTTGCAGAAGAAACTAACGAAAAACTGCTCGCACAGTATGAGTCTGGTAACCCTAAAAGACTCGCCCAAAAAACTGTGGTTTAAAAAGTCTTGCAGTAATTTGCTGGTTGCCAGGAGGGAGCTTCTGGCACAAGAGTTTTATAGGCTCATTTACCCTTGTCAACCTAAGAGTAGAATTCTACAAGACACCAGTGTTGTGCCTCATCAGTACTACCTTTTATCTGAGAAGGTGGCGGGTTTTCGCGATCTTTCTTCTGTTGCGAGAGCGCAATTTTTGCATGGCGGCTATAAAGGGCTGGGTGTGGTGTCTCTTTTGGCCATGTTTGTGCAAGAAATTGATTTTAAGAGTGGTAATGTTGGCCTTGATGGTCTAAATCGTGTGATAAAAATTGATGGTAATTGGTGTTTTGCTTCGATAAAAACTAAATTTGCAGAAGAAGATTATCAAATCACCAGCAAGCGACTCGATGAACTACCAGTGCCTTTAGGTTTGTATGCTTATAACTGGTTGCAACGAAGTCATGAGGGAAGGAATCGCAAGAATGCTCGTTTCTTTGACAACTTGGATGTTTCTAATGATAAACTTTTTCGCGAAGAAGTAAATAAAACAATCCTTAGAATTTGTTGTTTAAATGATTCAATGATTGAGCAGTTCATCGCTCTCTATATCTGGCCACTTAGCAAGATGGCTGCGAGGGTGTGTTCGCTTCTTATTAATCGTCGAGCGGAACTACAAAAAGAGGCGTTCAATAATCATCGTTTTTTGAGCTTTCTCCATTCCAAGCAAGCAGAGCTTGAGCTGTCTGCCTTTTGGCAAGATTTAATTTTCTTTAAAGAGGGTTTTTTGGTCAGTCATGCCCAACTAGTTGCAGAGCTTTCTAAGCTGCGGCAAGCAGCACTCTGTGATGCGTTTGGGAGTGAGTCGATGGGCTCACTTGAGAATGTTTCTTTAATTAATGACATTCGAACGCGCCTTTTACAGTTAGAAGGCTTGAAAGTGAGCTGTCGAGATCATCATCTAGATCAGTTTATAAGTCAGACACAGAGGCAAGTGAGCCGTTCAATTTCAAACTTTGAAAAACTCAGCCAGTTAAAAGTGGCAATAGATGACATGCTGGCTCAGCAAACGGCGCCAGAAGTCATGGCGGTTAAAGAGAAAATTACCCACTTTAGTAAGCCGTATGGCTTTTTTAGTCACAGCTATGGCTTCAAGCGCAAAGCCCATAAATTAGATGTTGCGTTATCCAACACGCCATTGGCTGCTCGTGCTTCGGTTATCTCCAGTCAAGGGCCTGCCAATGAGGTGCAAAAAGCCTTGGCCACCGGCCGATATGGGCCGAAGATTTTTTTATCAATGAATGATAAGCAAGAAATCATTGAAGAGAAAGCGGCGGACTCTTATCAAGAGCTCCGCCGCCTCTTTAAGCCTTAGCCTTTGCTGGCTAGTTGGCGAAGGACATAGTGTAGAATGCCACCGTTTTTATAGTAAGCAAGTTCGTTGGCGGTATCGATGCGACATAGCACAGAGAGTTCCCGCTGATTGCCAGTCTTATCTTCAATCTGGACGCGGATTGTTGCCTGTGGTGTTAGTGCCTCATCGATGTCAATCGAAATGACTTCATCGCCACTTAGCTCAAGCGACTTTCTAGAATCACCCTCTAAAAACTGCAAAGGCAGGACACCCATGCCGATTAAGTTTGAACGGTGAATTCGCTCATAACTCTCAGCAATGACCGCTTTGACGCCAAGTAGACGAGTTCCTTTTGCAGCCCAATCGCGCGAAGAGCCTGTGCCATATTCTTTTCCAGCAATGACCACTAAAGGGGTGTTCTCATCAGCGTATTTCATGGCAGCATCAAAGATGGGCATGGTCTCATCGCTTGGGATGTGACGAGTAAAGCCACCTTCGATGTCAGGGGTCATTTCATTACGAATTCGGATGTTGGCAAAGGTGCCGCGCATCATCACTTCGTGATTTCCTCGACGTGAACCATAGGAGTTAAAGTCTTGTGGTAAGACTTTATGTTGTTGTAGGTAATGACCTGCAGGGCTTTCTGCCTTAATCGCACCAGCAGGACTGATGTGATCGGTGGTAATACTGTCACCAAGTAAGGCTAGAATGTTAGCACTCTTAATTGGCTCAATAGGGGTTGTCTCCAGAGTCAAACCTTCGAAGAAGGGCGGGTGTTGAATGTAGGTTGAACTCCCTTGCCATTGATAGGTTTTCTCAAGATTGACCTCAATGGCTTGCCAATCTTTATCGCCGGCAAACACATCGGCATACTCTTTTCTAAACATGTCACTGGTGACTTTCTCAACTTCATTGGCGATGGCAAGGTTGCTCGGCCAAATGTCTTTTAAGAACACGTCATTACCGTCTTTATCAGTACCTAGAGGCGCCACTTCTAAATCTATGGTGGTGCTACCAGCAAGGGCATAGGCGACGACTAAAGGCGGGGAGGCAAGCCAGTTGGTTTTGACCAAGGGGTGTACGCGCCCTTCAAAGTTACGGTTACCAGAGAGCACAGATGAGGTGACCACATCATGCTCTTGAATGGTCTTAGAGAGGTTTTCTTCAAGCGGGCCTGAGTTTCCTATGCAAGTGGTGCAACCATAGCCGACAATGTTAAAGCCAAGCTTATCAAGATAAGGTTGTAGGCCTGCGTGCTTTAAGTAGTCTGTGACGACTTTAGAGCCAGGGGCAAGGGATGCTTTCACCCAAGGCTTTAAGCTTAAGCCTTTTTCAACAGCGGCTTTGGCAAGCAGACCTGCTGCCATCAGTACGCTTGGGTTGGACGTATTGGTACAAGAGGTAATGGCTGCAATGACTACGTCACCGTGATGTAATTGATAGTCTTTGTTTTCAACCGCAAAGCTCTCATCTTTATTCTCACTTTTTCCAAAGTCCGTTAAGGCTTTATCAAAGGCAATCGGTAGCGTGTTTAGGGTCACTTTATCTTGCGGTCTCTTAGGGCCTGCAAGAGATGGCACCACCTCACTCATGTCTAGGTTTAGGGTGTCGGTAAAGACTGGATCGAGCGCGTCATCGTCTCGCCACATGCCTTGTGCTTTGGCGTATTGCTCGGTTAGGGCAACGGTGGTCTCATCTCGACCTGTTAAACGCATGTAGTTGATGGTTTCACTGTCAATCGGGAAGAAACCACAGGTGGCACCGTACTCTGGGGCCATGTTTGAGATGGTGGCTCGATCGGTTAAAGGCAAATGCTTTAAGCCAGGACCATAGAACTCAACAAATTTGCCAACCACGCCTTTTTCACGCAGCATTTGGGTAATGGTGAGTACAAGATCGGTTGCGGTAATGCCTTCTTTTAATTCGCCACTGAGTTTAAACCCAACCACTTCAGGTATGAGCATGGAGATGGGTTGTCCAAGCATGGCCGCTTCTGCCTCAATGCCGCCAACCCCCCAGCCTAATACGCCAAGGCCATTGACCATCGTGGTGTGAGAGTCGGTGCCAACCAAGGTATCTGGGTAAGCATACTCTTTATCATCACAGCGTGAGTTCCAAACCGTTTTGGCAAGGTACTCAAGGTTTACTTGGTGACAAATACCAGTGCCTGGTGGCACAACGGAAAAGTTATCAAAGGCTTCTTGTCCCCAGCGTAAAAATTGATAGCGCTCTTCGTTTCGCTTCATCTCAATCTTGGTGTTTAAATCAAGCGCATCCACACTGGCTGACTTATCGACTTGTACGGAGTGATCAATGACCAAACTAACAGGAGAAAGTGGGTTAATTTTATCAGGGCTGACCTCTAAATTTTCCATTGCAGCGCGCATTGCTGCTAAATCAACCACTGCTGGCACCCCAGTAAAGTCTTGCATTAACACTCGGGCTGGGCGATAGGCGATTTCATAGGGGTTCTTTTTGTTCTCTAACCAATCGGCAACGGCTTTGACGTCTTGTTCATTGACGGTTTTCTCATCTTGGAAGCGCAGCAGGTTTTCCATTAACACTTTAAGAGAAAAGGGGAGTTGGCTAATGCCAGGGAAGTGGGTTTCTTCGGCCTTTTTAAGACTAAAATAGTGAAAGGTCTGACCATTGACTTCTAAGCTTTGTTCGGTATTTAAATTATTGTTGCCGACTTTCATAGTGCGCTCCGAAAAGTAGTTCGTGGCGCGGATTATACCCATATTTAAGTTAAAAATCTAAAAGACTGACGAGCACTATTTTAGTTTTCTAAATAAGAATGAGTCTGATTTACATTGGAACGATTTGACTTGTTTTAAATCTAGAATGGGCGTAGAATTTTGCTTTAAAAATTTTATTCTTTTTTACGCATGAGCCGATTACAAAAAGACATCTTGTTAACGCTGTTGCTAAAAGGATTGCTAATTTATTTTCTATGGACGGTTTGCTTTTCTGTGAACACAAAAGTTCACATTAGCAATGAGCAAGCAGCCAATCATTTGTTTTCAACTTCTTCAGATACTTTAACTTATCAACAAGAGACTTCATCTTATGAGCATTGATCCCACCGTCGTTGATTTATCACGTCTACAGTTTGCGCTAACCGCACTCTATCACTTTTTATTTGTGCCTTTGACCTTGGGGCTGTCGATTCTACTTGGAATTATGGAAACGGTTTATGTGATGACGGGCAATCCCATCTGGAAAAAGATGGTGAAATATTGGGGGGTGTTGTTTGGCATTAACTTTGCGCTCGGGGTCTCTACTGGGATCACCATGGAGTTTCAGTTTGGTACCAACTGGGGCTATTATTCTCGCTATGTTGGTGACATTTTTGGCGCGCCACTGGCCATCGAAGGCTTGATGGCTTTCTTCTTAGAAGCAACCTTTGTGGGTCTTTTCTTTTTTGGCTGGGAGCGTTTGAGCAAAGTACAGCATTTAATGGCCACCTGGTGTTTAGCACTTGGTACTAACTTCTCAGCACTTTGGATCTTAATTGCCAATGGCTGGATGCAAAACCCTGTGGGAAGTTACTTTAATTTCGAAAGCATGCGCATGGAGGTCTCAAGCTTTTATGACGTTCTCTTTAACCCAGTGGCCCAGGCAAAATTTGTTCACACCATTAGTGCAGGCTACGTCACGGGCGCTATTTTTGTCCTAGCAATCAGTGCTTATTTTTTACTTCGTGGTCGAAACACCGAGTTTGCTAAGCGCTCAATGACCGTTGCCGCTTCCTTTGGTTTGGCCGCCTCATTATCGGTCGTGGTCTTAGGTGATGAGAGTGGCTACACCGCCAATGAAAACCAACACATGAAGCTTGCGGCAATGGAAGCAATGTGGCACACCGAAAAAGCACCAGCGGGCTTAACGCTGTTTGGTTTTCCGGATGAAAAAGAGCAAACAACGCGCTTTGCCATTGAAGTGCCTTATGCGCTAGGCATCATTGCAACGCGCTCGTTTAATACGGAAGTGCCTGGCATTTCTGAGTTAATCGAAGATGGTAAGACTCGCATTAAGAGTGGTATTAAAGCGTATGCAGCGTTGCAAACCTTGCAAAAAGACCCAAGCAATGAGGCCGCTAAAGCGGAATTTAGAGCGCATGAAAAAGACTTAGGACATGGGCTGCTTCTTAAAAAATACACCGATGAAGTAGTGGATGCCTCTGAGTCTGAAATCGCCAAAGCCGCTCATGATCTAGAGCCGCACGTCGCACCTCTTTTTTGGAGCTTTCGCATCATGGTTTTTTGTGGCTTTTTCTTTATTTTCTTGTTTGTCGTAGCTTTTTATCTAGCCTCTAAACGACGACTAAACACCCCGTGGTTTTTGCACCTTGCGTTTTGGTCTCTGCCTCTTCCATGGCTCTCTGCAGAGCTTGGGTGGTTTGTGGCAGAATACGGTCGGCAGCCGTGGGTGGTGCAGGGCATATTGCCGACTTTTATGGGAACGTCGACCATTGGGCTTGGTTCAATTTCATTGTCCCTGGCGGCCTTTGCGCTTTTTTACACGGCACTCGCCATTGTGGAAGTGTATTTGATGGTGAAATACATAAAGTTGGGGCCTGAAGGAATGAAGATTATTGAGGCTTAGAGGTTGATAGTAGTGGTTGACGGCACTAGAAAAAAAGACGGGCGTCCTGCCCTTGACCTCCTTGGCTCGGACACTTTTTTTCTAGTACCGCCAACCACTCCTACGGTTATATAAACTTCCTTCCTGGGTTGGAATGGGGGTGGGTGGTCATGTGGGGTTTGGCTTGCATGGGTAAATTGAATGAGGGGAAGAGGAGACGGTGGTGATTGATTTTGAGAGTTTGCGATTTTTGTGGTGGGCGCTGCTTGGCGTGCTTTTAATTGGTTTTGCGGTGATGGACGGCTTTGATTTGGGTGTATTAATGTGCCTGCCGTTTAGCTCGCGAGAGGATCAAGACAGACGAATTGTGTTAAACACAGTAGGGCCTGTCTGGGAAGGCAATCAGGTGTGGTTTATTTTAGGCGGCGGGGCGATTTTTGCAGCCTGGCCACCATTGTATGATGTGTCCTTCTCTGGCTTTTATTTGGCCATGTTGGTGGTTTTGTTGGGGCTTATTTTAAGGCCGGTTGGCTTTAAATACCGCTCTAAAATGGATTGCCCAAAGTGGCGGGCAAATTGGGATCGCGCTTTGTTTGTTTCAGGGTTTGTGCCGAGTTTAATTTTCGGGGTTGCGGTTGGCAATGTCTTACAAGGTGTGCCGTTTCACTTTGATGCAAGCCTTCGTTCTTACTACACTGGCAGCTTCTTTGGGCTTTTAAACCCCTTTGCGCTTGCGTGTGGGGTATTAAGTGTCTGCATGCTTTTTATGCATGGGGCAAGCTTTCTGTCATTAAAAACAGAAGGGGCGCTGTCTCATAAGGCAAAAGCAATGGGTAAGCGTGCAGCGATTGTCATGAGCGTACTCTACGCACTACTTGGAATTTGGTTGTACACAGGCATTGATGGCTACTCTTTAATGTCTAACATGGCGCATGATGGTGCCTCAAACCCGCTTCATAAAGAGGTGGTCATCGTCTCTCATGCTTGGTTTCAGAACTATCAAAGCATGCCATGGTTATTAGTTGCACCCTTGCTAGGACTTATCATGCCGTTAATGGCAGCATTTAGTCAGCAGAAAGAGCTTTTATCGTTTGTCTTTTCAAGTTTATCGATTGTTGGGGTGATTAGCTCTGTCGGGCTTAGTATGTTTCCTTTTATATTGCCTTCTAGCACTCACCCATCTGAGAGCTTAATGGTATGGGACAGCTCGTCTTCTCAGATGACCCTGTTTGTAATGACCATAGCGACCGTGATTTTTTTGCCCATCGTGCTTGCCTATACCGCTTGGGTGTATCGCGTTTTGCGTGGCAAAGTAAGTGCTGCCTTTTTTAATGACAATAAAGAGTCAGCGTATTGAGTTAGAGCTGAGAGACCCTACGTCCCTCGGCTTGTCCGAGGGATCCATGGTTGAACCCTACGTCCCACGGCTTGTCCGAGGGATCCATGGTTGAACCCTATGTCCCACGGCTTGTCCGAGGGATCCATGGTTGAACCCTACGTCCCACGGCTTGTCCGAGGGATCCATGGTTGAACCCTACGTCCCTCGGCTTGTCCGAGGGATCCATGGTTGAACCCTACGTCCCACGGCTTGTCCGAGGGATCCATGGTTGAACCCTACGTCCCACGGCTTGTCCGAGGGATCCATGGTTGAACCCTACGTCCCTCGGCT
>JASBUC010000007.1 GCA_030148065.1 Legionellaceae bacterium | reverse complement strand
AACTCAAACAGTTGCCAATGCTAGGAGGGCTGCTTGTTGGCGAGCACGCAGCAAGTTGGCATGGTGGTGAGTCGTTTGATTTTTATGACTTAAAGGGGGACGTTGAGTCCATCATCGGGAAAGAGCTTCTTTCGCGCTTTGAATTTAGATCGTGCTCTCATCCTGCCCTACACCCAGGCCAGAGTGCCAAACTGCACTGTTTAGGAAAGCCTGTCGGATATTTAGGAGCTCTGCATCCAAAGCTCCTGAAAGAGCATGGCATTTCTCATAAATGCTTTTTATTCGAAATCGAACAGTCAGCTCTCTGTGACGGAGTTTTGCCAAAATTTCAAAAAATCTCAAAATACCCATTGATTAGGCGAGATCTATCCTTTATTGTTGATAAATCAATCAAATTTGTAGAGCTTAGCCGGGCGATAGAGGAAATAGAGCAAGCGGAACCATTTTTTCAGAGCTGTGAAATTTTTGATTTATACACAGGAGATGGGATCCCGGATGGGCAAAAGAGCATTGCAATTTCAGTCGTTTTGCAGCATCCACATCGCACATTGGTCGATGATGAGGTCAATTTATTTATTGATGCTATACTGAAAAAGCTAGAACATGATTTTAACATCATATTGAGGGAATAACTGTGGCGGCATTAACCAAAGCGTGTTTAGCTGAAAAGTTGTGTTTAGAGGTTGGTCTAAATAGCAGTGAGGCTAGGTTGTTGGTGGATGCATTTTTTGAAGAGATCCGTAAATCACTAGAACTTGGCCACCACGTAAAGCTCTCTGGGTTTGGAAATTTCTGCTTACGAGACAAACGCTCTCGTCCGGGGCGTAACCCTAAGACTGGTGAAGACATTCCTGTCTCTGCTAGACGAGTGGTTACCTTTAAAGCAGGACACAAGCTCAAAGTAAAAGTTGAGACCTACCAAGAAGAAGATAAAGGCTGATAACTGAAGGGATGTGGTCTCTTTAAGAGACCATATCTTTTAGTTTTTTAAGAGCTTTTACTTTTATAATTTTTCGCGCGGGTTTGGCTTTAAAAATAGCTTCTTCACCAGTGAAGGGGTTTATTCCTTTTCGCTCTTTAGTGGCAGGCTTAGTGCTTTTGACAATTTTCAAAAGCCCAGGCAACGTAAATTGTCCCGCACCACGAGGCCGTAGATGGCGCTCAATTAACCCTTCTAGTTCTTCCAACACCAAATTGACTTTTTTCTTATCCAGTTCAGTGGCTTCAGACAAAGCGGAAATGATTTGTGTTTTAGTCATTGGTGATTTAATTGCAGTGGTTTTGCCTTGTTGCCCCATATCGTTTTCCCCCTACTTAATGCAAGAAATAATGTTAACAAAAAAAAAAGGCGTTTCAATGATTTTTGTTAGTTTAATAGAGCATGATAAAATACCCTTTTTGTTGGGGAGTAGAGTATGGAGCCTTTTTATCAACATCATGTGTTCCTTTGTGTCAATCAGAAAGAAAAAGGGAAATGTTGCAGTGGTAACGGCGTTGCACAAGAGATGGTGGGTTATGTAAAAGAGCAATTAAAAGCACTTGATTTGCACGGTGCTGGTAAAATTCGAGTCAGCAAGAGTGGCTGTCTTGGACGCTGTAAGCTCGGGCCCTCCCTGCTTATCTATCCAGAAGGAACCTGGTACCGTTATCAAAGTAAAGAAGACATTGATTTGATTATTAAAGAACACCTTTTAAACCAGAGGCCTGTCAAAGCCTTGTTAATGGATTCGTCTCTGCCTAACTTTGCATCTCATTAAATTATTGCTTAAAGTGAAGCAATAACTAATTTTTTTAAAACTAAGATGGAACTCCTTTTAAGAAATAAGAGTGCCAAAGGTGGAATTGAGTCGGTTACTATTTCGCTTAATGCAAACGAAAATGTCACTAAGTTCAGCCTCAATGGCAATGAGGAGCAGGTGGTCAAGACGCCCTTATTTTTAGCGAACAGGGATGCTTATGGTTTTGAACACCCTTTGCTAGATGAAGAGACGGTGCAGGTTCATGAGGGTAAAGCCGAATTTTTCTATCAAAGTAGAGAAGAGCTGTTTGTGTTGCCTGCGAAGATCTTGGCCTCTTTCATTTACCATTCAACGGACTTAGAGCAAATCAAGGTTGCACCGGCGAATGATTACCCTCTCAATGCGAAACGAACGAGTGTGCAATATGCTCCAACGGCTAATAGTAAAAAAAATCAAGGACTGGACATTGAGTCCTTTGAGAAATTAATTCAGAAAATAAGTAAGCAGGATCGCTTCCAGTATTACAATGATTTTATTTTTAATCAGGTTGTACGCTTTGAGGATTTGAATGAGTCCATTGATGCCGATCTATTATATACCGGTGAGAAAGACATTTTTCTAAAAAGCTTGGCACAAGAAGAACCAATAGCTATCCGTTATGTAAGTGCATCAGTTGGGCATGGTGCTTTTGCAACCAGAGATCTTAAAAAAGGGGAGATCTTGGGGATTTATACTGGTGAAATATTATTAAAACCGAGAAGTCCCATCTTCACTATGTGGTTAGGAAATCCTGTTTTCTCATTGAGAGTGGATGCTGAGTTCTATGGGAATCTGACTCGATTTATTAACCATGCTGACAAGAAGCCTGAGTTTAAAGTTGATCCGTTTTATCCAAAAAAAGATCCGAAAAAAGACATATTATTACCCAATTGTATTTACCAAGGGCATTCTTTATTTGGCTTTAACTTCGTGACGGTGAAAGCCTCTCGAGACATTAAAAAAAATGAGCAGTTACTTGTTTATTATGGCAATGAATATTGGGGTAAGAAAGCCAAATACTATCTGACTAAGCGTAATCGAGTCATTTGTGTAGCAGAAGAGAAGAATGCTTGGATCCAAGCACCTCGTCGGGCAGATTATCTGTTGATGGCTCAATTTGGAGTGAAGCATGCCAGAGGGCTTTTGCTGTTCCGTCCATTAATTGGTATATTTCTATCCATTATTGCGCTAGGCGCTGTTCATTATCTGCTCTAGGTGTTTCTTAATTGTGTTTCTTTGAGTTGTGAAACTATTTTACAAATCGGCTAAAATAATAGAAAATGTCACCATCGTTCGTAAACGTCGGCAAATTTATGGCTAAGATTCTTGTTTTACATGGGCCTAACCTAAACTTACTAGGAACACGAGAGCCTGAGCTGTATGGACAAGAAACGCTAAGTGATATAAATGGAAATTTGCGCAATGTGGCAGGATATAGTACTATCCTTTGTCATCAATCTAATAGCGAAGCAGAGCTAATTGAGCTCATTCATGGGGCAAAAGGTCGAGATGTTGCGGGTATAATCTTCAATCCTGCTGCTTTTTCTCATACTTCAATTGCACTGCGAGATGCTGTTTTAGCGGTTAACCTACCTATGGTAGAGGTACACATAAGCAATGTTTATCAACGCGAACCGTTTAGAAAACATTCGTACTTCAGTGACATTGCGGTTGGTTCAATCGTTGGTTTGGGTCACAAGGGGTATGAATTTGCCTTACAATTTTTACTTGATTACTTAGAGAGATAACTATGGACATTCGTAAAATTAGAAAACTGATTGAGCTCATCGTTGAAACTGGCATTGATGAGATTGAGATAAAAGAAGGTGAAGAGTCGGTACGAGTGAGTCGCCATTCATCCACCCCTAAAGTGGTTGGTCCACAAACCTTTGACGTGCCAGTTGCTCAGGCAGCTGCTACGCCCGCGGTGGCTACCAGTGTATCTCAGGAGTCTTCGGAACCTAAAGCGCCTGTGGTGGAAGGTCACATTGTTCGTTCTCCTATGGTGGGCACCATGTATCTTGCTTCTTCTCCGGATGTGGAGCCTTTCGTTAAGGTTGGTCAACGAGTGAATGTTGGAGACACCCTTTGCATCGTTGAAGCGATGAAGATGTTTAATGAAATTGAATCTGATAAAGCTGGCACAGTAAAAGAAATCTTAGTTGCCAATGCAGAAGCGGTTGAATTTGATCAACCCTTAGTGGTTATTGAATAGATTACGAGTAAGAGACTTTCTATGTTTAAGAAAATAGTAATTGCAAATCGAGGAGAGATTGCGCTTAGAATTTTAAGAGCTTGCAAAGAGCTAGGAATTCAAACCGTTGCGGTTCACTCAGACATCGATAAAGATTTATTGCATGTGCGTTTAGCAGATGAGACGGTGTGCATAGGACCTGCCAATGCTCAGCAGAGTTATTTAAACATTCCTGCCATTATTGCGGCCGCTGAAGTCACTGATGCGGACGCCATTCATCCGGGCTACGGGTTTCTAGCTGAAAATGCCAATTTTGCAGAAGTTGTAGAACAATCAGGTTTTACGTTCATTGGTCCAGACAGTCAAACCATTGAGCTAATGGGTGATAAGGTGTCTGCTATTAATGCGATGAAAGAGAGTGGGGTGCCTTGTGTGCCTGGCTCTGATGGCCCCTTAACCGATGATGATGAGCGAAACTTATTGCTGGCTTCTAAGATTGGTTACCCGGTTATTATTAAAGCATCAGGTGGCGGTGGTGGCCGTGGCATGCGAGTTGTGCATACTGAAGCAAATTTATTAAATGCCATTTCCTTAACTAAAAGTGAAGCAAAGTCGGCCTTTAACAATGACGTGGTTTACATGGAAAAGTTTCTAGAGACGCCGCGTCACATTGAAGTGCAGGTTATCGGTGATGGTAAAGGAGAAGCCATTCATTTGGGTGAGCGAGATTGCTCCATGCAGCGTCGTCACCAAAAAGTTGTGGAAGAAGCGCCGGCCCCTGGTATTAGCAACGTGGTTCGCCAAACCATTGGTGAAAAAACGGTAAAAGCCTGTCAGGCAATGAAGTATCGCGGAGCGGGAACGTTTGAATTTTTGTATGAAAAAGGCGAGTTTTATTTCATTGAGATGAACACCCGTGTGCAAGTTGAGCACCCTGTGACCGAAATGATTACTGGCATCGACATCATTAAGACACAAATTATGGTGGCAAGTGGTGAACCTCTTCCAGTAGGACAAGAGTCTATTTCATTAAGTGGTCACGCCATAGAGTGCCGAATTAATGCAGAAGATCCAAAGAGCTTTATGCCAAGTCCTGGTAAAATTTCACTCTATCACCCACCAAGTGGCCCAGGGATCCGAGTAGACTCCCATCTTTATTCTAGTTACACCGTGCCACCAAACTATGATTCGATGATTGCCAAAATTATTGCTTATGGCCCCAGTCGAGACGTTGCCATTGCTCGGATGAAAAACGCTTTGGATGAGTTAATCATCGAAGGCATTAAGACAAACATTAGTTTGCAAAAAGACATCATGAATGATGCCGCTTTTAAGGCAGGGGGAACCAACATTCATTATCTAGAGAGAATGCTCTCTGAATAAAAGATGCGAGATACGAGTAACGAGATTCGAGACAAAACAAAAATATGAATTGTTGCATCTCTGGGTTAGTGATGTGAACGTGTCGCATCTCGCATCTCGCATCTCGCATCTCGCATCTCGCATCTCGCATCTCGATCTTTGTTTTATGGAGTTTTTATGTGGTATCAGTTGGTTATTGAAGAGTTAAACCGGGCACAAGCAACAGCGCTGGAGCCGCATTTAATGGCGCTAGATGCCTTATCTGTGACCTTTCAGGATGCAAAGGATGAGCCGATTTTAGAGCCAAAGCCAGGAGAAGCCCCTCTTTGGTCTCAATCAAGCCTGATTGCGCTCTATAAAAAAGAAACGCTTTGCCAACAAGCTTATGATTTGTTAAGCGAAGCTGAATTTAAGGTAAAACAAGAAGTATTAGAAGATGAGGCTTGGGAGAAGGCTTGGCAGGTAGGTTATGAGCCAATGTTATTTGGTAAAAATTTATGCATCTGCCCAAGTCATAGAAGCCCACCGGATGAAAGTAAAATTACGGTGTTTATGGATCCGGGTCTTGCCTTTGGTAGCGGCACCCACGCCACAACGGCGTTGTGCTTAGACTATTTGGATGAAGAGAGCGTGATAGGTAAGCGCGTCATTGATTATGGATGTGGCTCAGGTATTTTAGCAATTAGTGCCTTAAAACTGGGTGCCAAAGAGGCTTTTTGCTCTGATTTAGATGAACAAGCGCTACTCTCCACAATGCAAAATGCCAAGCGAAATGAGGTTGAGGCTGGTATCAAAGAGTGTTCTCTACCTGAAGAGTTTGCCCCGGCGCCAGCTGATATTTTACTAGCGAATATTTTAGCAGGTCCGAACATTGAATTAAGAGAGGTTTTTTATAAGCTTATCCACGATGATGGCGTGGTGGTGCTCTCTGGTATTCTTGAGAGCCAAAGTCAGGCTGTTATTAATGCCTATCAAGAGAAATTTAAATTGGTCGATAATACGGAGAAAGATGGCTGGGTTCGGCTTGTCTTTCGTAAAAAGGATTAAAATTGATGGAACACGCATTTAAGCGAATCATCTTTTATGCTCGCACCCACAGAGCCAGTGAAGGTGTAATTGATAGTCTGCACAAGATCAATGCTTTTTTTGTGCGACACAAAATAGCAACCTTTCTTGATAAGGATACGGCAAGCTTCTTTCCTGATTTAAACATCCCAGTGCTTACACGGGATAAAATGGATCCGAAAAGTGATTTAATCGTTGTGGTGGGTGGAGACGGCAGCTTACTGAGTGCTGCTCGTATGGCAATTACTGTGTCATTGCCTGTAATAGGCGTAAATCGCGGGCGCTTGGGCTTCTTAACTGATATATGCCCACAAGAAATTGAGTCGCAATTTTCAGATGTTTTAAACGGGTCCTTTGTAGAAGATCACCGCTTTTTATTGCAGGCTGAGATTAAGGATGAGCACAATACCTATTATCAAGGAGATGCTTTAAACGACGTGGTGTTGATGCCAGGAGATGAGCCGCACTTAATCCAGTTTGATTTATTTATTAATAATGAATTTGTCTGTGAGCACAATGCCGATGGGTTAATTATTTCGACACCAACGGGCTCAACAGCGTACTCACTCTCAGCTGGTGGCCCAATCATTTCTCCAGAGCTGAATGTCATTTCTATTTCTCCGATGTTTCCCCACAGTTTAAACTCTCGTTCTATTGTGGTGGATAGTCACTCAGAAATTACACTTCGGATCAAAACAAAAACAGAGCACAGTCCAAGGATTTCATGTGACGGTCATGAGCGACAATTAATAAAACCCGGTCAGCAAACCATCATTCGAAAAAATCCAACCAAACTAAAGCTCTTACACCCAAAGTCTTATAACTACTACCAAACCCTACGAGAAAAATTAGGCTGGGAGACTTAGCACTTTAAAAGACTCGTGGTTGTCATAGTTAAAGTCTAAGAAATTGACATCCGTTTCATCAGAGATTGTTTTTAAATGCGTTTGGCTACTCGATGATCGCTCTTAAGAATCGAAACAAGAGTTTGCCATTTCCGAAATTATTGCTGGTGCTTAAGTCTTTCTTCGCTTTTTGAATTAAATGGCGAAGTTGTTGGCGATCGGTTTCAGGGTAGTTTGCAATGAATTCGGTCAGTGCTTTATTTCCGTCTTCATTGAGTAAGCGGTGTCGCCAATGCTCAACTTGATGAAAAGAAGAGCTCATGGTTTGCTGTTCTTTAAAAAAGTGTTCGGCTTTTTTTATAATTTGAGCCTGTTCTTCCTCTGGTAGCTCTCGCATGACTTTGCCAAGATATTGTCCATGCCGCTTTTTAGCAACAAAGCTCTTAGTTTTTATAAAGTTCTCGAGCGCGCGCTCTAATGGCTCTGGTAGGTGTAACTGTTCTCTTTGCGCCAAGGATAGTTCAGCAAGTCGTTTGCTAAATTCGGTGAGTGCATGCGCTTCTTTTTTAAGCCGGGTTTTATTGGGGCGCTCTTTCAGGGTGGGCTTGTCATCTTCTGGCAGTTGGGTCATAGCAAAAAAACCTGACTAAAAATAGCTCATTTTATCATACTTTTTTTTCTAACGTTAGTTCTGCGCGCACCACGCCTTCTTTCACTGGGGTGAGATCTACGCTGTCGACCACAATATGATATTTCTCAGCCAAAACCGTTAACCAGACAATTAAATAGGGAAAGGGAAGTTGCTTAAATTGTACTTTGGCTTTTTGGCTGCTGACATCTTGCTGTATGTCATGATGAAATTCTCGCAGTTCATTGTCTTGAATACTTTTTGAGATGGCTTCTAATAAGGGTAGATCTTGTGAGCCTTCTTTTTTGGTAGAAAGCTTAGTGAGTTGTTTGTTGGCCATTTCCATCCAAGCCAGCAGGTTACGTTTATAAATGTTTTCTTGTTCGAGGTGAGAAAACTGCGATAAAAGCGGAGAAATAATAAAAAAGATAAGAAAGCAAACGCCACAGAAGGCGGCACAGACATTCAAAGCCATTCGATCACGTTTACTAAGTGAATTGAGCCAGTCTTTTATCATTGTTGTACCTCAAGTAAGGCATTAATTTGTTTGCCAACGGTGTTTGCATTTTTTTGTTCAACTTTTATCCCTTCTGCTTTTAGCTGGTTGACTAGTCCATTTAGTTTGGCGAAAGAGTTTAATTTTAGCGATACAAGCATGATTTGATTCTGATATTTTAAATTAATAACTCGGGCATCATCATTTTTGTAGAGAGCAGGGGCTGCTTTTTCAAGCAAGCTTAGAAAGCCCTGTTGGCCGCCGCTTGCGCCTAAGCGCTCTCTCATTAGTTGCTGTATTCTAAACTTAGGGCTAACAATGGCTTTCGCTTCAGGAAAGAGTTGGAAGTAAATTTTAGCAATGCTTTTATCCAGTTGACCATCTTGATATTTTAAGAGGCTAAACTGGGTGAAAAAGGTGATTAGACACAGCGAGAAGCTGGCAATGACGCTAAAGAGAGCAAGTTTGGTCCATTTTTCTTGTGCCATTCGGTCCTTTTTAGGTTCAAAAGGGCCTTGTAATAAGTTTAGATTGCGATCTTCCTTAAAAGAGATGCAAAAATATTCCAAATAAGGAATTTTAAAATGCGCTTTCTTACTTTTTTTATGTTGCTCTAGGATCTCTAAGAGTCTTGGGTTGCTGTCTGAAAAGCAGCGAACCTCACTGTCTTGATGGGCTTTAAGTGTTTGGCTAAAGAGGCTCTTAGGCAGCGTGCCCAAGCAATCTGTTTCATTAAAGTAGGCATGTTCTTGACCGATGTTGCAAAAATGAGGCTCGTTAGTGTTTCCACTGGATAAAAAGGTGGGGGTAAGACCTTTCTCTTTTAGGGCTGCTAACAGTTCTTTTAGTACTTTAAGTTCAATGACTTTAACCAGATACTGCCCGTCAAAAATGGGCTTGGGGGAATGGGCAAAGTGCAGCGATTCAATCGGGCTAATTAGTCGCTCTTCTAGGGCATGAGGAATGGTTTTATCAGCATACTTTAAACTTGGTAAACTAAGAGCATGCTCGCTGATTTGATTATTGGTTAAGACAATAATTTGTTGCTCATACGCCTCTTTATCCATGAGTGATAGGTCCTCAAGGCTTTTTTGGCTAAAAATAGGTGCTTGACCTTCTTGGTGAAGAGCGGTTAGGAAAGAGGGGCTGTTTAGATCATCGATGAAGATAAAAAGTCGATTAGACATTAATTGAGCGTGAAATGAGCGGATAACTCTAAGGTTACCTGGTTTTAGCGCTCTCTACCACTTTTATCAGGGCAAACGCATGAACGTCTTTTTGGTCCATTCGTTGTTAAAGTTGTTTTTGCGGTGCTCATTTACTTGACTGTAAACTCCGCTCCTCGAAACGGAAAACACCTTTATAAAGATAATAAATCTTTTAGAGGTTGTTCCTTGCCTAGACTGGACACTAAAAAACCATTCATGCGTTTGCCCTGCTACTTTTATGAACCCACAGCTCTTTAGGGAGCTGCGGGTCGTAACGCTTATTCAGAGGAGGCTTTCTCTTTCTTCACTTGTTGGTTATTTTGATTCTGACCTTGACGGTTACCGCGTGAGCCACCTTGATTTCTTGATTGGTGTTGCGATTTGTTACCACCGCCTTGTCCATGATGGCGTTTGCGGTTGTGATGGTGGCGTTGTTGATTGCGGTTATGATGGTGCCGTCTGTTTTGATGCGAGCGGTTTCTATTTTGGTTGTCTCGATGGTTACTCTTATTCTTATGAGCTTCACGACTGTCTTCTTCAGAACCAAACAGACTTCGCCATAAACGAATGAAAAGACTGTCAATCTTTTCCTTGCTGGCTGGATGACGACTTTGATGCTGTTCCATTTTTATTGCAGGTGCCGGTTGCCTATTAGGCAGCTCATCACTTTTAAGCACTTTTAACTCAGGCTCAGTGATTAAGTCATAACTTGCCTTTTTTCGCTTTTTATCACCGGTGGTATGTTGAATTTCACTCTGAGATAACTCAAAGTGAGGGTTAGGCAAGATCATGATTTCAACATTGTTTTGTTTGCCGATGTTGATGATCATGTCGCGCTTTTCATTTAACAAGAAGGTGGCAATTTGAATGGGCAGCTCGGCACAGACTTCTACCACATTCGGCTTAATGGCTTCTTCCTCAATCACTCGAATGAGTGAAAGAGCATTTGAGTAGATGCTACGTACCATGCCATGCCCTTGGCAGTGAGGGCAAATTTCTTGATTATTTTCACCCAGAGACATACGAAGGCGCTGTCTTGACATTTCAAGTAGGCCAAATTTTGAAATTCGACCGGTTTGGGTGCGGGCTCTGTCAACTTTTAAGGCTTCTCGTAGCGCGTTCTCAACCTTCTTTTGGTTTTGAATGGAAGACATGTCTATGAAATCAATGACCACCAGGCCACCTAGATCTCGCAGTCTTAGTTGTCTTGCTATTTCCTCTGCTGCCTCTAGGTTGGTGTTGATGGCCGTGGTTTCAATGTCTGTGCCGCCAGTGGCTTTTGCGGAGTTAATATCAATGGAAATTAATGCTTCTGTGGCATCAATTACTAAAGAACCACCTGAGGGAAGTCTTACTTCTCTTTTGTAAGCAGATTCAATTTGAGACTCAATTTGGTAGCGACTGAATAATGGCACATTGTCATTGTAGAGAAAGACGTTTTCTAAGAAGTCAGGCTTCACTTGCTCAATAAAACGCTTAGCTTTGATGTAGGCGTCACTTGAATCAACGATGATCTCTTTTACTGTTCGTCGTAGATTGTCTCGAATCGAGCGAATCACCACATCGCCTTCTTGGTGAATTAGAAAGGGTGCTGGTTGCTTTTTAAAGGCTTTTTTAATTGCAGCCCATTGATTCACTAAGAAATTCAAGTCCCATCTAACTTCTTCGCTTTCTTTGCCAACGCCTGCTGTGCGGACAATTAGCCCCATTTCGCTAGGAATGTCGAGATCGCTTAAGATTTTTTTAATTTCATCTCGGTCCTGCCCCTCAATGCGGCGAGAGATCCCACCGGCATCACTGTTGTTTGGCATTAACACGAGATAACAACCGGCCAGGGTGATAAAAGTGGTCAGCGCGGCACCTTTGTTGCCACGTTCTTCTTTTTCTACCTGCACCATCAATTCTTGGCCTTCACTCAAAAGAGATTTGATGTGAGGTTTCTCATCATTGTTTTGTTTGTTGGTTTTCTTGAAATATTCGGGTGAAATTTCCTTTAGAGGAAGGAAGCCCTGGCGCTTGGCGCCATAGTCGACAAAGGCCGCTTCAAGGCTAGGCTCAATACGAGTGATTCGTCCCTTGTAAATATTGGCTTTTTTCTTGACATCGGATGGCTTTTCTATGTCCAAGTCAAATAATTGGTTATCTCTGACCACCGCAACTCGGACTTCTTCCGGTTGGGTTGCATTGATTAACATTCTTTCCATTAGTAGTACCCCTTGATAATAGTGGGCACAATACCAAGTTAGAGAGAAGAAACGTTGTCTAACTCATCGCGCGTAACCTTAAGGCTCTAGCTCAGAAACGCGTTCGATATAGACGGTTTTATACGATCAGCTCCTGCAAAACACGTGTTTTGCGAGACTGCCGACTTTGCTGAGGAAACAATACACTCAATACGATGTCTGTAGTGAAGGCGTTTAACGGTTCAATTTTACGGTTACTCTTCATGCCAATTCTATTCACTAGTTCGTTGTTTGGTTTCCAGATCTCTAATCTTTTTTATGATGAATGCATTAAAAGTGTCGTCGTTTAGCAGAAGTCTTAAAGTGACGTCTTGTCGTCATCTACTGTTTGCCGAACAATGTGGTTAGTTGCTAAACCCTTGGTGACAGTCTCTATAATTTATTCATCCAAATATTGTGCTCGTTTAAAAAAATTCTGTTTTACTTGCATAAATTTGGGCCAGTCTTAAAATAAGCCCATTTGCTTTAACCGTGGCAGAGCTTAGAATAATCATATTTCTATGCCAACGTGCCCCAATAATAGCAAGTCTAGCAAAGGTCAGCAAATTGCAATCAGAGAAATTTACTTTTAAAGCCGTTGAATTTTATGAAATATCTGCTGCAGAAGCTGAGCAGAGGATTGATAATTTTTTGATTTCAAAGGCAAAAAATGTTCCAAAGTCTCATTTGTACCGTTTAATTCGAAAAGGCGAGATTCGTGTTAATAAAAAACGTATTAAACCAGAGTATAAGCTTATGGCTGGTGATGTGCTACGGCTGCCACCTATAAAAGACGCCACCAAGCTCTGCATGCCAATGGTGCAGAGCGCTTTCAAACCACAGGTCGTCTTTGAAAATGATGCTTTTTTAGTGATCAATAAGCCTTCTGGGTTAGCCGTACATGGTGGCAGTGGCTTAAGTGGCGGGGCGATTGAAACCCTAAGAGTACAGTTCCCTAATCTCACCCAGCTTGAGCTTGCACATCGTCTCGATCGAGAAACTTCAGGGGTCTTAGTGTGTGCAAAAACCAAAAAAGCCTTACGGAGCATTCATCAATGTCTGCGAGACAAACAAGTTAATAAACGCTATCTAGCGCTTCTTTCTGGGGCTTGGAAAAGTCACAAAAAGAGCCGCGTGGTCGAGGTGGCTCTTAGAAAGAATCAAAACATTGCCGGGGAGCGGTTGGTTCGAGTCCACCCGGAAGGGGATGCGGCTAAAACCACCTTTCGTTTGCTGGCTAACTTTCAAGATTGTTGTTTGGTTGAAGCCTCTCCTGAAACCGGCCGAACCCATCAAATACGGGTACATGCTAAGCACATTGAGCATGCCATTGTGGGTGATGATAAGTATGGTGATAAGCAACTCAATAAAAAGTTTAAATCATTGGGTCTAAATAGACTATTCTTACATGCAAGGAGCCTATCTTTTTATGACGGCACAAAACACCATCACTTTGAGGCAGAATTACCGAAGGAGTTAACCTCGATATTGGATAAGCTAGGATGCAACAATGACTCACTCTAGACGGTTTGATTTAGTAATTTTCGATTGGGAAGGCACCATCAGCAATGGGCTGGGGCAGGTTTTGCGTGCGTTTGAGAAAGCCGCTCAGCGTTTAAATCTTAAGGTGCTTGATCCTGCCATCCTCAGTCAGCACCTAGGGTTGGAAATTCGACGCTTGGTTTGCTACTTGTACCCGAATTTAAATGAGGCCGAGTATGAGTCTTTTATTTCAGTTTATCATCATTATTTGTATGAAAGTGATAGTCGTGCCAGGTTGTTTGTCGGCATGGAGACACTTCTTAATCGCTTGAAGGCAGATGGCGCTAAGCTTGCTATTTTGACTTGTAAAGGCAGAACAGGGCTTGACAGGGATTTAAAACAATTGGCACTAGAGCCTTTGTTCTTTGCCAGTCGTACCCCATCAGAGTGTTTGTCTAAACCTGATCCGGAAGGGATTCGGCAATTGATGGCTGAAGCCGGCGCAACGGCAGAGAAGACGGTGATGATAGGTGACAGCCCCAGTGACATGGAAGCTGCAAGAGCTGCTGGCGTCAAAGCCTTAGGGGTGGACTTTATAAACAGCGCAGAAGAGGCGCGTCTACGACAAGCAGGCGCGTCTCTTGTTTTTAAAACCGTGACAGAGTTGCAAGAATATTTAATTACCCCCCCATAAAGTTTAGTGATAGCATAAGCATCATCGAGACGATGGCCAAAGATCTATGGGTTTACCAAATTATTTAACGTGTTTTCGAATTATCTTAATTCCAATTTTTGTATTGGTTTTTTACCTTCCCTTTTCATTTGCCCATAAAGCTGCTGCCGGGGTTTTTTTATTAGCCGCCATTACTGACTGGCTCGATGGGTATTTAGCCAGAAGTTTGCAGCAAACGTCGAAGTTTGGCGCTTTTTTAGATCCTGTTGCGGATAAATTAACCGTCTCGATCGCCTTGGTTTTGCTCGTTGGAGAGAGAAGCATTCCCTATCTTGCCATTCCTGCAGCCATTATTGTCGGACGTGAAATTGTCATCTCAGCGCTTCGTGAATGGATGGCAGAACTTGGCAAGCGAACCAGTATTGCCGTGAGCTTTGTTGGTAAGGCAAAAACCTTGATTCAAATGGCGGCACTTTTTTTATTAATCGCTTTTCGCCCTTCCGAGTCATGGATAGGCGTAATTGGCTGTATCATGATCTATGTGGCAGCCTGCCTTACATTATGGTCGATGTTTGTGTATCTAAGGCTTGCCTGGCCTGAATTAATCAAAGAATAGATCTATACATCTAGTTAGGGATGGCCACTTTTGGCGCCTGCTGGGTTTAAAATGCTCATGAAAGTGCTCACGTACTGATGTACGCTGCGCTTTTCATTTACATTTTAAACCCAGCAGGCACCAAAATTGACTCATCCACCGGGGTTCTTGTTGGGAGCCTTGTCGATAGAGACTACTTTGTAGTCAGAAGAACTTCGTCACAAAGGCTATGATTGAGGAAAATTTAGGTAGGTTTTTGTTGACAGTTCGCTCGGCGACGGTACAATAGCGCGGTGAATGAGGGCCGCCAAACGCGTCTCTCAAATGCATTAAAAAGATCGACCTAGAATAAGCGCCAAAGCAAGGTTTCTAGTTACTTTAGTACGGCAGACTAAGAACGAAGGCAGTAATGCCAAGTTTTGGTAAAAGTTCGATTTTGAGTGCATATTGAATTTAAAATGCGAGGAAAGAGCGCAGTGGACTGCTGTCCATGAGCACTTTCTCGAGGCTTTTAAATTTGATAGGTGCCAAAAGCGGACTTTCTAGTTACTTTAGTACGATCTATTAAGCGGGAATAGCTCAGTTGGTAGAGCACAACCTTGCCAAGGTTGGGGTCGCGAGTTCGAGTCTCGTTTCCCG
>JASBUC010000005.1 GCA_030148065.1 Legionellaceae bacterium | reverse complement strand
AATTAAAATTGCTCGGGAAAGTGCTCATGGACACTCGACAAACTGCGATGATTTTGAATCATCAGTTTTGTCTCAATCCACTGCGCTTTTCCCTTACAATTTAAATCCAAAATGAACTCAAAATCCTCCCTTGAGCGGGGTTCATATTATGAGTCGATTCTTCAGGAACTATACCCAAACCAGTTCATTATGCACCCTCAGGGCATAAACGAAGCTTTGACTTAATCAGAGCTCCGAGCTTTGCTTCTCTCTCAATCTCAATAGAGTAAAAAAAAAGAAGAGACACCTACCCAGAATAATTTGGGTAGGTGTCTCTAGAGACGGTTATTGGCACATTTTAAAGGTTGGTTTGGGCTTTCCTGCTTCTTTTGCCAGTGCATCGCCTAAGAAATTATGGCTAGAGGTGAGAGCGGCTGACCAGTAGTAATTGTCACAAGTGTGTTTGTTGCATTTTGCGCCAAACACTAAGGTTTCACCCTTATCAACTAAGGGGCAGCTGCAAATCGATTTTTTGGGATCTGTTGGATCCACTGAGCAAGGCGCATTCACACAATTAGCCCACACGCTGCCACTTGGGCAGGTCATGCCTTCTAGAGCGTCATTTTCAAACGAAAAGGTGGAGACTAGATGATTGACTCCCATATCATCAATGGACGGTTTTCGGGCATCACAAGAAACGGTGCCAGCACTTAAGCCATCATAGTTGTCACAATTACAGATGGCATGCGTGCTATCTCTTGGATCGGGGATGCATTTTGCGGCAGAGCATAGGGCATAAGCTTGTTTACAGACAATGGCTTTCTCTGCTGCGGCTAGTGCTTGCATGCTAAAGAGTGCAAGCATCAGGCAAAATAAGAGTGAAGAGATAAGTTGTATGGCGCGGTTTTCTTTAGCACGCAGTATAGCCTGCGCCTGTTTAGGCCTTAAGTTATTCATGGTTTTCTCCTTTTGCTGGGCATTGAGTAATCGCTTTATTTAAATCAAGCCCAATTTTTTTAGCTAGAGTTTCTTGAAAGGAACTGTTAGACGCATCAAGAGCACCAGACCAGAAATAGTTTTCACAGGTATGCGTACGGCAATCGCCACCAAAGGTCACTAAAGAGCTCTTAGACTGCTCGATTGGACAACTGCAGATTGATTTATCCGGGTTGGTGGGATCGCTGGTGCAGGGTGCGTCCATGCAGTTGGTCCAATAAGTGCCAGCCGGACAATTCATGACCGGATCCATTTTGTTTCGAAAGGAGAACGTGGAGGTGAGCATTTCAAGTTTACCATCCATTTTGGGGGCACGGGCCTCACAGCTTTTTAAGCCCACACTGTAGCCATCGAAGTTTTCGCAATTACAGATGGCAAGTTTGGGGTTTCGAGGATCGGGCATGCATTTCGCAGCCGAGCATAAGGCGTAGCGTTGCTTGCAAAGAATGGGGTTTGCATCATTTGCAAAGCTGAGCGAGAGGTTGAACATTAAAAAGGTTGTGATTAAGAGCGCTAGTGGTCGCCAAGACATAAAAGAGTCCTTTCTATTGGAGAGTGAACTTTAATCATAGACGATAGAGGGGGAGAGCGCACTTTATAGACCTCATTTTAAGAATGGCTCTCTTTAAGAATGGTTTGTGACGGCTCTAAGTTGTTGGTTTGGGAGTTTTTTGTAGGCGTCTTGTACAAACTCGATGATCTTGGCGCCATAGCTTAGGAGTTTGTCTTGGTTGTTGATGCAAAAACCTAAGGTAGCAAGCATTAGGGCTTCATGTCGTTCTCTTGCTGTGTCATTAGGATCTTTTAAGAGCTGCTCAATTATTGAGGTCGTGACAAAGGTAAGAGCCATGGCTGCCATTGGCGCATGCTTGCCTGCTAACTCATAGAGCGCTTTTGATATGAATGGCGCATTGATGGCAATGGCGCCTAAAACGGCCATCATTTCACCAGTGGTGACTGGGCGCTCAAACAGATGGCAAGCTCTAAAAGACTCTATCAGTAAGCACTTGGTAAAAGGGCCAGATCCTTTCTCCATCGAATCGGTCCAGTTTTCGCAATAAGGCGTTTTGTCACGGTGAGAGAGAGCATGATCTTGGCCTTTTTGCTGCTCTTCGTTGCTTGTATTTCTGCGAGTTAATAGTTCGTAGAGAAAATAAGGCAATGATTGCCACCTTCTTACTAAAAATCAATCAATTACCATCATTGTACGTCAATTTGATTAAATTAATATTAATAAAATGCGTACTCTATGGGTCTTCTAACAAGAGGTGCGAAGCGTCTTTTTTATAATTGTACTATAATTGAACAATGAACACCCAAAAGGAGTACTCTATGGGGAAGGATTGGAAAGAGCCGCTATTACAAGGTGAGCAAACAGATGAAACGACACAACCTTCAATGAAAGATCAGGCAAGAAAAGAAGGCACCCATTTTGTGAAGGAGATTATCAGAGGATTCGCCCAGATTGGAATTCTGGGCCAAAATGCACAAAGAGCTCATATAAGGAGAGAGCTTGAGTCACGACTGTCAAAAAACCAGAAAGAAGAAGAGGGGTATAGTCCGCCATCTCCTCATTCTTGATAGAGTGGCAACAGCAGGCAAAGAGTGCCTACTGTTGAAAAAGATCTTAGAAGCTCATCATGGCAATGGTGGTATCGAGCATGCGGCATGAAAAGCCCCACTCATTGTCATACCAAGCCAGTACTTTCACTAAGTCGCCAATCACTTTAGTTTGAGTCGCATCAAAAATTGAAGAGGCTGGATTATGATTAAAGTCACAAGAGACAAGCGGGTCATGATTAATTGCAAGTACGTCTTTCAGCTCATTGTTTGCAGCATTGGCTAAAATCTCATTTACTTCTTCAACGCTTGTTTTGCGAGAGGCTTTAAAGGTTAAATCAATGACTGAAACATTCAGAGTTGGCACCCGGGTGGCAAACCCATCCAGTTTGCCGGCAAGCTCAGGGAGAACTAAGCCAACGGCAATGGCAGCCCCCGTTTTGGTTGGGATAATAGAGTGAGCAGCGGCTCGGGCTCTTCGTAAATCTTTGTGATTGCCATCGATTAGCATCTGATCTTTGGTATAAGCGTGGATGGTGTTCATCAGTCCTGATTCGATTCCTAGAGCGTCATTTAAAGGTTTGGCAATCGGAGCTAGACAATTGGTGGTGCAAGAAGCATTTGAAACAATTCGATCATTAGCGCTCAGTTGTTGGTGATTAATTCCATAAACAATTGTTTTATCTACGTTTTTACCAGGTGCAGAGATTAATACTTTCTTCGCGCCAGAGTCGAGATGCTCTTTGGCTTTTTCTCCATCGGTAAAGCGGCCAGTACAGTCTAATACCACATCAATGTTTAAGTCTTGCCAAGGAAGGCTCTTAGGGTTGCGGTTGGCAGTAATCAATACTTTGTGACCATCAATGACTAAGTAGTTGCCATCAATGTCTACATTCTTTCGAAAGGTACCATGCGTGGTGTCATATTGGGTTAAATGAGCGCTGGTTTGTATGCCGGAGAGATCATTGATGGCAACTAAATTTATCTGATCTTGGTAACCGAGCTCAAAGATGGCGCGAGCCAGACAGCGGCCAATGCGTCCATAGCCGTTAATTGCAACATTAATACTCATAAATTTACTCCAAGACTTAAACTAGTTAATAATTTTTTTGCAGAATCTACAATAGATCCCTCAGTAAGGCCAATGCTTTGGTAGACCATAGGCCCAGGGGCTGAAAGCCCAAAATCGCTTAAACCAATCACTGCGCCATCGAGCCCAACCCACTTATACCAATAATCAGCATGAGAGGCTTCAATCGCCACTCGGGCTTTGATGGAAGAGGGTAGAACACTTTCTCTATAGCTGTTTGCTTGTCTTAAGAAGGCTTCTACTGAGGGCATTGAGACCACTCGTACAGAGAGCGAGTAATTCTCAAGGTGAGCTTTGGCTCCCATGGCCAGGGAAAGCTCAGATCCCGTGCTGATTAAAATAAGATCGGGCGCATCATCTGTTTGCGAAAGTACGTAGGCTCCTTTTTTGATGTCATTGGCACGCTGTAGTGATTGATGTTGAGGTTTGAGAGTTTGGCGTGACAAAATTATGGCCGAGGGCCCATCATGTTTTATGGCTTCTTGCCAGGCAATGGCGGTTTCCATGTTATCTGCTGGTCGCCAAACCTCGAGACCAGGGGTTAGACGCAGGCTTGCTAATTGCTCAATCGGTTGATGGGTGGGGCCATCTTCACCCAGACCAATCGAATCATGGCTTAAGACGTAAATGACTTTTTGTTTCATCATCGCAGAGAGTCGAATGGCGTTTTTGGCATAATCTGAAAAAACTAAGAAGGTGCCGGCAAAGGGAATTAAGCCGCCATGCAGGCTGATGCCATTTAACATGGCACTCATGCCAAACTCTCGCACCCCATAATAGAGGTAATTGCCTGTTGGATTTTTAGCTTCGAAAGTGACAGCCTTAGATCCTCGGGTGTTGTTTGAGCCAGTTAAATCGGCAGAGCCACCAAATAGTTCTGGCAAAATAGGCTCTAGTGCCTCGATGCAGTACTGGCTTGCCTTTCTGCTTGCCAAGGGTTTTGTCATGGCATCTGTTTGTAAGATGGCTTCTTGGTAGCGTTCGACAAAATCTTCTGGTAGCGCTTTGTTAATCCGGCGTTCAAATTCGCAGGCAAGATCTGGGTAGTGCGCTCGATAGTCCCTCATGAGAGAAAGCCAGGCATTTTCTAGGTTTTGTCCTTGTTCGCTGGCAGACCAGGCATCTCGAATTGGCTCTGGAATCACAAAAGGCGGATGAGGCCAGTTTAGGCGCTCTTTGCTGCGTGCTAGTTCTTCATCTCCTAAGGGGGCGCCGTGAGATTTTTCACTGCCGGCAAGATTTGGGGAGCCAAAGCCTATGGTGGTTTTACAGATGATGAGGCTTGGTTGAGAGTCATTGGCTTTCGCTTCTTCTATTGCCTTTTTAATCTCCGCTGAATTGTGGCCATCTACCTTATCAATTACTTGCCATTGGTAGGCACGAAAGCGAAGAGCCGTGTCATCAGAAAACCAGCCTTTGACATCGCCGTCGATTGAAATGCCATTATCGTCATAAAAAACGATTAATTTTCCGAGATTTAGGGTACCAGCTAGGGAGGCTGCTTCATGACTAATGCCTTCCATTAGACAGCCATCACCCACAAAAGCATAGGTGTGGTGATCGATGATTGCAAACTCGTCTCGGTTAAAGGTTGCGTTTAATTGTTTCTCCGCAATGGCCTCGCCAACAGCCATCGCAAGCCCCTGTCCAAGAGGGCCGGTGGTTGCTTCCACTCCAGGGGTTTCTGAAAACTCTGGGTGGCCAGGCGTTTTTGAGTGCAGTTGACGAAAGGCTTTTAAATCCTCAATGGAGAGTTGGTAGCCGCTTAAGTGTAACAGGGCATAAAGTAACATCGAGCCGTGCCCGTTTGAGAGAATAAACCGGTCTCTGTTTGGCCAGTTAGGGTTGTTGGGGTTGTGTTTTAAAAACCCCCGCCATAAGACTTCGGCAATGTCTGCCATTCCCATGGGCATGCCAGGGTGGCCAGAATTAGCACTCTGTACGGCATCCATGCTTAAAACACGAAGGGCATTGGCTAAATCGGTGGTTTTTTCGCTCATGTGGGTCGTCCAAAGAGGGTAAAATACACCATTTTCCCTCATGAAGCCTGAATCAGCAAGTTCCCAATGAATTTCAAGTAAATCCCCCCTTTTTTATACCTTTTTTGAGCGGTTGATGAATTGCAGAAACCTTATAAAAAGCAGGGAAAACGAGCATATTTATAGTGTGTTGTTCGTTTGTAAGTCGAAAAAGCCTTTATTTGTTCAATATAGATCGCTATAATAGCTCGGTTGTAGCTTTGTTGAGGTTTCATGACTGAAAAGTTTAAAAAAAATAACCAAAAGGTTTTAGAAGCGTTTTTCACCTTTCCTGACGGCATTGAAAATGTCGATGAATGGAAACCAACAGAAGAAGAAAAAAGAGCTCTTATCCTGTATGATCCTGAATTGGAAATCCTCTCGAGTGCGCTCTCCTCTCATGCTGAGTTTGTGCTTGCCGATCTTGAACGGCTGGAAAAGGAACTTGGCAACCCATCCTTGAGCCGCACACAAACATCACAATTACGTACAGAAATCGCAACCAAGCAGCGAGACTTAAGGGCGACCTTAACTCATCTATCATTGGTGATAAAAAAGCATGCCTTTGTGCATGAGCATCTGTTAGTCACCAACGGTAAAGCCGATGAGATGACGGATAAATTCAAACAAATCAAACGAGTGCTCTCAAATGAATCGATTGCTGAGAGTCCTGAGAGTGAGGAGAATAAGCCTCTTTTAGGGGGAGAGACAGAGGATGAGAAGAGGCTCTTAAAACCAGGGGCATCAAGAATTTTTCGCCAAATTTTCATTGAAGTTAATTGGTGGCGACTTTTCTTAATTCGGATCCGACGGGTGGGAGATGCTTTTGCTTTAATCGCCAACACGCCTATGGGCGATCCTGAAATTAACAAAGCCTTAAGCTATTTGGGCTGGGTCTTTTATGTGCCAAGAGTGGCTGTTAACCTTTTTTGGTTTTTTCAACACTGGTTGCTGCCGCTGAGTGATGAAGAGAGAAAAATTCCTTCTTGGCTGCGACTCCAAACTCAATTTAAGAGGCGGTGGGCCGAGCTTAGTAATGATGTGGTCTGGATGGTGGTTGGTCTGGTCAATTGTTTTTATTTAACAGGCTTATCAGCGATGGGTTTGACCACGGCCTTGTACTTTTTTGATGTTTTGGTGGCTGGGATCCGCTACTATGTGGAGCGTGAACGTCATCGAAAGATTGAAGAAGCCATACGCCTGATTAAAAGCATGCCAGGCGTTGATCTAGAAGAAGTTGCACGCCTAGAGCAGCTACTTAGCATCGTGCATGGGCAATTGATTGAGAAAAGACGGATGTTGATGATGTCGTTAGCCACCGCGTCTATTCTGGCAATTTGCACCAGTTTGTTTTTCTTCTCCATGCTTGGGGTGCCTTGGCTTGCGCCAGTTGCCGCAAGCTTGATCCTTTTAACTTGCATTATGACCAAGTTGGTTTTAGAGCCTCACTTTAAGAATGAGCGCCCCTTAAAGGACATTATTCTTGCAGCCTCCTTAACCACCGTGGGAGCAAGCCTTATTGCCGCGGGCATTTTTATGGCCAGTGGTTTACTTGCTGCCACGGCGATGGCTGGACCGCTAGCGATTGCGGCGGGGGTTTTAATCGTGATTGGTGCCTCGATTCTTTCTTATTATCTAAACACGTCGAAGGCTCAACCACAGAAAAAAACGGAGCCTCTTAATAAGACTCGATCGTTTGAAGAACTGATGGATGGCTGTGAGCGCTCTATTGGTTCTCGCAGCAGCAGTGAGCACTTATCGGTGTTAGGGTTGTTCTCACCGCCAAGCAGCATCGCAGGCTCTAGTCCTAGTTCTAGTCCTGAAAACGGGCAGGCTGCCAATGACAATCAGCAAAAAGAAATAGAACTCACCAGAGTCCCCTCATTAGAGCGCCAAATAAGTTTTTAAGTCAGTAGAGAGAGCTGCTCTTGCAAATTTTGGATCTCGTGTTGCCAAAAAGTTCCTTGATAGAAGTGAGGAAAGGCGCGCTCGAAAGCTGGATCATGGCGTCGCTTTGCAAGCCAGGTTGCAAAGTTAACAACTCGCATGGTGCGAAGCGGCTCTATCAGACTCAGGCTTGTGTAATCAAACGGCGCAAAGGTTTCATAAGCGTCTAATAGGATCTGTCGGTTGAGTTTGGCATCACTGTCTTGTCCTGGAATCAAGAGCCAAATGTCTTGTACAGGTGGGCCCATCACCATGTCATCAAAATCCATTAATAAGGCACGCCCATCTTGCCAGAGAATGTTACTAAGATGGCAGTCACCGTGGATCCTCTGAAGAGTGGTATTAGCAAAGAGCGGGCGTATTTTCTCTAAAAGAGTCAGAACCGTTTCTTGATATAGGCGTTCAACTTCTGGTGGTAAGAGTTTTTGTTGAAGCAATGTGTTTAGATTTTGTTCCAAGTAGTTCTCTGGCGTCATCTGTACACGAGTGCTAGCTGTTTTTTGTTTTCCGATTAAATGGAGTCTTGCTAATAGTCTACCAAGTTGTGCTAGTTGTTCTTCGCTAAGTTCATCGGGGGTACGGCCGCCTTCTTTTTTAAAGAAGGCGTAGTAAAGCGTTTGCTCTGGCAGACAAAAGAGGCTTTTTCCATCAATCACAATGGGTGCGATAACCGGCAGTTCTTCTTGATTTAGATCGAGTAGAAATTGGTGCTCTTCAAGGATTTGTTGTTCTGACCAACGACCGGGACGATAAAATTTACAAATGATGTTTTTCTCTAAACCGTCTGTAAAGATACCTAAGTCATAGACTCGGTTCTCCATGCTGTTTAATGCGTTGACGGCACCGGTTGGCTGTAAGCCTGCTTGTTCGACTGCCTCTAATATGACGTCAGGACTGAGAGAATAAAAGTATTCAGTTTGTTGGTTTCCCCAAATAGACATCTTGTTGCGCTTTTGTGTGTTTAAAGGCCGCCATTGTAGCATTTTATCAGGCTGAATTATTGCAAGGTAAAATAATGATAAGGGTGAGGCGGATGATGACGCGGCGTTATTTTTTCCTAAGCGAAAGACTCAATAAAACACCTTGATTACAATTTGCGCTCGTTGTATATTGGCGGCACTTTTGTGTGCCAACCCAACCCCGAGGAGTAATCACCATGAATGAAGCATTACAATTAGCATTTAAACACTTAAATGATGGCAATAATAGAGCCTTTATTAACAGTTTGACATACATTGAAGCTGGTGACATTAATCTAAAAAATGCACAAGGCCGAAATTTATTACATCAAGCAATTAAAAATGATTTATCAAGCGAGTATCTTTTACCCATTTTAAGGAGCTTTCCCAAGGTTAATATTGAGAGTCAGGACTTATCTGGGCAAAGCCCATTGACGACGGCAGCCACCAATGGCAACGCCAAGGCTGTAAGGATTTTAATCGAGCACGGCGCTAACAGAAACTATCGAAATGAACGAGGCCATACGGCAGAAGACCTTATTAGGCGTCAACATGGTGCTGACAAAGAGCTACTAAACGCCCTAAAAGATAACTCAACACTGGCGACAGTAAAGTATTACGGTGCCATTGCAAGTTATCTTGCCATCTACACCCTAGGAGTTGTCTCTCATAAGCTGGTCAGTGAGTATTTTGAAGAGCTTTGCAACGGGGAAGAGGAATGCTCTTATCAAACATCATTCGGAAGAATGATGGGCATGTGATAAATCATCGATTAACTCTTTTTTAAGAGGTGCGAGAAAAGCACCTCTTAGTCGTTAGTTATGTATTGCTTCTTTTATAAATGGAATGGTGAGCTTTCTTTGAGCGGCCAGTGAGGCCCTGTCTAGTTTATCGAGTAAAGCAACTAAGTCTTTCATGTTCCTTGATTGGCGAGACAGTAAGTAATTGGCAACATGTGTAGAGAGTTGTAGCCCTCGTGCACTGGCTTTTTCTTGTAATAGCGTAATTTTATGCGGGTCATCGAGCTCGTTGATTGGAAAGACAAACTCCCATTTTAAACGAGACTTCAAGTCGGGCATTTCTATGTTAAGCGCGTTAATTGATTGGCTGGCACTGAACACTAGGGCGTGTTGAGCTTCTTTCATTTGATTGTAAAAATAAAAAAGTGCTTCTTCCCAGGCTTTGATGCCAGCAACGGCCTCTAAGTCATCCAAACAAACCAAAGGCGTTTGAGATAAGGCGTCTAATACTTCTGGCCCATGTCCTTTTAGCTGTTCTAGGGGTAAATAAATAGCCGGTGTGTGTTTTTTATCAAACTCTGTCACTAAGGCTTGTAACAGATGACTCTTGCCCACCCCTCTGGCACCGCTTATAAAAAAACGGCGGGCATCGCCGTCACCTTGCAACACACTCTTTTGCAGTTGCAGAAACAAAAGTTCGTTGCCATGCCAGCAATATGAGTCGAGGGTGGATTCCTCTGCTAGTTGAATGTTGAGTGCTAGTTGCATGAAAATTCTCTAAAAAACACTTTGAGTCTTCGCCAAAACGGGAGAGCGTACTGGAGTAAACTAATAATGGATGTTCCAATAAGCAGCACTAGCATACCATCATAGAGCCGATTTGAAAGAGGGTTAAAGGCCTTTTGGTAGAGGACTAAGAGTATGAAACCGGTTTGTAAGAGCATGTTTAATTTACCTATCAGACTAGGCCTTAACTCTTTTTTTTCTAAAAAGACAAACCGCCAAATGAGAACCGCAATGAGAATTAGTACGTCACGAGCAATAAGAATGCCCGTTAAATACAGTGGTATTAATTGTAGGTAGCTTAAGGCGATGAGGCTGCTTAGAATAAAAAGTTTATCTGATAGGGGGTCAAGATAGCTGCCCAGCACTGTTTTACAGTCAAAGGTTCTGGCAATCTTGCCATCAATGCCGTCGCTTAAACCAGCAATGAGAAAGGTGTAGAAGGCGGCCTGATAGCTCCCTGCCTGCAAGAAGCTTAAAAAAGGGAGCAGAAGAGAGACTCTAATGAGGCTGATAATATTGGGTAACGGCTTAATAAGATTCATGATCTTAGTTTAAAAATAAAGTAATTATTGTGTGATTGGTTAAACTCTAGTCGGTTGGTTTTTCGTAGCGTCTTTGATAAATCGTGGGCACTCAGTTCGGTTTCTATCTTATAGGTAAGGCTGTCTTCGCTTAAATTTTCCAGAAACAAATTATCGATGGCCTCAATGCTTTGTAGGGTGGTTTGGATGTCATTATAGCTTTTGGGATCATGAATGTTTTGTATTTCAATTAAGAAGGTTTGTTTGGGTTGATTGTTAACAACTAATTGGGCTTTTATCTCTGGGATGAGCTTTTCAAACGCCTCTGAAAAAAGTGCTTGATAGGAGTTTGCTGAAATCATCACGACGTGATTTTTGTCTTTGAAATGAACAATCGCTTCCAGTCTTAGGGAGTCATCGCTTAATCTGGTTAGATAATAAGACATAAACACCGGCAGGGAAAAAGAGGCGCTGAGGGTTGGCAGTTGCTCTTCTAAAACCGCTTGTTGATTAAAACCAGACAAGCTCTCAATTAGGTTCAGATCGGGCTCTGGGCTTATCAGGCTAAGCTTTCTTCTCGCCGCCTCGTCTTCTAATTGAGTAACAAGCTCTGGGTTTGTTTGGTTATTTAGCCATTGAAAGCCATGTTGCGTCTCATTAAACCCCCAGATTAGCAAGGGCATTTTTTCAGGCCAAAAGCGCTTACCTTGATCGGCAATGAATTTTTTAATTTGTTGTTTATTAAAATAAAAAACCAACTCTAGTTGATCGTTTGAATCCTGATAATAAAACTCATCAATGTACGGGGAGACAGAGCGTGGCAGGGTTCTTTCTGGAAACTGCTCGCCTGTTAGCTCACTTAACAGGGACGCAAAGGCGGTGCGGGCGGCTGCTTGCTTGTCGTTCTCTGTTCGAGTAGAGACTTTGATGGCTTCAGAATAGTATCGAGCAGGCTTTGCAAACAGAGAAGGGAGTAGGCAGAGACTCATTAGAGAAAGAAGTAGGGTCTTGATGAGCAGGCGCTTTAATTGTTCCATGTTCAGTTAATTTTTCAATGAAACCTTGTTAATTATGCAATGCTATCAAAAATCTCTCCATTTGTCTCATTTTCCTTCTTTTCAAAAAACGTTTAAAAAGCCGTTTTACTGAATCAATAGAGCCCACTGAGTGAAAATGATATGCTAGAAGCCTTCTAGCGGTTTAAGTGTAAAGTTGTACAAAATGCGCCCAGATGTCAAAGCGATTGTTATCATTCCAGCCTATCAGCCAAATGAAGCCTTGGTTTCCATTGTAAAAGCCTTGCAGGAAGACAAAAGTGATCGCCCCATCATGGTCATCGATGATGGCTCTGGGACACGCTTTCAAGCCATCTTCAAAGAAGTGAGTGCTTTGGGCGTAAGGCTGTTAACACATGCCGAAAATAAAGGAAAGGGGGCGGCCTTGCAAACTGCTTTTAAGGCGGTGATGAATGAGGCGAAGTATGCAGAGTGCTGTGGTGTGGTCACCGCCGATGCTGACGGTCAGCACCTTCCTAAAGACATCTTGAGACTTTGCAGGGCCTTAGAGAAAAAACCACATCGTTTCTACCTGGGGGCGCGTGATGTTGGGGGTGCTAAGGTGCCTTTGCGTTCTCGCTTTGGTAATATTTTAACCCGCTTTATTTTTAATTGTTTAAGCAAGCAACCAGTGTCTGATACCCAATCAGGGCTTCGGGGGATCCCAAGATCTTTTTTGCCGCATTGCATGAATGCAAGCCTTACAGGTTATGAGTTTGAGTTAGAAATGCTTTTGAAGGTCACCGAAGAAAACGTGCCTCTAAAAGTTATGTCCATCCAAACAGTCTATGAGCCAGGCAACCCCACCTCTCACTTTAACCCCTTGGTGGACTCGGTTAAGATTTATTACGTTTTCTTGCGTTTTGTTGCCGTTGCCATTGCCTCGGCCGCAATTGATTTTAGTCTGTTTTTTTTAATGTTTTATTTAAGCGGACGAAACATTTTAGCCGCGGTCATTTTTGGCAGGGTGATATCAGGGGCGTTCAATTTCTTTCTAAATAAAAAAGTCTCGTTTCAGTCGCATGGCTCAACGGCTAAGAGCGGCATTAAATACACTCTTCTTGCTGTTTTTTTGGCCACCTGTGCGTACTTAATGATTAAGCTAATTCACGGTCTGCACTTTAATATTTTTTATGCCAAACTCTTTGGCGAAGCACTGTTATTCTTAGTAAGCTTTCTATTTCAACGCTATTTTATCTTTAATCATTAATGAGTATTCTGTTAAACCTTTTAAGCTTAATAGGCCTTTGCTTTTTCGGGCGGGTGATTGGCAAACTTCATTGCTCGCTTTGCCCGCTTTGGGTTAGCGCTCTTTGCATCCTTTTTTTATACATTTTTGCTTTATTTGGCTTACTCGAGGTGGCAGCAAACACACTTTTTGCTTTGGGCCTAATCTTCTTTGTGCTTTTTTCTTTTAGGATTTTTTGTAACGTTAATAGGCAAGAGGTGACTTTCTGGGCGCTCTTTATAGCTCTTTTGGCGTTGTCATGGCTGTATGTTGCTGGTATGGCTTTTTCGGTGAGTGATGATTACGTCTACTGGGGGGCGGTGAGTAAATACCTTTTTTTAAAGAAAAGCCTGTTAAGTGCGGGGCACTCTCTCTATTACAAGCATGAGACTTATACCCCAGCTCTTGCCTTACTGCACTTTTTTTTCTTGCGTGGGCAAGAGGCTTTTTCGGAAAGAATTATCTTTTTTGCTCAGGACTGGCTGTTGGTTAGTTGTGTTATCGCTCTCCTAAAAGAGCAACGGTTAAGCCAATTGAACTTAATGTTGCTATTAGTCTTAGCTTGTACTCTCTTTTTTGGCAGCGTGTTTGCAAAGCTCTCGGTTGATTATTTCTTAAGTCTTCTAACTTTCTTGCTCTTATGGCTTAATTGGCATGAAGACGACCCTAAACAACAGTGGCTGTTTACCCTTCCTTGCATCCTATTGCTTTTTTTAGTGAAGCAAGTTGGTCTCGTGCTCGCTTTTTTTGTGCTGCTCTGTATTTTTTTTCAGAATGTGCGCTCAAAAACAAGTCGGCCTCAAATCATTATGGTTGCTGCTTGCCTTTTTTCCTTGCTTATTCTTAAGTTTAGCTGGAGTGCTTATTGTCAGAGTCAAAATTTTCAGTCATTTGCTTCGCTTAGCTTAAAAGACGTCGTTACTTTACTGTCTTTTTGGAAAAACCCTCTACTTGCCGCTCGCTGGGGAGACTTTTTTAAAAGCGTATTAGTGCTACCAATCGATCGATTGAACACGCCTTTTATTGCTTGGCTGATGATGTTAGTAGGAACAAGCTTCTATCTTTGTAAGCAGTTACCCCCTCTAAGAGCAAAACAGTTTCAGCGCTTTATAATGATCTTTTTAATCGCTCTTTTAGCCTACATCATTTCACTGGGTGTGTTTGAGCTTCATGCCTTTGTTGATCTTAGAAAGCCCACGAGTGAGTTTCCAGGGCTTGCTCGATACTTGAATTTGTTTTTTTGTGGGGGGCTATTCTTTGTCTTGTTGCTTGCCTCAGAAAGGCTTGCTGAGACAAAACCAGGCCTTATAAAACCATCGTTTTTTTTACTAGTAATCGGAGTTGTCTTATTAGTAGTAGTTGGGCGAGGAAAGCGTCTACAGGAAGATTACGCCAAAGAAAATCGTGCTGTTTTATTGAATTTGCAGAGGACGTTTAAGCCTATAAAGAACTCTAGACCTAAAACCATTTGTTTATTAAAAGGCCCTTTTGATTTGGTGTTAAGTTATGAAGCGATTTATGCTCTTTTACCAGATTACCAGGTCCGCCTAGTTGCAGACTTTAAAAAGCCTCAGTTAACAGGCTGTGATCAGGTGCTTAGCCGCAAAGGGGCGAAGGCACTGGCGCGCTCTCTATAGTAAGTACCTTTTGACACTGAATGAGACTCTCTTTTAAGCCACTGCAACCCCGTGCTTTAAATAATTCGGCGCTGTCTGGATGCGAGAGTGCGTTGTCAATGAGCTCTATGGCAAGGCTTTTATCGGTGGTTTGTTCTAATTTAGCAAGCAAACTTTGTGCGAAACGAACTTTTCGTCTGGTGAGTTGGTGATCTCTGAAGAGCTTGGTCGTGAGGCTCGCTGAAAAGTGTCCGTTAAGAGAGAGCTCTCCTCGAGAGGCAATGTAGTGTTCTAGGTGCTGAATAAGTGCTGCGGGCCAAGGAGGGTAAAAGGCTTTTAGTTGGCGAATGTTTTTGGGGTTTTGATGGAAGTGCCCAGGCCTATCAAGCTCATCTGCCAGTGCTCTTAGTAATGCCTCATTAGCGGAGTCTCTTAGAAAGCTCGCATTAACCACAACGGGGAAATATTTTTGTAAGGCCAGCAACGCTTTGACGGTGGTTAATGTCTTATTGTAATGAGGCTTTGGTAAGTACTTGTTAAACCAAGGGAAATAACGAGCCTCTGCTTTTTGGTTCCAGACAGCAAGGCTGGTTAAGCTGTTTCGACGAGGGTTATTTGTTTGCAGTCGAAAGGACATGCCGATGTCAATACAGACCACTTTTCCTTTGTCTGGTCCTTTCTCTATGGTCACAAAATTACCCTCAGCTATGGCATCAAGAATAACACGTCCCGTGCGATTATAAATGTCAATTAGGGCACTCTGTATCTCTGCAGGACTAGACTTTCTGCCCTCGATAAAGGGACAGCTCCAGCCTAGGTTGGTGCGGATGGGTTGCTTCTTGTCGTTGGTTATATTGTGAAAGATTTGTCCCCGCAAGCCATGTTCTATCAATGTAGCTTTTGTTGTAAGGTTATAATTAATCTCATTCCAAAGACGAACGGAGCGGCTGGGTGTATCTAACTCATCGCCAATGTCAGGTTTTTTTTGGGTGGACTCAAGTTTTTGAACTTTTAACACTAAAGTGCGCTCTTGATTAACAAAGGCCCAGTTATAATTGCCTTGCCCCAAGAGTTGCCATGTACGTTGTTTTGCCATTTAAAATAAAAATAAAGCTCAATATTTTAGCTCACTGTAACACAATATTGCCTATGTGTACAAATTTAAACCGAGCAAAGGCTTGCTAATTCTCTAAATCTCGACAGCCTTTTGGCAAGAGCGGCATGTGTGTTAGACTCTGCCAACTTCAAATATAGAGCACTAAAACCTAGGTTTTGGTAGAAACTCTAAGGAAAAGGAATAGAAAATGACCGACAGTGAATTTGTTGAATTGATAGGAGTATCTAGTTTAAGCATTGATGAAGCACTTAAGTCTGCTTTGGGCTCGGTTAAGAATAAAGTTGTTCAAGGGTATGAAGTCATAGAAACCAGCAGCAGTGCTGAGCCATCCGATGAAAGAAGTTATCAAGTTAAGCTAAAAGCTCGCGTACTAGAATCCGCTTAAATCATGCAGACAGGAGAATAAAATGGGGACTACTTGCCTATACATTGACGGTCGTACAGAAGAAGGCCAAGGAAAACGCATTCCTATTATCAACCCCGCCTTAGGGGAAGCCGAAGGCGAGCTTGCTTTTGCAAGTGAAAGCCAACTTAAACAAGCAGTAAAAAGTGCCGAGACGGCCTTTGAAAACTGGCAATGGGTCTCACCGGTTAAGCGTTCTCGCATTCTTTTTAAATTTAAAGCGCTCTTAGAAAAGCATCACAAAGAATTGGCCAAGATGGTCACTAATGAACACGGAAAAACCTTTGATGATGCCATGGGCTCGGTGATGCGTGGCATCGAAGTGGTTGAGCATAATCTTGCTGTAATGTCTCAGCTACGAGGGGATCACTCTTTGAACGTTGCTGGTAACATTGACTGTCATACCATGCGCTACCCACTAGGTGTCTGTGCTGGCGTCTCCCCCTTTAATTTCCCGGTGATGGTACCAATGTGGATGGTAATACCTGCCATTGCCTGTGGTAATACCTTTATTCTAAAGCCATCTGAGCAAACCCCAAATACGCCGGTACGATTGATGGAGCTTTTAACAGAAGCAGGCTTGCCAGATGGGGTGGTTAATCTGGTCCATGGGGACAAAGAGTCTGTCGATTTCTTACTAGAAGCGCCAGAAATTAAAGCGATTACTGCGGTTGCATCAACCTTTGTGGCGGATTACATCTACCAAAAAGGCATTCAAAATGGCAAGCGGGCTCACACGTTTGGTGGGGCTAAAAACCACTGTCTGATTGCAGAAGACAGCGATCTTGATTTTGTTGCCAATGCCGTTAGTGGGGCGGCCTTCGGTGCTGCGGGTGAGCGGTGTATGGCGTTATCGGTTGCGGTGGTGGTTGGTGATGAGCGTGCCGATGAGTTTGTTGGCAAAGTATTAGAGAACGCCAAAAAAATAAAGGTTGCTCCTGGCTTAAGTGAGGGGGCTGACATGGGGCCTTTGGTGAGTGAAGCACATCTTAATAAGGTCAAAAGCTACATTGCCGAGGGTGTTAATGAAGGGGCTGAGCTGTTACTCGATGGTCGTACCCTCGATTTATCACCTGGTTATTTCTTAGGGCCCACTCTCTTTGACCGGGTTAGTGAAGAAATGAGCATTCATCGTGAAGAAATTTTTGGCCCGGTCTTATCAGTGGTGCGAGTGAACTCTTTTGATGAAGGGGTCGCACTCATTAATCGTCATCGCTATGGTAATGGCTCTGCTATTTTCACCAATTGCGGCTACTTATCTCGAGAGTTTAGTAACCGGGTGCAAGCGGGCATGGTAGGGGTTAATGTACCAATCCCAGTCCCGGTTGCTTGGCATCCCTTTGGCGGTTGGAAAGACTCGGTGTTTGGTGATCTGAACATGCATGGCGATCAAAGTTTTCAGTTCTATACGAAGTTGAAAACAGTGACAACTCGCTGGCCAAAACAGCAGTTTGATCTAGAAAAAAGTGCTTATGTGATGCCAACAACTTAGGCGGTTTCACTTGCAAGGATAAGAGCAAAGGAGAGACTATATGGATATTGCCTTTATTGGCTTGGGACACATGGGTGCCCCCATGGCAAGCAACCTTTTAAAAGCAGGATTTCCACTCAGCGTCTTTGACTTAAATAAAGACGCAGTGGCCGCCCTCGCAGAGCAGGGCGCCAAAGGGGTGGACTCACTGTCTGAATTAAGTGATGCCGATGTGTTTATCACCATGCTGCAAACTGGTGAGCAAGTGCGTTCTGTCACCTATGGCCCTGAGGGATTTTTTCATAGTGCGAAACCCGGTGTTTTGCACATTGATTGTTCATCCATTGACGTTTCTGCATCCAAAGAAATTCATCAAAACGCCAAAGAGCATAGTCTCTTTTCACTCGATGCCCCAGTATCAGGTGGGGTTATGGGGGCGGAAAAAGGCACTTTGACCTTAATGGTTGGGGGAGAAGAAGGCGTCTTGCAAAAGGCCCGAGTGATTTTAGAGGTTTTGGGACAGAAGATTGTGCACACGGGGGATGCTGGCACCGGGCAGGCGGCTAAAATATGCAACAACCTGATTTTAGGCATTTCCATGGCAGCGATCAGTGAAGCCTTTGCGCTCGGTGAAAAATTAGGGCTTAGCCCACAAAAACTCTTTGAGGTGTCATCAAATGCTTCTGGGCAGTGTTGGGCAATGACCTCTTATTGCCCAGTACCCGATTTACTCGAGGGCGTTCCTTCTAACAACGGCTATCTTCCGGGATTTAGCAGTCAAATGATGCTAAAAGATTTGAAACTTAGCCAAAATGCGGCAAAAAGCACAGCTTTTAATAGCCGGCTTGGCGCGCGCGCAACCGAAGTGTATCAGCAGTTTGTTGAGCAAGAAGAGGGTGCGGACAAAGATTTTTCGGCCATCTATACGATGTATTCCAAATAGACACAAAGGCGTGGCCTTTGAAACAGTTGACACTAATATCCCCTAATCTACGTTCCTCAGACTCGCCGTGGGACGTAAGGTTTGTTCGTTTGGAGTATAATAAAGACCCAGAAATGAAGTATGAAATAAATCGTGCAAAGCGGTTAATTCTTTGATACTATTGCGCCAAGTTAACGCAAACCATCGCATTTATGGACAGCGAATTGGTTGCAAAGTGGTTTTTTTATGGCAGCAAACCTAAAACAACACGCTCGTTCCTTTGAGCTTGATTCTGAGAATGACCGGCCGGTTATTGAAAATATCGTCATCGATTACCTACAGGGCCTTGCTCGTGATGATGCTCGTTTTGAGTTGAAGAAAGTTGCCCGTCATTCAGGAAAATCGGCAAGAAAATTATCAAAGAAAGTTAAGGTTAAATTCTCTGATGGAAAGATGAATCCTTATGTAAAGGCTATTCTTGCCAATCTGAGAATCGATGAAAACAGTGGTCAGCTTTATCACGATTGTTTCGTACAAAAAAATCTTTATGAGCTGTTAGCCTTTTTGTCTAAAGTCCCAAACCCTGCAATCAGTGAACAAATAAAGGATGTAAAGGCGCTAATTGATGGTGCAAAACCCCCAACTAAGTGGGGCCAAATTTTCTTAAGTGGTTCTTTTCTCTCAATTGCTTCCATTGTGTTTTTCCACTATCGCCCAAATGATTTTCATGATGTGGTTGAATGGTTCCAAAAGAGCATCCCTGAGTATTGGGCGTGGTTGGAGGAAAAATTTTCATTGCTAAGAAATGCGGCTGTGGTTGGAATGGGGCTGCAGTCTTTCTTATTGCTAAATGAAATCCGACAAATTGTTTTTAACGATGCCATCACCAGACAGCGCAAAGTCTATGAGATCATACTAAACACCATACAGTATGGTTTAAATATTGCAGGTTATGCGGTGATGTTTACCGCAGCAGGCTTAATGACCCCCATTTCAATGGTGCTCTTTATTACTGGCGCGTTTGTTAATACTGTGTCTGGTTTACTTTTAAATTATGGTACTCGCCTATGGCAAGAAGAAGAGCCACCAGAGCCTGAGTTAAGAGAAGAACCAAGGTTTCAAATTCACGCTGAATACACCAGACGCAGAGTGTATCGGGAGCGTAACGATAAAGCGGTGTGGTTAGAAGCAAAAACAGCCGCACTAGCTGCCATTGTCATTGTCTTGTGGTGTGTGCTTCCACCGAGTATCCCAGTGTCCTTTGGCTGTATGTTGGCCAATGTCTTGATCATGGGCTTAAATCGAGTCTGGGCTCATCAAAACCGCAAAGAATATGCTAATAAATTGCAGAGCGAGTTATCAAGCCTTAAGAAGCGTTTGTTGCAGTATTATAAAGACAGCGAAGACTTTGACAAAGTGATTGGTCCCGAGCTAGAAGGTGATACTCGCGGTATTAAATACTCAGAGAAAATTAAGCAGCAGGAAGAGAAAATTAGCTCTTTAACTGCTGAGAATCTAAAGTTGCGACAAGGCAATGATGAGCTAGCGGCAAGTGTTCGTAAATTAAAGGCTCAACTTGCTAATCGTAAGCCGCCAGAAAATCCGCCAAAGCCGCACGAGCTAAGTAGAGAAAATTCAAAAGATCAACCAGTAGACTCAAGTAGCACAAGCGGACAAGTGATTCAGGCAGCAGAGCGCTTTTCAATTGATGGTTCCAAAAAACGCAGTTCAGGCAACGGCTCAACCAATGAGCCTCAAGCAAGTGGCGGTCTCTGGTCGTTCTTTGGGGGGGGCCGTAAAAATCAGGACACGACACAGCCACCTGCTAGTTCGCCTACGAGCTCAGTAGGTAGTTCTCCTAGATAAGCAGCTTTGATATACTCCCCCGATATTATTTTGCATTTGGAAACAGTTGATGAACCTAAAAGACATTGCAGATAAGATAGGCGGCGTGCTCATTGGGCCAGATCTGGCGATTCAAGCCCTCTCGTCACTGGCAGACATCCAAGAAGATAGTCTTATTTTTATCACGGCTCAATCGCGACTTCAGCAAGCAGAAGACTCCCAAGCGGCTGCGATTGTAGTACCAAATGACGTCACACACTCTAAAAAGCCCATCATTCAGGTGGGGAACCCTAAGATTGCTTTCTATTCATTAATCTCTGATTTCTATCCCACAAAGCCCTTTGTAAATAGCATCGCCAAAAGTGCGGTAATTGCAGAGAATGTGCAATTGCCAGCAGAAGTGAGCATCGGAGAAAATGTGGTGATTGGCGAGGGCTGCCTCATTGGAGAGAGAGCTGTTATTAGTGCCGGAGTGGTGTTAGCTGAGAACGTCAGGCTTGCAGCAGGCGTTCATTTGCATCCGAACGTAACGGTGTATGCAAACTCTCAGATTGGTGAGGACTCCATTGTTCATGCCAATTCTGTGATAGGGTCTGATGGCTTTGGTTATGCCTTTGATGGGCAAAAACACCAGAAGATCCCTCATGTTGGCATTGTTGAGATAGGCAAAAACGTTGAAATTGGTGCCAACAGCGTGATTGATCGAGGTACTCTTGGCAAAACTATAATTAAAGATGGCAGTAAAATTGATAACCTTGTACAGGTTGCACATAATGTAGAGCTTGGTGAAAACAACATCGTTTGCGCCCTCTCTGGCATCGCTGGCAGCTCAAAAACAGGAAATAATGTGGTGATGGCTGCAAATGTTGGTATCGCTGATCACGTAACCATCGAAGAGAATGTGATGTTGGGAGCAAGGACTGGGGTAGCACCTGGTAAGACGATTCGTGCCGGCTCTAGAATGCTGGGGGCGCCGGCCAAGGATGAGCGAAAGGCCATCGAGATAGTGATGCTCAGCCAGCGTCTGCCACAAATGCGAAAAAGCTTACAAGATCTGCAAAAGCGCATCAAAGAGCTGGAAAAAGCCGCGACAACGTCCGAAGAGTAAACGCTCGCTCCATTAGCATTTGATGGCTTTTATTTGACCGCTTTTTTCAGCAACCAATACTTTATTGGGGCGTTGCTTACTGAAGATCCCATTACAGACCACACCAGCAATGTTATTAATGGTTTCTTCTTGTTTTTGAGGCTCATGTAAGTTTAATTCATAGGCATCTAAAATAATGTTGCCATTATCGGTTACATAGCCATGACGGTATTCAGGAGACGCTCCCAACTTTAAAAGCTCCCGACCGACATAGCTTCTTGCCATTGGAATCACCTCGACTGCCACGGGAAAAGCGCCAAGTCGAGAGACTTGTTTGCTCTCATCAATAATGCAGACAAACTCTTTGGCATTGGCGCTTAGAATTTTCTCACGAGTTAAGGCGCCACCCCCACCTTTAATCATTGCATATTGAGGGTCCACTTCATCGGCGCCATCGACGTATAAATCAATGCCATTAACAGTGTTTAAATCGACCACTGGAAAGCCCAAGGACTTTAGCTTTTTTTCGCTCTCAAGGCTTGCTGCCACCACCGCCTCAATCATGCCTTTCTTTGACTCTAAGGCTTTAATAAAGCAGTTAACTGTAGAGCCAGAGCCAACACCAAGCACCATCTCATCCTTGATTAAACTTGCCGCCTTCTCTGCTACCAATTCTTTTAATTTATCCTGACTCATTATCATTCACCTCTAAAAGGACAGACCTTTATATTAGTAACCGTCTGAAAAATAGTATAATTTAACATACTTTAATTAGCATTTAGACTAGTCTTTTGAAGCCTCCTGCCCTTTCTTCACCGGCGGGACGGTTTGTGTTTTGCCCTCTTTAAAGTGAATACGACAGGTTGCAATGTAGGATTCATTGCCACCAATGTGAATGGGATCCCCTTCGCGAATTACGCGCCCTTGCTCATCAATGCGCATGTTCATGCTGGCCTTTTTGCCACAGTAACAAACGGTTTTTAGCTCGCTAATTTCATCAGCAAGCCCTAATAAGTAGCCACTTCCTTCGAATAGCTCACCTCGATAGTCGGTTCTCAAGCCATAAGCAAGCACTGGGGTGTTTAATTCGTCAACGATTTGAGTTAGTTCAATGACTTGCTGCTTTGATAAAAATTGTGCTTCATCCACTAAGACGCAGGCAAGTTTATGATTGCCACTGCCAATTGCACCTTTGGTTAAGGCAAATAAATTATCTTCGCCGACAAAGGCAATGGCGTCATCTTCCAGCCCGATGCGTGAGTGAATTTTGCCAACTTTAAAACGATCATCGATGCGGGGGGTAAAAAGCAACGTGTCCATTCCACGCTCGCGATAGTTATAACTGGATTGTAAGAGAGTGGTGCTTTTGCCAGCGTTCATTGCTGAAAAATAAAAGTACAGCTTTGCCACAAGGGTACCTTATTAGGAAAATAAGCTTAGTAGGATGATACAGGAAAATGAGACAGAAGAAGAGACCTCTCAGGGCAAATGCATGGACCAAAAAGACGTTCATGCGTTTGCCTTGAGAGCCCCCACCAGGGCAAAGATTGCCTAGGGTGGGATCATTTATAAATGCTTAAATTTGATTAAGGTGACACTGTCGCTGTTGATTGCTTGTCTTGCTCTTCCTCATCTTCTTCTTTCTCATCATTAGCTGAGCTTGAAGAATTAGGATTAAGAGTACTGTTTAGCATCTCTGCAAGTTGAGCTGCTGTGTTTGGTGAGGTGACTGGAGACTTGTTGTCTTTTTTCTCTTCCTCGCCTTCGTCTTCATCACTGTGATGGCTTGACGTTGGGCTGGGGGCTTGCTCGCTATGCTTTGAGCTTGTTGGAGATGGAGTGGCTAGTCTTTTCAGGGTTGAAGCAGGGCTACTGGTTTGGCTGTTGCCATTTTCTGAGCTGTGCTGTGATTGATTATCTTCTTCAGACGTCACGCTGTTTGCGGGGCTAGTGCTTTTTGAGGACGTAAAGAGATTGCCAATTGAGTTAACCGCACTTGCAATACCACGGGTTACTAAAGCACCAATGGCAGCAACAGAAAAAACGGCCGTGGCAACTAAAGCGATGGTGCCGATGATTCCAGCAAGCACAATGCCGCCGGCTACTAGGAGAGAGAGTCCAGCAATCATGGCTATCATTTTGAATGGTGCGCTAATCAAAGACAGAGCATCTTCTTTCTTTTCAAAAGGGGCTAGAAAGAACGCTTTTGGATCTGAGAACATTTTATCGAGTCTTAAAATCTCTAGTAAGCTCGGTGCTTGTGTTTGTGCTTCAGCCTCTAATAGAGTTGGATCAAGTGTTGGCATAATAGAACCTCTTAGGTTTAAGAAAACACGAGTACTATACGGGGCAGTGAACAAAATTCAAGCGAAAGAGAGTCAAATGAGTGCGACAGTGTTTTGTTTTAGCTATCTTTGTTTTTATTTAAATCCTTTTGGTTTTTTTTTGTCTTTGCTGTTAGAGCTTTGATAACCTCAAAGCCTAGCGTTACGAACTAGTTTGGGTATAGTTCTAGTTCCTTACTTTTTTGTGATTGCGTTTTAATGAAAAAATATGCTCTAGGGCTAATAAGTGTTTTGATGTTGTTTAGCTCCTTAGCCGAGGCAACGGCAAAAAGTGAAGACTTTCAGTCATGGAATGCCCTAACCGCAACAGGCCCTTTTTCCAATCCAAACTATCGATATTGGCTAGAAGGTCAATTGCGCCTTGGTGATGATGTTCATCGAGTGACTCAAACGTTCTTTAGACCGGCCATTGGTTATACACTGTCCGAGAAGTCTTCAGCCTGGATTGGTTATGGTTGGTTTTACACAAGCTTTCCTCTGGCAATCCCCTCAAATCAGGAGCAGCGTTTGTGGGAGCAATTTCTTTGGAACACGAAACTTAAAAACGACATCCCTTTTTCTAGTCGTACTCGACTCGAACAACGAAGAACCCAGGGAAGTGATCAGATAGGCTGGCGCTTTCGAGAAGCCATCCGCTTTTTATTCCCTGTTCCTCAACATCCTAAGTATTTCATTGCTGCTGGTGATGAGATTTTTATTCATTTAAGAAATCCTTCCACGGATAAGTTCGACCCATCATTTGATCAAAACCGGCTAGCGGTGGGGCTTGGCAAACGCTTTACCAAGGAAATAATGGCGGAGGTAGGCTATATTTATCAGAGGATAAAATCTTTTGATGACGATCCTCATTTTACGGGTAACATTGTTGCGATTAATGTCAACATGCAGTTTTCTTAGTAACTTGTTGATTATATTGTTTTGTCTTGAAAATGATTACTTTAATTCTTCTTAAAAAGGAGCTTTGAGATGAAGAAAATGGTTAAAGCGAGCGCACTACTTCTGTCAATACTGTTCTCTTGCAGTATTTTTGCTGACTCAGATTACTTAATCAGTAAAGAGCAGCTTCAGGCTAAGACGCCAGATGAAGCTTTGGCACGATTAAAGGCAGGGAATGAACGATTTGTAAAAGGGAACCTCAAGCAGCTTGATTTGATGCAAATGGTCAAAGACTCAAAGCGCGCACAACACCCAGGAGCGGTGGTATTAAGTTGCATTGACTCGAGAGTGCCTGTCGAAATTGTGTTTGATCAAGGTGTTGGTAATGTGTTTGTGGCAAGAACGGCTGGAAACGTCTTAAGTGATGACACCATCGCAGGCCTAGAGTTTGCCACGAAAGTTGTTGGCTCTAAGTTAATTGTGGTCATGGGACACGAAGACTGCGGCGCGGTGGCAGCGGCTTGTAAAGGGGTGAAATTAGGTCATATTACGGAGTTGCTTGCTAAAATTCAGCCAGCGGTGGACACAGTGAAAAAAGAAGATCCTAAGGGCAGCTGTAAGAGCGAAGAGTTTGTCGATAAAATAACTGGCACTAACGCTCAAAGTGTTGCTAAGCAAGTGCTTGCACAAAGCCCGATCATTGCCAAATTGGTAGCAGATGGTCAAATCAAGATTGTCAGCGCCATGTATCATACCGACACAGGTAAAGTGGAATTTTATGAATAATCTCATTCCTTGAGAGTTTTTTTAGGTGAAGGCGTCATACTCAAGCCTATTGGGTATGGCGTTTTGTTGTTTGTAAATCTGAGGTTATTTCTTTCGTTTCTTGGCAAGTAGGCGGCGGCGCTCCATAGGGCTTAAGCTTAAGGCTCGATAGACTTCCAAGCGGAGATCGTGAGAAATAACAGTATCGAGTGAAATCTTTTTACTAAACGTTCCAATGTTTAAATCCTGTTCTTTGAGTTCGTTAAAGCGCTCAAGTAGATCGGAATTGGCAATAATCTCGAACGCTTTTTGAGGCCGCTCTAAGCGGACGGTTTCAAAAAAAATCTGGTGTTGTTCGCTGACATAAACGATTTCAACTTTAATCATACTTGTTCCCATAAACGCTGCGTGCTCTGTCACAAAAGGCTCTGGTTAGGCTGTGACAAAGGTGAGAAAAAAGCGGTCCAAAGGCGAGCGCGAGTAATTTACTATTAAATTCAAAGCGCAAAGACAAAGAGACGCAGGATTGTTGATTGGCAAGGTTTTTAAAGTGCCACTGACCATCCAACGATTTAAATGGCCCCTTTAAAAGGGTCATGGAAATGCTCTCTGCTTCTAATAAGGTATTGCGTGTACTAAACGCTTTTTTGATGCCGGGTGCTGCTAATACTAGAGTACCTTCAACCGAGCGCTCAGTGCGATTGTTTTCAAAACTCTCCACACAGCCTGGTAAAAAGTGATGATAATCGTTGATGTTGTTGACTAAGTCATACATTTGCTCTGCGCTGTAGGGCACCGTTTTTGATTGATTGACCGTAGGCATAAAAAGTAGCTGTGTTAAATTTCGTCAAATTCTATATTTAATGTTGTTTTATTGCTAGGCTTGTCTTGTTTTTTTATGGGTACAATACCCGGGGAATGCCTTGTGCCTCGCACTGAACATTACCAACACTTTGGGCCTCGTTCCCCACAGAGAAACGAAAAATTGAACGATTGGTTTATTTGTCTTCAAATAACATCTAAAATAAAGCATCACGTTTATTTTTGAGATACCTTGTCATGATGGCACTAATTTTCCTGTTGTTTTTTGCAATAGGAGTTGTGGTCTTGAACAATCAGCAGCCGCGCACCGTAATGCTTGGCATGTTGATAGTCCTCTTTTTAACCGCTTTTTGGGTCAATCACCACATTAGCGATCCGCTCAGTCTACAATGGTAACGAGCCTTTTTAACTTTCTCTACGGCCATATTTGGCATGAGGTAACAATATGAATCAGAAACAATTGCATGATCTTGCAAATTTGTTTGGACTATGGGCCATCAGCCTCGTTTTAGTGGTTGTCTTTCATCAGCAGATTACTTTGCATGAATTGCCTTGTCCTTTGTGTTTGTTGCAGCGTGCTGCCCTTATTGGGGTTGGCCTGTCTTTGATGGCAAATTTAATCATGGGGGTTAAAACAAAACATTATGGCCTGGCCCTACTCTTTGCTTTGGTTGGGGCCGCTGCGGCCATTCGGCAAGTCTTGTTACACATCCAGCCAGGACAAGAAGGCTATGGCAGCCCGCTTTGGGGGTTGCATCTTTATACCTGGGGGGCGTTGATATTCATTGCTGTTATGATTTGCATAGGGTTTGCTCTACTGTTATCAAAAGGCATTGATGGTGAGAAAGCCTCTCTATCCACTTTACTGGTTAAAGTCAGCTCGGTGTTTTTCTTAGCGCTTATTTTGTTAAATGCGGGCTCTGCTTTTTTAGAATGTGGGGTTTGGCAGTGTGTGGATGATCCTGTCCGTTATGAACTGCTAACTCGCTTAGAGCAGTACGCTTTTGGTGCCTCTTGAGTTAAAAGAACTCGAAAAAGTGCTCATGTATCGGCATACACTGCGCTTTTTTCTTATTCTTTTAACCCAATATGCACTCAAAATCGCACCACTCTAAGCGAGTTAGTATCGCAAAGAGCAGTACGCTTTTGGCGCCTCTTGAGTTAAAAGAACTCGAAAAAGTGCTCATGTATCGGCATACAC
>JASBUC010000073.1 GCA_030148065.1 Legionellaceae bacterium | reverse complement strand
AAAACAAATGTCATCCGATTTAATAGTAATTTTAAACTAATTTTAATGGTTGATGATAAATTAATGATGATGGTTCTAGAGAACTTACTAAAAAATGCTATTAAGTATTCTGGAATTGAAAAAGAAATTGATGTTAGTATAAAAAAAGAGGATAAAATAGTTGCGATCACGATAACAGATAGAGGACCTGGTATTGAAAAAGATGAGCTCCCTTTAATTTTTGAACCATTTAAACAATCAAAAAACAAAAATAAAATCAATGATACTGATAACGGCTATGGTCTAGGACTCGCTATTGCTAAAGAAATTATTACACTACATAAAGGCGACATTTTTGCGCACAACAACTCACCAAGAGGCTTGTCGATAACGATTCACTTAAGCTCTATACCCTGAGTAATCGACTCATATTTAGTCCGGGATGCTTTTGGCTCCTATTGAATAGAATTTACTCGGAAAATTGCTCACGTACACCAGTACGCTGCGCTTTTTCCTCATAAATTTTATCCAATATGCGCTCAAAATCCTCCCTTGAGCGGGGTTTGAATTATGAGTCGATTACTCAGGGTATATACTCAAACCAAGTTTGAAATATAGTCAAAATACTTGAATATGCTTTTTTTAGGTGTTTTGATTGCACGAAACAACCCTTGGTTGATATATTTTTGCCCACATGGAATAATCCCATCCCCATCCTACACGGAAATAAACATGATTGATCTTGCGAAATGCCTTAAAGATAATAATTTAACGTTGCCACGTCGTACAAATGGCACTCGGTACCCTGAACAAGTAAGCCTTCTACACCAGTTGAATGATGAAAACCTACTGACCCCAGATCTTGTAAAAATGATTGTGGGCAAAGGCTTTTATCCAAACAACGAACGACTCAATATGGCAAATTGGCTAGCAAAGGCCAAACTTTCAGACATCACCCATCAGGCCATCGTCAAAGGTGAAGAAGACAATTATCCTGTTGCTGATTTTTTTGATGCCATGCAGTCTCTCTATGACAATGAGCTACTCTCTAATAAGCTGGTTCGTTGGTTGGCGACCCTTAAGAACGATTATGATGATAAAGCGAAAGCGTTTATTCTGGTGGAGCAATTAGGATTTAGCTCAGAGTGGGCAAAGGAGCAAATACATGCTAATGAAAAAAACCTCAACGCCCTTGAAGCAGCCTGCCTTATCTTAAAAAATGAAGACCCTAGTCAAGCGCAATTTATTGCAGCCATTCAACTTCATCAGAACCCATTGGTTTATAGTGCCTTCACTAGAAGTGCGATAACTGAGTTTGATGATCTAGAAGAATTTTTACCGTTACTGACTCGTAGCCTTTTCGATGAAGAAACCATCAAAGAGGCCTTTAATTTCCATAATCAATGCTTTAACTTTCCAGAACACCAACAAAGTTTTGACAGCCAATTATTATTCAGTCAAGACTCAGAAGCAGAGAACAATGACAGCGGACTTGACCCTTATCAAATTCAGCAGAGTCAGCGCTATGTGCACCAGCAAGTGCAAGCCTATTTTGGGCAATTACCACTTGCGACCATCTCTGACTATCAGTCGTTCATTAACAAACTAAAAGAGATTAAAGCAAACGGCCTAAATAGTGAGTTGTGGGATCGAATAAAATACAAGGTGGCTGCTGACATTAATGGGCACAATCAACACCGTCATTTCGACACTTATGAAACGCTGATGCAGGCAACTGAAGCAGGACGGGGCTTTAATTCCAAAGCATTGGACTTTAGAGAGTTGCTTCAAGCGAGTAAAGGCTATCGATTATTTCAAAACAGAGCCCTAACAAACCAAGGTCCATTAACTAGAAGCAAAAAACAAAAGCTAAAACATGCCTTTAGTAAGCCAGAGACAGCCCTCGATAGCCTTAAGAGTAGGTTTTAACAGTTCAATATGATAAAACCCTGTGAGTTTGCTATGCTTTTGTTAACCATTAATCGTTTGGTTTACTGTGCATGGCAACGCTCTCACCCCCTCTTAAGCTCTTAATTTGCATTCTTTTCTCACTGGCCTTATTGCCTTTTCAGCCAGAAGGCCTTAGTACTGAGGGGTATTACGTCACCGTTATCTTAGCAGGCCTACTGCTAAGTTTTTTCCTAAAGCCTTATTCGATGGGGCTGATGGTGCTCTCAACCCTGGTGTTACTAGCAAGCTTAAAGCTAATTAGCTTTCAAGAGGCCCTTGCAGGCTTTTCTAAGAGTGTGGTGTGGTTAGTGATTGCAGCGTTCATGATTGCCAAAGTGATCATTGATTCAAACCTCGGTAGGCGAATTGCCTTACTGCTTATCAAGCAGTTTGGTCAAAACACTCTCTGCCTTGCCTATGCCATCAGCTTTAGTGAGCTCTTATTTGGGCCTTTTGTTGCCTCAAATACAGCAAGAGGCGGCGGTATTATGTCGCCGATTGTCAATAATAAGCTCAATGCCTTGGGGATTACACCACAGCATGATCCAGAAAAGATTGGCCAATATCTGATTATGACCGCAACCCATAGCAATGTTATCACCAGCGCCATGTTTTTAACCGGCATGGCCGCCAATCCTCTAATTAGCCAATTTGCAGAGGACTATCTGAGTATTCAGTTTGACTGGCTTACTTGGGCACTGGGTGCGATTGTGCCTGGGCTTTGTGCCCTACTGTTACTGCCACTTTTTCTCTATGGGTATTTTAGGCCTGGGCAAATAAACAGACGCCTTAGTCAAGCGCATGCCTTAAAAGCCTTAAAGGAGCTCGGTCCAATTAAATCTGAAGAAAAAATTGTCGGGCTTATTTTTATTGGTCTCATCATCGGTTGGATTAGCTCTGGTTGGCACGGCCTTTCTGCGACCTTGGTTGCTTGGTTCGGGGTTCTCGGACTGCTCTTTAGCAAAAGTCTTAGCTGGAAAGGCTTTATTCGCAATCATCTTGCATGGGATGCACTCATCTGGCTGGGAGGATTAATTACCATCATCGGACTACTAAGCCACTTAAAGGTGATTGATTTCTTTATCAACACTCTAAATCCTGAATGGCTTGCGACCATACCCGTGTTATCAGCCTTGATGATTCTTCTTTTGTTCTATCTCTATAGTATGTATGCCTGCACCATGTTAACCGCCCACATCGGCGCCTTTCTTGGAGCCATTTTTGTAGTTTGTGCAGAGTTAAATACCCCGCCTCTTTTAACCGTGGCCCTCTTTGCGTACTTCTCAAACCTCTGTGCCACCTTAACCCATTACAGCACAGGACAGGTGGTTATCTACTACTCCTATAACTATGTGAGCATTCCCAGTTGGTTTAGCGTTGGTTTTCTTTTGAGCCTCTATCACCTTCTTATCTGGCTGGGACTCGGTCTGCCCTGGTGGCACTTCCTAGGCTGGTGGTCTTAGAGCCCCCATTGTCATGAAGGCCACTTTTGTCCCCTATCGAAAAATTGTGCGGAGAAGGGCGAACATCACACAAGGGCAACAATAATGAAAAAAATTAGTAAACAAGCTCGTTTGACAAACCAAAGGAAGAAGCAATCTTTTCTTTCTCAGCGTTCTCAAAAGTCACGTATTCCCAAGCGTCTTCAGAGGCAAGCATTGCCCTTAGTAACTGATTATTGAGCCCATGACCAGATTTATAACCACAGATGGCGCCAATGAGTGGGCTGCCTAGTAAGTAAACATCCCCAATCACATCCAAGATCTTATGTTTGACAAATTCATCGTCACAACGAAGGCCATCATCGTTTAACAAGCGATAATCATCAACCACCACCGCATTGTCCAAACTGCCGCCCTTGGCTAGGTTGGCTTCTCGAAGTTTTTCATAATCTGATAGAAAGCCAAACGTTCTAGCACGGCAGATTTCCTTCACAAATGAGGTCTTGGATAAATTAATCGTCGCTGTTTGCGGGTAGGCTGCAAAAACGGGGTGTTGGAAGTCAATGGTGAACTTTACTTCAAAACCGTTGAATGGCTTAAACTCAATGAATTTATCGCCATCAACTACTCTGACTGATTTTTTAATCCGAATGAATTTCTTTGGTTTGTTTTGCAGTACAATGCCAGCTGACTGAATGAGAAAGACAAACGGTGCAGCACTGCCATCCATGATAGGCACTTCATCTGCGTTCAATTCAACAAAAGCATTATCAACGCCAAGGCCTGCAAAAGCACTCATTAAATGCTCAATGGTCTTAACCTTGACCCCATTGCCTTCAATGGATGTGCAGAGCATTGTGTCGTATACAGACTCAGCTTGCGCTTTAATTTCAATGGGTTCTCTACAGTCGACTCGTCTAAAAACAACACCAGTATCCGCAGGTGCTGGCAATAATCTCATTAAGACCTTTTTGCCAGAGTGTAGCCCAACACCTGTCACATCAATGATGTTTTTTAGGGTTCTTTGTTGAATCATTAAACTCTCTCATATTGCCAGATCAAAAAAACCGTTCTTGTTACGTGTCAAAAAACGGCCTGGCGATTTATTTCAAATTTACAAAACCTTGAAATGATAGCAAAGCCCACAGGCTAAATCCACTGAACTCCTTGTTTTTTGAAATAATGCCCCCACATGGAGCAGCTTGCCTTGAACGTCGGCAAACTATACTCGTCCTGAAGAATCGACTCAGAGTATAAGCCAGTTCCAGTCCTCTGTGGACTATGCTAGGATCTCGAGACTTACTTTATAGATCGCATACTCTATGGCAATTACAATAAAAACCGACGATGAAATTGAAAAAATGAGGGTTGCAGGACAGCTGGCTGCAGAAGTCCTCGAAATGATAGGTCCCTCAGTGGTACCAGGTGTGACCACTAATGAATTAAACACTCTCTGTCATGACTACATCGTCAATGAACAAAAGGCCGTTCCAGCACCTTTAAACTATCACGGGTTTCCAAAATCCATCTGTACTTCAATTAATCACCAAGTGTGTCATGGGATCCCTGGTAAACGCCTCCTAAAAGATGGTGACATTATCAATATAGATGTCACGGTGATTAAAGACGGCTATCACGGTGATACCAGTAAAATGTTTTTTGTTGGCAAGCCCTCGGTTAAAGCCAAACATGTGGTAAAGATTGCCCATGAGTGTTTATTCATAGGCATAGACTTAGTTAAGCCTGGCGTACACTTAGGTGACATAGGCTATGCCATTCAGCAACACGCTCATGCCAATCGCTGCTCAGTCGTTCGTGATTATTGTGGCCATGGCATCGGGCGCGTCTTTCATGAAGATCCACAAGTGTTACACTATGGTGAACCTGGTACTCGTGAAGTATTAGAAGAAGGCATGACCTTTACCATCGAGCCAATGGTCAATGTTGGGCGAGCTCAGACCAAAGTGCTTCCTGATAATTGGACCGTGGTCACCAAAGACCACAGTCTTAGTGCACAGTGGGAACACACGCTGCTAGTAACCAGTGATAGCTGTGAAATTTTGACACTGCGTCATGAAGAACGATAGACACTATACCAAACGAGCTGTTAAAGAAACCAAACAAACCATCTATCAAGACTATCTTCGCAATCGCAACATTAATGAGGCGATTGCTTGTTGGTCGAACTATTTGCTTTCCTTGATTGAGGCGCTCTCAGAAGCGCTGCTCTCAGGAAAGCCTGCAAAATTCTGTGTCTTAGCCCTAGGCAGCCTAGGTCGACTTGAACTTCTGCCCTACTCTGATTTAGATCTGTTAATTCTCCTGCCAGAACAAGCAACTGAGATGAATGCCTGTAAGGAGCAAGGTGCTGAGCTCATTCGACAATTGTGGGATTTAGGCTTTAATGTCGGCAATCAGATGGGAACCTGTGCTGAAATAGAGGCCCTAGCTAAAAGCTCTTTGAGTTCAATTTCAGCACTGCAGGATGCGCGCTTAATTTTGGGCGATGACTCTCTCTATCAAACACTCTGTTTTATCACCCATCCAAGCCAAATGTGGCAAGCAAAAACCTTTTTATCTGAAAAAATTAAGGAGCAGCAGAAGCGACATTTAAAGTACAGTGACAAAACCTATCTGCTTGAGCCAAACGTAAAAGAATGCCCAGGGGGCTTAAGAGATTTACAAACTCTAACGCTTATTAGCCAACGCTTCATCGGCAGCCCACCTCTGGTTACCACCTATCAATTGCAAGGCATCGAAGAAAGTGAGCTGCAAGAAATTCGACAAACACAAAAAACGCTACTTGAAATTCGATACCTCTTGCACATGATTGCAAAACGCAAAGAGGAGCGCTTACTCTTTGATTATCAGAATAAACTGTCTGAAATTTTTGGCTTTTTAGACGATCAAAAAGATCTGGCTATCGAAAAATTTATGCGTCGTTATTTTTCAATAATGAAACGTATTACAGAACTAAATAATATTACCTTGCAATTTTTTTCAGAAAAACTTTCAGAACTAACCCTGGTGAGCGTAGAGCCGTATGACGAACATTTTGTATTGATCAATCAATTTCTTGAGGCCAAACATAAAGATGTTTTTAAGAATAACCCCTCTCAGTTATTAAACGTTTTTTTAATTTTAAAAAACGATCCAAACGTTCTTGGCATTCGCTCTCAAACCATTCGTTTGTTGCAACAAAGTAAGTCTTTAGTTGGTAAAAGATTTCGACATTTGCCACTCAATTCAGAGAACTTTCTTCAGCTGATTTCTAATTCAAGCAGCGTTTATCTCCACCTTAAACAGATGCATGATTATGGTCTTCTAGCACGCTTTATTCCTGAGTTTTCATCGATTGTTGGTCAAATGCAGTATGATTTATTTCATCTCTATACTGTGGATATTCATTCGCTATTTGTGATTAAAAACATTGATGAATATCAACTAAAAACGTGTCCATATCCTGCGCTACAAGAGCTATTTCTAAGCCTAGATAAACCCTTTTTACTCTATCTAGCCGCGCTTTTTCACGATCTTGGTAAAGGCAAAGGCGGCTGTCATTCACAAATTGGTGAAAAGCTTGCTTTGAATTTTTGTAAGCGCTTGAGACTTAAAGAGGAAGATGCAAGCCTTGTTGGCTGGCTTGTTCGCCACCACCTTCTTTTATCGGCCACAGCCCAAAGAAAAAACCTGTTTGATGTACAAACCATTATTGATTTTTGTCAAACCACCAAAGATCAGCGAACCCTTGATTACCTCTATTTATTAACCGTCGCAGACATTCGCGCCACCAATGCATCCCTTTGGAACAGCTGGAAAGAATCGCTTTTAAAAACACTCTATTTAAAGGCCAAAGACTACTTAACCCATCAAGTTGAATACGATGAACCAGAGCTTGTGAATCGCAAACAAGAAGAGGCTCTCAAGCTCATCAGTGACTCCCTGCAACAGCAAGCAGAGTCCCTTTGGTTTCAGATAAAAAACAGCTACTTCTTACACGAATCACCCAAAAGAATCGCAGAGCACACCAACAGCATTCTCAAAAGCACAGAGCCTACCACCATTGATTTTTTTGCAGGTGATGCCTCTGGTACCCAGCAAATCCTCATTTACGCGCCCTTTAGTAAACAGCGTTTTTACATTACCACCACCATTTTCAACAATTTGCGCATTAACATTCTTGAAGCTTGGGTGTTGAAACTAAAAAATGGCTACTGCCTTGATTGCTACTTACTCTTTGAAGATAAAAGTCTAACAAATCAACAAATTGCCAGCACACTTAAGAAGCATTTAACGCCGCCAGCAACCCTACCAAAACACACAAAAACCTTCTTAACTCGCCACCAGCGCTTGTTCATTACCCCAACCTTTATAAGCTTTGAAACGCTTAGTGCCAAACAGCAAACCTTAATGATCGTCACCACCTCTGACAGACCAGGAATTCTAGCAAACATTGCCAAAGCCTTTTTGGAACAAACCATTGAAATCCATCATGCCAAGATTTTAACCTCAGGGGCGCAAGTTGAAGACAGCTTTTACATCTCGAACCGCCTTTCAAAGCCCTTATCAGAGGCCGAGCAACAGGCACTTAAAGAGCGAATTAACAAATTACACCAATGAGCCGTCCTAATCAGAGCAAACTTAACAAAAATAACAGGTAAATATTGACAAAATAATCATCAAACGGCATCATTAGCGGATTTTGATGTCGGAGACTTAAACGTGGCAAATATTAAATCGGCAATTAAACGTGCTCGCCAAAACACCAAAAATCGTCTACACAACGCAAGCAGACGGTCTATGGTTCGAACTTACATAAAGAAAGTACTAAAAGCTGTTGAAGCTGGTAACCAAGAAGAAGCCAATACTTGTTATCTGCAAGCCCAAAAAATGATTGATAAAGCCGCTAATAAAGGCCTTATCCACCGCAACACCGCAGCTAGAACAAAAAGCCGCTTAGTTGCCCGTGTAAAAGGCATGGCTGCGTAAGCAATCGAATACGGCAAGCCCCGAGTCTTTTCTAGGGGCTGTGTGCTGCCTCAACAACTAAAGAGGGCTAATTGTGCAAGCAACATTAGCAATGCTAATCAGCAATGCAATGGCTGAGCCAAATGACAAAGACAAAACGGCCAAAGCCCATAGCAAATTTTTAGAGACAACGTTAGTCATCCCTACACTCAGATCGACAGAGCAAGCTAATTTTAATGACGTAATCTGCCAAACCATTGATGGCAAACGCTTTATTCCAGTGTTTAGCGAACCTCGTTTTATGAAACGATGGGCAAAAGAGCTAAGCCCTGAGTTTAGTTTCATTCATATGAAAGCAGCTAATTTACTTCCGCTGTTGTCTGCTAATGATTATCTATCGCTGGATCTAGGTGCACTGCATTACAAGGAGTTCTCACCTGATGAAGTTCAGTATTTAATGAAGATCTGTGAAGAAGTCTTGGTGGAAAAAGAGAAGGGGTAGGTCAATGAAAAACTGCGTTCATCGACCTAAACAAATACTATCTATCATTTTGTCGTCACCCAAAATAACTCGCACTACGCAATTAAATCTAACACTTGATAGCCAATTAGTGCGGTAGCGGCAATTGCTCCTGCAACACGAGCTACTTTACCAAACACTATCCCTGAAAATGTAGGATCATTTGCGGCTTTCTCATCCTTAAACTGAACCTCAGTCAAGTGTTCAGATCCAACAGATTCGACTGCTCTTTCTAACTCTAAGTCAAAAAGTGCTTCTTCTCCGTAGAATCCAGCCCACCAACCTTCAAGCCAGTATTCCTGCTCTTTGCTATTTTCCTTGAAAGGACTGTCTTCAATTTTTCGGTCTTCAGCTGCGGCTAAATAACCGTCACAATAGCAAGATTCAAAGTTTAAGTGTTCTAAATTTAATTTTAACCTCAAGTGTGGTAGCAAAATATCTTCTTTCATATCATTCTCCTCAAGTAAAACGCATTTACTTCTCCTTTTTGCTAAACTGTATAAAATTGAAACTCAATTACATCTTAACCATAATTGAAAACAAAGCGCAAGCCCCTAAAATGTCACCTTTTACCGACTTGCCGCATAAAAAGACATAATGCAAAATTTGTGCTATAATTAGACTTTTAATATGAGTGCTTTTATGATGGCTCTATATCATTGATAAATAAACAATAATCCTTTAATCGTTCCAAGATTCCACCTTAAAAAAACCTTCGAAAGGGCCCTCCAAAAAAAATTTACATTTTTTTTTCTATGGCTGTAAACGGTGAGTTTTCCATGCGCCATCTGGATTTTTTTGATACAGTATGCGATCGTGTAAACGATTATTACGACCCTGCCAAAACTCCATTTCC
>JASBUC010000079.1 GCA_030148065.1 Legionellaceae bacterium | reverse complement strand
TATTTGCGGTGCCAACGGAGCTCTCTGTGTCTAAAAAAAGCAATGACAACGCCTCAATGGTTGCCTAAAGAGTTAAACACAATTACTCAGCAGTAGCTCACAAAGTTATCCCCAGAATCTGGGGATAACTGGTCGCTGTTGCGAAATAAAACACTCTGTTGTGGACTGGTTTTGCGTAATTCTTTTAAAAAGAAGGGTTTAGAAGCAACATTTTTTGTGGGTAAAAATCGCCTCACTAGCCTGAGGCAATTGGTGTTGCTTCTCCGGTTAAATATCGCATCATTTGCCTTAAATTAAACCCTAAAATCGATGCAAACCCACTCGACTCCGTATCTGATGCTGTAGAACACTACCATTTTTTATCGCACAAATGATCTAAGCCCCAACTCTTTAGATATTCTTTTATCTGGTAAAAATCACTTTGTAATACTCTTAATGCTGTCTTTGCGCACCTATTCATCTTTAAGGCATTATGGGTTTAATGCGTTTATGATAGAGGGTGAATGACAGCATAAAGATGGCGATAAAATACAGAACCAGTTCTCGGCTAGTATCAAATTTATAAAAGATTGCTGCGGCGTTTAAGAAGGTACAAAAAAACATGTATAGAGTGGACTGAGTTGCGGCTGTAATGCCAATATGTGTTGGCTGAAAGGTCAAGGAGACGGCAACAATGTTTGGGATAAGCAGCCCCAAAGAAAACACAGTTACAAAGGATGGAATTAATATAGAGAGAGGCGTAAGAGGGGTAAAGATGGCAAGAAGAAGATAGCAGAAGAGACTAAAACCGTATATAGAAAACCCGATGGTACAAAGTGAGGCCGTTGTTCGGGAATTGAGAAGCAGTCTGTTTAGCATGGTCCCAAGAAGGTAGAACACGCCTATCAGCATTGCATAAAAGCCAAATGTTTTCAGGTTTACATGCAATTTAGTAGAAAAAAAATAGGGCATTAACAGAGAAAAGCTAAACAATTGGAAGACCAGTCCTCCAATGATAATGCTAGCGCTAAGGAAGTTTCGGTCTGAGGCAACGTTTAGATACTGTGCAATGATTTCTTTAAAGTTCATTTTCGTTAAGGTACTTTTTCCTTCGCCGACAAAGAGTAAGAAAAATGTAAATAAAAAGGAAGTAAAGGTCGCATAGACAATAAAGATGGATTGCCAGCCTAGCCGTTCTTGTAAATAACTGCCTAAGACGGGAGCGATAATAACACCCACAGCGTAAGCAAAGGTTGTGTAATTAATACCAACGCGATACTTGATTCCACTGAAATTATCAAAAATAAATGTTCTTGCAGCAATGGAAAAGGCTGAGACAAAAAAACCTTGGCTAAGGCGAAGAAGGTGTAGACCCTGTATTCTTTGAACCAATAGTACGGCAAGGCAGAGTAAGGTATAAAAAAACACAGCAGAGAGTAAGACGATTCTTTTTCCTTTTAAGTCCATCATTGGCCCTAGAAACAAACAGCCTAAGCAAAAGCCAAAGCTAAAAGCATTTAGGGTTCTATGACCTTGGAAGTAGCTTATTTCAAAGTAGGATATGATAGAGGGGACACTGGGGGCATACATCTCGATGGTAAACCCCATGAAGAAATTTAGCAGTGGTGCTGCAAAAAAAAGGATCAATAGCTGTTTGTTTTCAGATAAGTTGATAAGTGGTTTGCTGATAGCGTTCATCCTTTAATCACCTGTGCTAAAAAAGGGCCTTTTCAAATATTTTGAGTATACCTTGAGTAATCGAGTCACATTTAGCCTTGAGCGTTTTCTGTATTGGCTTTTCTCGCGCCATCATCGTTCTTGTCACCCTCGTCGCTGATGTTTAGCTCAGTAGCCTTGATTTGCAAGAGACTTAGCTCTTGGTCGGCATCGGCAATTAAGGCTTCAATTTTTAGTTTTTGCTTGGCAAAGTGAGTGCTGTTTTTGTATTCAACATTAATTAGATTGCTCACATGCCATAAATTATTTTCATCTCGGGTAACACTTTGAGATTCCAGTGTTGCTTTGGCGGTTAGTTTTAATTTATTAATGGTTTCAACAGTGTGGCTTGCACTGAGCGCATTTTGATAACTTTGCCAACCTTGTTCGCTAAAGCAGGGTTTAAGATCTTTTAGGTGAGTGTCCATTTGATCGTATTGATAGGTAAATAAGGCGGTTGTGGTCTCTTTGCTAAAGTCTAATATTTCTGCTTGTGAGGCTGGAAAGCTTGCAGGTTGAGAGCACAGGCTTGCGGCAAAGCAAGGGGCTGTTAGGCCAAGGCCAAGCAGAGAGAAAAGTCGCTTTATCATTAGATCCTCCATGGGGTTACCAGTTTATCAATAAGTGGGCAGCTAGATCGCTTGCAAGTCTTGCGGTCTGCCCTAATGGATCAAAGGGGGGCGATAACTCTGCAAAATCAATGCTAATTACAGCGATTTCATTAAGCGTATGCAAAAGCAATGGTATCACATGAAAGGGCGCAAGGCCCAGTGCTTCGGGGGCGCTGACACCTGGCGCAAAGGCTTGGTTAAAAACATCCAGGCAGATGGTTAGATAGAGCGCATCAAGCGGCTGACAAAAAGTGCTTATGAAGGCTTTTTGCTTTTCGAGATCGCTCTCATAAATGATCTTTTGGCTTAAAAAATTGACACCTAACTCTTTGGCTGTTTGAAAGAGTGAGTTGGTATTAGCAAGCTCTGAAATGCCAATGCAAGCATAATCAAAGGGGCGTCCTGCTAAGCGTTGGGCCTCTGCGATTTGTCTAAACGGTGTGCCAGAGCTTGCGCCATTATTAGCAGGTCGTAAATCAAAATGAGCGTCAAAATTTAAAATACCAATCCGTTTATCAGGGTAAGCCTTCATTAAGCCCATATAGTGACCATAACTAATTTCATGACCACCGCCGATTAACAGGGGCTTATTTTGATGCAAGTGTAGATGACAAACAAGCTCACTAAGAGCTGCTTGCGCATTCTCTAATTCTTCACCCTGGCAGTGAACGTCACCAACATCGATTAAAGGAAGCCGCTTTGGTAAGGGAAGTCTACCAAAGACCTCTCGAAAGGCAGAGGGGCCAGCATGTGCCCCGACGCGACCTAAGTTTCGACGCACGCCTTCATCGGAGCAAAAGCCTGCAAGCGTTATTTGTTGCTTGGGTGTGTCTATTCTTAAATCACACAGAGAGATTTGTTGGAACACGCGCTCATGCGCTTGTGAGTCTTTTCGTCCTTTATAAGGAAAGTTGCTTAGGGGGACATAGAGAGGCGGCATTTCATCGTTCATTTATTATCCTGCTTAACACGTACTTTTAGAGCTATCGACTCGGCCGAGTGCTGATAAGCTTAAGGTATAGCGGTGCTCACCGCTGCAGCCAGTCGCACTAATGATTAAATCGCCACTATTAGAACTTAAAAAACCTTGATTTTCAAAAGTTAGATGAGTGATGCTGCTGGAAATGGTCACACCTTTGGGTAACTCTGCACTGACTTTAATGCGATCATCTAGGTTTGCAAGCTGACCGGTTTGCGTCGGATCTCGAAAGATTATCCAGCCATACTGCCAGTCTGCTTGTTCATTGCAGTTGCTTTTAGCGCTAGAGCTTGCTGCACAAAGACTAATGGGGGTATTTAAGGTAATGGCTTCTGTTTTGGCAAACCGTAATGACAGTGCTAATTCATTGGCCACTGCTTGCGAGCGATTATTGCTGACAAAGGACTGAATGGCGCTGGTTGAAATAACCGCGATGATGGCAAGAATGGCCATAGCGATGAGCATTTCAATCACTGAGTAGCCTTGTTTTAGTCTTGGTGCTACGTTCATTGTGTCTCCACTAACGAGCGAACCGAAAGCGCATAAGTCGTCGACTCAAAGGCGTCATTGCAACCTAGCTCATTACTAAGATAGGTATTGCCGCTAATGTTATTACCGCTGGTGAGATCTGGGTTATTGGAACTGGTGATGGCATTTTCTGCCACTACCAAGCCCTTTAAGGTGGAAGAACCAGTTAATTCAATTTGTTCGTGAGCAAGGTAGAGCCCTTCGCTGCCAACGTGGGTGACATTACCACTAATTTGTAAGTCGCCGCCAGCCACCATAAATAAATGGTTCATGCCTCCATAGCTGCCTTTACTGTCATTAGGTGTGAAGCGAATGTTGCCCTGAATGCTAAGGTTGCGTTCTGTAATTAAGCTTACCTGCCAGCCATCTTTGTACGTTTTAGATGGGTTTCCCGAGACATTTGCGCTGCCTTCTATGTACAAAGTGACTTTGTCTAGCGTGTCATTGCCAGAGAGTTGCCAGCTTGCAATGCCCTGGTTCTCCCCAGTTTTTTGCCAGCCATTCCATGTATCACCATGTTCGGTACTAGCAAGCAGATTTCCTACTTGGTCATAGACATCACCATTACTTGTTAAGATGTAATCTGCCAGACTTCGGTAATTCTCAGGGGATATCTCAGGTACTTCAATGGTACTAGCGCTCTCATCAATGCTGGGGCTGTCTAGCTTTTCTGGATTGTTAATACCACTGCTAGAACTAACTGATACATTGACATAGGTGCTACCACTGACTGTGAGTCGCCCATTGGTGTGGAGGGCGCCGCAACTTCCTGTAATGTCAGAGTTACCACTAAGCGTTAGACTGCCATTGATTAGCAAAGCCGTATTAAGAGCATTACTGCTTTTTGTACTTTGCACAAGCACGATGCTCTCAAGCACTCGGCTTGCGTTGCCATAATAGCCAGTTGCTGTTAGTAAGACGGACTGTTCTTGGCGGCTTATAGGATCATTATTGTCATTATCTGAGAGGCTAACGGAATAACCACTGCCATCACCGGCTAAGTCCTTTACAAGGATCCCGTCATTGCTTGTAAAAAGTGACTCTAGCGTCTGGCCATTGTTTAACGAGGCAAGCAATGTGCTCAGTGCAGTTTTTAAGCCATTCTCAGCATAGGCCCGAGCTTGCAAGGAGCTCTCTGTATTGCTTATCATTTTCTCTTCAAACCAAGCTTGCTTTAAACTACTTGAGAGAGGATAGGAGAGGGCACTAACTGCCAGCATAACAAAAATTAGAGCACTGCCTTTTTGTTTAGAATGGTGTGATGGTTTTACGATCATGTGACTTCTTTTCTACCCTGTTTCAATTTGTGCGCGGAGCTGTAAGTTAACGGTGGTAGTGCTGTCAGTGTCGCTGTTGCTGCAGTCGTTTGAGTTTGTAAGCGCGGTGTTGCCAGTCAACTTATTGGTGGTACTAATGTCTAGGCCAATGTTATGCACGGCATTTTCAGCCACAATGGTGCCTTTTAAGCTCGAGGAGCCGCTTAGCTCAATTTGCTCATGGGCAAGATAAAGCGCTTCATTACCAAGGTGGGTGACATTACCACTAATTTGTAAATCACCGCCTGCTACCATAAAAAGATTACTCATTCCGGCATATTGGCCCTCTGTGTCATTTGGAATCATTGTTGAATTTCCCTGCAGGCTTATGTTGTGCTCTGCAATGATGCTTACCTGCCAGCCATCTGTGTAGGTAAGAGAGGGGTCGCCAATGACGCTTGCATCGCCTTCAACGTATAAGGTGACGCCGTTTAGGGTGTCATTGCCAGAGAGTTGCCAGCTTGTATTGCCTTGAATGCCTTTTGTCATCTTCCAGCCATTCCAGCTTTGACCTTTGCTGGTATCGGCTACTAAGTTGCCATTTTTATCAGTGACTTTGCCATCACTGCTTAGAATATAGTCTGCTAAGGACTTGTATGATTCAGGGGTTATTTCTGGAACCGCCATGCTATGGCCATTGGCATTAATGCTTGGGCTGTCTAATTTTTCAGGGTTGCTGATGCCGTCGGTTGCATTGACTGAGAGGGTAACATAAGTGCTGCCTTGTACGTTTAAATGACCATTGGCTTGAATGGTGCCACAGCTGCCTGTGATGTTTGAATCCCCGGTTAACTCCAAATCACCGTTGGCTAAAAGAGCGGCATTGGGATTAAGCGTTGTTGTGGTTTCAACAAGCAGTAAGGCTTCAATGTTGCGAAGGGAATCATTATAAATACCGGTGGCTCGAATGAGTAGTGAGCGTTGATTGTCGGCAAGGGTTTCCCCATTGTCATCATCGAGTAAGTAGACTTCAGCCCCATTGCCAGAACTGTCTGTTTGTTTAGTGAGCAGTCCATTGTTTTCTGACAAAAGAGTCTCTAGAGTGCTGCCATTGTTGAGTGAGGCAGAAAGGCTTGCAAGCGCATTCTTTAGCCCGTTGTTGGCAAGCGTTTCAGCTTGTAAGTTGTTCTCTGAGTTCTGTATCATTTTCTCTTCAAACCAGGCTTGTTTTAAGCTCGTGGAGAGAGGAACACTCAAGGCTGAAACACCCAGTAAGATAAAGATTAATGCGCTGCCTTGTTGTTTTGTAAAACGGTTCATTCTTAACTTATCCCAACATTATTTAGCTTGATGGTTGTACTGAACTCTTGTCGTATTTTACCATCATTGACGGTAAAGTCAGATCCCATGAAGGAGTAAGTGTGTGGGGAGTCACTGTAAGAATCAAGGGTACTAAGTAATAAATAGAGGCGAAGGCTAACCACATTTGCCCAGTTTGAAATTTGACTGGCAGACAGATAGGCGTTTGCAGCGCCATCCCCATCATCATCATAGCCAAACAGTATTTTAAACGCATCAACACCTTCAATCAGCTCCGCGCTGTTTTCTTGACCGCCGTTGTCCAACCAATGCATCCATAGGGCGCTGTTGCCCTGGTTATTGGTGGTTAGAAAAAAACTTTGATGATTGAATTTAGCGAGTTTAGCACTCAACCCATAGGATTTACTGAGCTCGGCATTATTGACTTTACTTTGATTCATGTCATTGTAGGTTGCATCAAACTTTAGAGTGTCTTGGGCTTGGTTTGTCTCAAGCCCACTGACTCTAAACAGGTTTGCACTTTCACAATCACTAATGAGTAACACATCCCCCGTTGTGGCGTTTAAATCACTGCTGACCAATAAATCATCACTACTGCTTGTCATGCTGTTTTGTAGGTTATAGCTGCTTGTGCTCATTCCAGAGATGCTAAGGACATCACTGCCTGCGTTGATAGAGAGAGCACTTAAATAACCATCAAGGCTTGGGGACCAGCCATCATCGAGTTGCTCAAACCCAGAGACGGCTTGATTATAGTTGGCGAGCCCCTGTAGTTGACTTTCTGATGAGATGACATTAACCGGTGCGCCATTAAAGCATCCTAAATAGCCACTATTGCCAATGGTCTTCCTAAGAATGTACAGAGCGTAACGGCCGCTTTCATACAGCTCTAGTTTGGAGACTTGAGAATAATGGGTTTGCTTTAGTGAGAAGAGCCCTTGTATGACGCCTGCACTAACAATGAGCCCTAGGGTTAACCCCACCAGTAAATTAACCAGGCTTACGCCAAGGTTTGACCGTGAGGTGGAAATGATGTTCATCATTTAAGTGACTCTCACGCTTACAGAGAGCTCTTTTGCCTCTTCAAAGGCATTCCAACTGATTTTAATGGTTGCCTCATCGCCACTGGTTGTAATGCTCCCTTTACCAGAGGGCAGGGTTTTGGCATTTTTTTGATTCCACTCATAAAAATCGTATTCTGCCATTTCGGAGCTGCTGCAGCGTGTTTTTAGGCAACTCTCATGATAGATGGCATTAGGGTTATTATAAGAACCATTGCTAAAGCCTACAGCGTTGGCTTTGATGCGATCACTCATGTCATAGAGCTGGTAAAGCGCAAGAGTTTGAAAGTGGGTCTTACTTTGGTTTTTAGTGCTTTCAATTTGAAATTTGCTGGTGCCTAAAAAAGCAACGGAAAAAATTGCAAGGCCAATTAAGCTTTCTAAAATAGAAAAGCCTTGGTTTTGTTTTAAGACATGCCCTTTTGTCATAAAAAAACCTTAAAAGCCGGATCATCAAATGCTAAGCTTATCATTAAAGCTTTCAGGGAAAAAAGAACTTTCATAGGAACCTAGATGAAGAAAATTTTATTACTGGGTGCAACAGGCTTAATTGGTCAGCACTTTATTCGAGCTTTCCACAAAGCCTTTGAGATAACAGTCATCTCGACCAAACCTAAAAAAGCTAAGAAGCTTTTTCCGACACTTGCCTGTTATGCTTGGGATGTTTTAACTAAACGCGGCTTTATTGATCAATTTGAGGTGGTAATTAATCTAGCAGGTGCGAATGTTGGTGATAAAAAATGGTCCTATTCGCGCATGAAGCTCTTAAAAGAGAGTCGTACTGAGACCACGCACAAAGTGGTGGATGCGATTTTAGCTGCGAAAGAACCACCACGGTTATTAAATGCCAGTGCGATTGGGATCTATGGCTTTCATTCGAGCCTCCATCATCAAATGTTAGTAAGCTTCAATGAAACAAATGACGTTGATGTGGGTCAGAGCTCATTTTCAAAAAGATTAGTCACAGCCTGGGAGGCGGAATTAATGCGTCTTAGTGATAAGGCGCTGCCTTTTGTCTGCCTGCGTTTTGGTACGGTTTTAGCCCCTTGGGGAGGGGCGTTAAAGAAAATGATGGGCGCTTTTTCGTGGGGGTTAGGTGGCAAGGTTGGCAGTGGCCGCCAACCGATGTCTTGGGTTCACATCAATGATTGTGTGCGAGCCATTTATTTTTTAATCATGCGACCCTCAATTAGAGGGCCTGTGAACATCGTGGCACCAGAAGTGGTGTCCAATCAAACCTTTAGTAAGGTCTTAGCAGAGGTGATGTCAACCCATGCCTATTTTTCTAAGCCTAGTTGGTTGGTTTGGTTGCTCTTTGGGCAGATGGGAAGAGAACTTTTGTTAAATGGACAATACGTCAAGCCTAAAGTGTTAGAGCGTGCGGGTTTTAAGTTTACTCACCCACAATTGCGTGAGGCGCTGGTGCAGCTTCTTCATTAATGGACCAAGGGTTTGGCGTTGTTTTTCTCGAGAGACTTTAAAAGGTTGGTGGGACGCTCACTTTCAATAAGCTCATCCTCAAAGCGCGGCTCAACAGAAATTAAGTGGCCTAAGATGTCGTAATTAAAGTAGTCGGTATAGAAAAGGCGTTTTTTAGCATTTTCTTCCTGTTCAACGATGGTTCTTGCGTGATTAAGCAGAGAGAAGTCAATCTGGTGAAGGTAGGCTTTTTTCTCAGATAATTGCTGACAGTCAACGACGATGGATTGCATGTAAATAGAGACTTTTCGCAATTGGATGAGCTTTTTTACGTGCTCTAAGTCAATTAAGAAAAGCGCCTCATAGTCATCTAGGCGTTTTTTTACCGTTTGGTTGAATAACACGCATAATTTCTCGGCGTTGGCATCTGGAGATTTTTCAACCAGCTCTTCTCGTATCGATTCTAACAGCTTGTGATCGTTTTTCTGAACGCTTAGAAGTTTCTTCTTTAAGGACTCAAATGCTTTGGCTGTTAGGATGATCATAAAGATGCTCTCCAGAAGTGACTGCGAATGATTCATAGTAACAACTTTACATTAAGTTAGCCTTAAAAAAGTACTGCTTTGTGTTCTTTTTGGTTGATTTTTAAGAAAAAAGATAAGATAATGCTCAAAATTTAAGACAAATAAGGGTAAGGATTTGAGCATGAATCAGTTTGAGGCACTCGTTTTTCCAGGGCAAGGCGCTCAGAAAAAAGGCATGGCACATGACTTTGTAGAGCAGTTTGAGGTTGCCGCGAAGGTCTTTGAGGAGGCCAATGAACAGCTGTCTTTCGATTTGTATGAACTCTGTTTTGGTAATGATGAGAGACTCAATCAAACCAACTTTACTCAGCCAGCCATTCTAGCCGCCGAAGTGGCCATGTTTGAAAGCTTAAAAGCCGGGCATGAATTTAACCCTCAATGGTTTGCAGGGCACTCTTTGGGTGAGTATGCAGCGCTGGTTGCTAGTGGCGCCATACCTTTTGCAATCGCTCTGAAAATGGTTGAGCGCCGAGGGGAGCTGATGCATTCTGTTCGCTGTGAAGGCGGCATGAGTGCGGTGATTATGGATAATTTAGACGTTGCCCATTTGAGCGGACTATGTGCAGAATTTAAGGTTGAAGTTGCCAATGATAATTCTTTAAGCCAAGTCGTGTTAAGTGGTGAATTAGAGGCAATTAATGCTCTAACACCAGTGATTGAAGAAGCCTACAAAGAAAAAGCCGTCAGAGTGGTGCCGTTGAAAGTGAGCGCACCGTTTCATTCTCGCTTCATGAAAGACATTGAAGCAGACTATCATCAATTTATTAGCCAGTTCAAAGAGAGCATTGATGAGCAAAAGCTTCGCTCCGTGGTTTCAAACGTCACCGGTGATTTTTACCCAGAAGACAAAGAGGCGGCTTTAAGATTGTTGTCTTCGCAATTGAGTGCGGGTGTCAAATGGCGCGACAACATGCAAGCCATTCTAAGTAAAACTAATAAAATATTAGAGCTTGGTCCAAACCGTCCATTGCGAGGTTTCTTTAGTACTTTAGGGGTTAGCATTCAATCCATTGTCAATCTAAAGAGTGCCAAAAAAGTTTTTTCGGAGTAATTATGCAGTTTAACAAAAATGAATGGGCCCTAATATTAGGCGGTTCAAGCGGTTTTGGTCTAGCCGCGGCTAATGAGCTTGCAAGTCGTGGAATGAGTGTCTGCATAGTCCATCGAGACCGACGAGGGGCGATGAGTCGCATTCAACCAAACTTTGATAGCATTGCAGAAAAGGCGCCACAACTCATTACCCTTAACGTTGATGCCCTTTCAGAGCAAGGCATGGAGAAGGTTATTTTGGCCCTAAAAGAGGCGTTGGCAGATGGGGGGCGCGTGAAGACCTTATTGCACTCAATTGCCTTTGGTAATTTAAAAAACATTGCTCCTGTCAAAGACACGACAAACAAATCAATAGACGCTTTGGCAAAGGCACTAAAGTTAAATTCTCAGCAACTCTCTGAGGCAATTGAACAACTGCAAGAGCAAGAGCTTGCCGATCCATTTTTTGCCTTGCAAGGGCAAGCTAACACCGAGGCCTTTCTAGAGAAAGAAGATCTTGAACGCACCATCTACAGCATGGGAACAAGTTTATTGGATTGGACCAAAGGGCTGTTTGAGAGTGGCTTGTTTGCCGAGGATGCAAGAGTGATAGGTTTGACCAGCGAAGGCAATAAAATTGCTTGGCGTGGTTATGCGGCAGTTAGCTGTGCCAAAGTTGCCCTAGAGGCAATGTCACGAGCAATTGCCGTTGAATTTGCCCCTTACGGCATTCGCTCTAACATCATCCAGGCTGGGGTGACAGACACCCCGGCACTTCAAGCGATTCCAGGTAGCCAGAAGATGAAGCAAGTCGCACGCCTAAAAAACCCATTTGGTCGACTAACAACCCCAGAAGATGTCGCAAAAGTAGTGGCCTTACTTTCCACAGAGGAGGCCTCTTGGATTAATGGTACCCTGCTTCACGTTGATGGCGGAGAACACATTGCGGCCCTTTAAGAGAGTGAGAATTTTATGACCTACATCCATGGTATTGGCCACTTTCATCCACCTAATGTCATCGATAACCAATTTCTAGAAGACTTAGACATTGAGACAAACAATCAGTGGATTTTAGACCGAGTTGGCATCAAACGCCGACGAACGGTATTGGATTTGGAGTATTTAAAAACCACCAAGAACCAGGATTTAACGAAAGCGAAAGCGCATGCCTCATTCAGCCAAGCTGAGGCGGCTAAAGAGGCGATTTCGCAAGCGCTAGCACGGGCAAACATCCCAAAAGAGAGCATTGGGATGGTTATTTCTGGCGGCTGTGCCCCTGATTACACCTTGCCTGCCAACAGTGCTGTGATTGCTGCAGTGGCAGGCATTGAGGCGGTCTGTCTGGATGTTAATTCGGCCTGCTCGAGTTTTGCTGCCCACATCGATTTATTTCGCCGCATGGGTGAGAACGCACCAGAGTATGCGTTGCTTATTCAAGCAGAGAATTGGACTACCACTATTGATTACCGTGATCGAAAAACCGCGGTTTTAATAGGGGATGCCACGGTTGCTACGGTGGTTTCAAATAAGCATGTGGGTCCTTTTAAGGTGCAAGAGACAACACTCACCTCTGATCCAGCCGGTTGGGCAAAAGTGCAAACCCCAACAGGGGGCTATTTTCAACAAGAAGGGCCAGCGGTGCAAAAATTTGCCATTAAAAAAACCATGCAAACTTTCCGGACTTTAAAAGAGGCCTCAGGCTTTGCCTTAGAACAAGACTATTTTATCTCTCACCAAGCCAATCTCACCATGTTGCAATCGGTGGTTGATAAATTGGGGCTTGATGAAGACAAGCACCTCTATAACGTTGATGAATTTGGTAATTGTGGCTCGGCTGGCGCACCGTCTGTGCTCTCAGCACACTTTGATCGTTTTAAGCCACAGGACAAAATTACCGTGATCGTGGTTGGGGCGGGTTTAACTTGGGGTGGTATGATCCTCGAACGATTAGGAGTGTAGGTCTGTGTTAGAGCCAATTGATTACCAGAGTTTTTTAAAGAGAGAAGCCTTCAATAAGGATGAGTTATTGGCTTATGCTTGGGGATCTCTTATTCAAAATCCGCCAAGTGAAGGGGTTGGATTATTGCCAGCACCCCCCATGTTAATGTTTGACCGAGTGTTTTCGATTTCACATCAAGGAAAACGCGGCAAAATTATCGCCGAAAAAGACATTAACTTGGATGACTGGTTTTTCCAGTGCCATTTTAGAGCCGATCCGGTGATGCCGGGTTGTTTAGGCGTGGATGCGGTTTGGCAGTTAATCGGTTTTTACACCATTTTGCGTGGCGCAAAAGGGGCAGGACGTGCACTGGGCTCAAAAGAAATAGAGTTTTTCGGGCAAGTTAGACCCCATAATAAAGTAGTGCGTTACGAAATAAGTATTAAACGATTTTCTGAAATCCCCTCTCAGGGGGCGGCCATTAGCATTGCGGATGCGGATGTGTTTGTCGACGGTGAGCCCATTTATCGAATCAATGGCGCCAAAGTTGGGATTTTTAAAGACATTCAATATAAAAACTACCCGCATGCGGATAAAAATGCTTTGGGTGGTAAGTTAGAGTAAGGGGAGAGCACCCATGTAAAGGACATCAACCACAAGGAGGTTTTTTAGGATTTTTAGAGTTAATGAATAGATTAAGCAAGACAGACATTTTAGACATGGTGCCTCAGCAAACACCATTTCGTTTTATTGATCAGATCCACTCCTTGGATGAAGAGCAAATCGAAGGCTCTTACACCTTTAAGCCCACTGAATTTTTCTATCAAGGGCATTTTCCAGGTAATCCTGTGACCCCCGGCGTTATATTATTAGAGACCATGGCCCAAACAGGGGTGGTTGCTTTTGGACTTTATTTGAGTTCCTTAATGATGCCTTCAGATGAGTTAGGTAAATTTACAACCCTATTTAGTGATGTGCACGGTGAGTTTTACAAACCAGTTCTACCTGGTGACAAAGTGATCATTCGTGCTAAGAAGGTATTTTTCAGACGAATGAAATTAAAAGTAGAAGCAAGCTTGCATAATCAGGCTGGGGAGTTGCTTGCCAGTGCCACCCTATCGGGAATGGGAGTAAAATTGCTATGAATAATCGAGTTGTGATTACAGGTCTTGGGGTTATTGCTCCCAATGGTAATGGGGTGGCTAACTTTCATAAAGCGTTGCTAGATGGGGTGAGTGGACTCTCTTATAACCAAGAGATGAGTGATAAAAAATTTGCCTCACAAGTTGCAGCTACGCCAAGTAACATTGATGAATTAAAAGAAAAGTACCTCTCGAGAGAGCATTTGCTTGCTATGAATAATAGTATGATTTACGGCGCACTTGCAGCCATTGAGGCCTACCTTGATGCGGGACTTGAGATTAATCAAGACGAACCAGATTGGGAAACAGGCGCAATCATTGGTACTGGAATCAGTGGTCTTGATGTGATTGCTGAGAAACTTATTCCTAAGACCGATGCTGGCAAAGTACGACGTTTAGGCTCCACCATGGTTGAGCAAGTCATGGCCTCATCAGCCAGCGCAAACATCGGTGGGCTTTTAGGCTTGGGTGGGCAAGTGACTACGAATTCGAGTGCTTGCAGCACGGGAACAGAAGCGATTGTTGACGCGTTTTATCAAATTCATTTTGGCCGCACAACTCGCATGCTTGCCGGTGGTACTGAGGGAGACAGCGTCTACTCTTGGGCAGGCTTTGATGCGATGAGGGTGCTTTCTAAAAACTTTAATGACACACCAGAAATGGCTTCTCGCCCAATGAGTGAGAGTGCTTGTGGCTTTGTTCCGGCCTCAGGTAGTGGCGTTTTGATGCTGGAGAGTTTAGAGTCTGCCAAGGCACGAGGAGCTAAAATTTATGGTGAAATCATAGGAGGCTCGGTTAATTGTGGTGGCCAACGACAAGGTGGCAGCATTACCTTCCCAAACCCTGTTGCGGTGCAACGTTGCATAAAAAGTGCTTTGGCGATGGCGAACATTGAAGGCAAAGACATTAGCATGATTAATGGGCATTTGACCGCAACCATGGCCGATCCAGTCGAAATTTCAAATTGGCAGCAAGCCCTGGAACTTTCGCAAGAAGACTTTCCATTGATTACTGCGACTAAATCGATGATAGGGCATGCGCTTGGCGCCGCAGGTGGCCTAGAAGCCGTGGCTTCTGTGCTGCAGCTTTATCATGGTTTTGTGCACGGCAATTTAAACTCAGAGGATCTACACCCTGAACTTAAAGCCTATCGGTCTAACATTCCTCAAAAGAGTCTTAAAAAGCCTTTAGAGATTGTAGCAAAAGCAAGTTTTGGTTTTGGCGATGTCAATGCCTGCCTGTTATTTAAAAAATTCAATTAATGTTTATTGGAGAATGAGAAAATGAGTCAAGAAATCTTTGAAAAAGTAAAAGAAATTGTTGAGCCTTATGTGAAAAACACAGACGCGCTGGCAAACGCGACTGGTGAGACAGCTTTCTTAAGTGATCTGTCAATCAACTCTGCGCGTTTAGTGGACATCGTCATTGATTTTGAAGACAACTTTGACATTGAAGTTGCTGATGAAGAAGCAGATAAAATTATGACCATCCAAGACGCGGTGGATTTAATCGTTGCAAAAACGGCTTAGGCTGTTTTCTTAAGCCCTGTGATGTCATAGGGCTTTTTTGAATTTTGTTATGAAAAAGCGACCTCTTTTGTTTTTGCAAACGCTCTTGTCTTACTTATTTTTCCCATTATTCTTTTTGGGAATTATGATTTGGATGCGACTTAATCGCTACCGCATACAAAATCTAGAGACGGTGCGAAAAGAGTATTTAGCTTTAGTCAAAGAGCAAGAGCCGCCAATAGTTATTTGTGCGAATCATCTAACCTACGTTGATTCTCTATTAATTGCTTATGCATTAGGAGGCCTTACTCATTTTCTTTTGCATTTTCATTCATTGCCCTGGAACCTTCCTAAGAAGACAAATGTTAGAGCGTGTTGGTACTACCCATTGCTCTGTTATCTTGGCAAGTGTTTGCAGCTTCCCGTCGAATTAAAAGGTGCCAAAGAGGTACTTGAGACCAGCAAGGCCCTTTTAAACAAGCAGCAGGCTGTTTTATTATTTCCTGAGGGCACACGCAGTGAGAGTGGCCGTATTGAACCAGAGATGGTCCAGTATGGCATTGGTGAGCTAATTGAAAGTAGTCCAAACTCTAACGCCTTATTAATTTATCTTCGTGGTAACAAAACAAGCAAAAAAGCAAAATACCCCGAACAAGATCAAACCTTTTACGTCAAACTGCAGGTTCAAACCTTTCACTCCGAAAAACGGGGACGAAGGGCACATCGCGAGATTGCACAAGAGGTGATTTTAAGCCTGAAGCGGCTAGAGGATGAGTATTTTGAGCATCGGAAATGATCTGGTTTGTTTAAGCTTAGCGCCTAATAAACTCCTCGATCGACGTTTTATCCAGCGAGTCTTTAACGAATGTGAGCAAGAAGCACTCAGTCAGGCGTCTGCTCCCCACCAGTTCCTTTGGGCAATGTGGGCAGTGAAAGAAGCAACCTTTAAAGCCTATCAGCAACAAAATGAAGAGGCTTTTTTCTCCCCTAAAACGATTCAAGTCCGATGTCATGATGATCGAGTCTCTCAATCAACGCCTTTAATAGGGCAGGCCCTTATCGATGACCAGCACTATTATTTTGAGGTCGTTCTAACTAAGCACTACCTGCATGCATTAGTGGCGAAAACTCCGGCAGAGCTGTCTAAAAGCGTGGTTGAAATCAGTCGCATTAAGGGGGAACCGAATTATCTGAACCAATCCATTAGAGCAAAGAAGTTGATGCTTTCTCTTGCTAAGCGTCAGGGACTAAAAGCCGATGAGATTCGACGAGAGTTACTAGGTGAGCAAAAAAAGCGGCCACCAAAATTGTATCATTCTGGGATCTGTTTGCCCGTGTCTTTGAGCTTGTCACATGATGGGCACTATCTAGCAGTTTGTGTTAAGCAAACTTGAATAAGCGTCTTGAACCATATAGAGTTGCCGGACATTTTCTGTTTAGGGATTGTTGATGAGCTCTGTAGACATTTTGGTGCTTTTTTATTCTAAAACGGGTGGCACACAAGCGCTGGCACAGGCCATTGCTCGTGGTGTGAACAGAGTGGAGAATGCCAGTGCTAGACTTCGAACGGTGCCGCCAGTGTCAACCACCTGCGAGGCCACCGAAAGTGCCATTGCAGAAACGGGGGCGCAATATGCCACCTATGAAGAATTAGCGTCTTGTGACGGTCTGGCCCTTGGTAGCCCCACCCGCTTTGGTAACATGGCAGCGCCCATGAAGTATTTTTTAGATGGCAGTGCAGAGCTTTGGTTAAAGGGTGCACTAAAAGACAAACCGGCGTCCGTGTTTACCGCTAGTCAAGCCATGCATGGTGGGCAGGAGAGCACTTGTCTTAGCATGCTTTTACCACTTTTACATCATGGTATGGTTTTCGTGGGGTTACCTTTTACCGAGCAGCGACTCAGCAAAACCCAAACAGGTGGTACGCCTTATGGCGCCAGTCATGTGTCTTCTCTTGCCTCATCTAAAGGCCAATTGAGTGAGGACGAAACTCTGCTTGCAACCTTGATGGGGGAGCGCTTAGCAAGACTTGCCTTGAAACTTAAGGGCTAGAGGCTTTTTGACAATATACTCAATAAATGTACAATGCTTTAATTTACTACAACGTTGGTTTTAAAGAGGTGTTTTATGCAAAGAGGGTTTAAAGGGATTTTACTGATGCTGCTGGTCATGGCCTTGTCGGCTTGTGGGTCTCACTACAGTAGTAATGCAGGGGTGAGTGACGCCAATCCTTATGGGGTTAAAACAAAAGGGCTGGGGCGTGGTAGTCAATTTGATGCCGATGAGTTAGAAGGGGAGCGATACACGACCAGAGCGCCGTCAAACCAAGTGTATTTATTTGCCTTTGATAATTCCACGGTTGCCAAAAAATATTTACCAGCCATAGAGGCGCAGGCAGCTTACCTAAAGAATCACCCTAGTGCCAAAGTGATGCTAGCAGGTCACACCGATCAAGTTGGCAGCCGTGAGTACAACGTTGCCTTGGGGGAGCGTCGTGCTTATGCAGTCTATCAGTTATTACGACTAAGTGGGGCCAAGAAGGGCCAGCTACGGGTGGTCAGTTATGGCAAGGAGCGCCCTTTAGTATACGCTGATACGGATGAAGCCCACCGTAAGAATCGACGAGTTGAGTTAATTTATGAGGCAATAAGATGAGAAAAATGACTTTCGCAAAACCTGCTTTATTAGTGATAATGCTTTGTGTGACAAGCTCTGTTGTGATGGCAGAAGAAGCCCCTGTGGTGGATAGAAGCAATACTTACGTTGATGCAAGCAGCAGTAATGAGCGAGAAAATAACTACTTTTCTACCAATGATGAGAGCGAACAACTGGCATCTCACAAGCAAGCGCCAGAGCAAACTGCCTATCAAGGTCACTCTAATAACGCTCTGTTATTAAGCCAGATAGCGGCACTTCGCCAAGAGTTAAATGAGTTGCGTGGGCAGCTTGAAGTGCAGTCGCATGATTTAAAGCTCTTAAAAGAAGAACAACTTGCTTATTACAAAGATCTCGATTCTCGATTGCTTGAGAAAGGCAATAACCGTGTTGAGACTTACGCAAAAGTTGCAGAGCCTACCCACTCAAAAGCCGAAGCATCAAACCAATCATCCGCCATAGAGCTAAGTAAAGCCACTAACAGTAAGCGACCCGATGAGCAGTTAAGTTATGCCTTTGCCTATGAGCAAATTCAATCGAAACATTATGACAATGCGCTTAAGGCAATGAGTGAGTACATTCAGTACTTCCCAAATGGTGCCTATACGGCTAATGCCTATTACTGGAAGGGTGAGCTCTTAATTAAAAAAGCAGACTTTAGCCAAGCAATGCAAGCCTTTAAAGCCGTTATAACTGATTTTCCTGATTCAACCAAGGTGGCGCCTGCAATGTATAAACTTGGGACAACCTATGCTTTAATTGGCGATCTGGACAGCGCCGATAAAACCTTAAAAGAGGTTATTCATAAGTTCCCTGATACGGCAACGGCTCGCCTTGCGGAATCAAAATTAAATAAGATAAACCAAACAGCATGAAAGACTCTATCCCTCAACTAAGAATTACAGAAATATTTTACTCTTTACAAGGTGAGTCAAAAACAGTTGGTTTACCAACTGTTTTTGTTCGCCTAACTGGTTGCCCTCTACGTTGTCAGTACTGTGATACCAGTTATGCGTTTAGTGGCGGTACTAAAAAAAGTCTCCCTCAGGTTATAGAAGAAATCGAGCAACTTGGTGCACGCGCTGTTTGTATTACTGGTGGAGAACCTCTCGCACAGCCTGCCTGTTCCCTTCTGATGAAGGAGCTCTGTGATTTAGGCTATGAGGTCTCGATTGAGACCAGTGGCGCTATGGACATTTCAAAGATAGATCCACGAGTTTACGTGGTGATGGATCTAAAGACGCCCGACTCCAACGAACTATCTAAGAATTTATGGAGTAATTTAGATTTTTTAAAACCCAGCGATTCGGTGAAGTTTGTGATTTGCTCAGAAGAAGACTATCACTGGAGCAAGACACAAGTGACCGAACATCGTCTGGATGAGCGATTTTCCGTTTTATTCTCATCAAGCTTTGAAGAGCTCTCATTTACAAAGCTGGCCGACTGGATTGTTAAAGATAAATTAAACGTACGATTCCAACTGCAATTACATAAAATTTTATGGAACGACGAACCGGGGCGCTAAACCAAATGTTCCTAAATTTTAAATCTAATTTGGATCAGGCCAAAAGCTTTTTTAAAATTTCATTAACTTGCTTTGGGTTTGCTTGGCCTTTGGTTTCTTTCATCACCTGTCCAACAAAAAAGCCCATCAGTTTGTCTTTCCCAGCTCTTAACTCCTCGGCTTGCTTGGGGTGTTTGGCAATTAGTTGACTTAAGAGCTCTGTTAAGAGTGTGTTGTCACTGACTTGCTCTAAGCCTTGGTCTTTGATGATGCTTTTGGCGGATTTTCCACTCTCCCACATTTGCTCAAAGACAGACTTTGCCATTTTAGTCGAGATGGTCTCATCCTGAATGGCTGTGAGTAGTTCTAATAAAGCCTTACTAGAAATAGGGCTCTCTGAAATGGGCTTACGTTCTTCATTTAGTTTTTGAGCTATTGTGCCTCGAAGCCAATTGACTAATAGCTTTACGGGCACATCATTTTTCTCACTCAGTAGCGATTGTAGATAGTGATAAAAGTCAGAATGTGTTGCAAAAAATTCAGCATCGTCTTCATTGAGAGCCCAGTTGCCTTTTAGTTCACTTAGAATGGTCTGATAACTTTTTGGCATGGTCTTTTTGACCATTTCGATCATGTCCTCAGTAATGACAACAGGCAGCAGATCAGGGCATGGGAAGTAGCGGTAGTCTTGTGCTTCTTCTTTACTTCTCATGGTGCGGGTTTCATTCTTATCCGGGCAATAGAGTCGGGTTTCTTGCAAAATGGGCTGATTATTTTTTAAACGCAGGCTTTGACGTTTGATTTCAGCTTGAATTGCTTTTTCGACAAACTTAAAACTGTTAAGGTTTTTAATTTCAGTTCGGGTGCCGAGTGTTTGACAGCCCTCTGGGCGCAGTGAAATATTGACATCGCATCTAAAACTACCTTCTTGCATGTTGCCATCACAAATGTTGATGTGCTTGACTAGTTGGTGCAACGTTTTCATGTAGCAGACGGCTTCTTCGGCTGAATACAAGACAGGCTCACTAACGATTTCTAATAAAGGGATCCCGGCTCGGTTTAAATCAATGCCACTCTGGCCATGAAAGTCTTCATGCAAGGACTTTCCAGCATCTTCTTCAAGGTGGGCTCGATTAATTGCAACACGCTTTTTACGCTCATCTGAGAGCGTTATTTCAAGTTCTCCTGCGCCGACAATTGGCACCTGCAATTGACTGGTTTGATACCCTTTCGGCAAATCGGGGTAGAAATAATTTTTACGCTCAAAGAAGGACGTACGATTGATCTTCGCCTCAATAGCTAGCCCAAAGCAAATGGCTTTGTGTACGGCTTCGATGTTTAAAACGGGTAAGGTACCAGGAAATGCTAGATCGATTAAACTTGCATACTCATTGGCCTTGCCACCAAATTGTGTGGAACTTCCAGAGAAAAGTTTTGATTTTGTATTGAGTTGGGCATGAATTTCTAAGCCAATAACCGGTTGATAGTTGCTCATTGTTTGGCTCCTTGTACCAGTGTTGGCATTCTTTGGTGAACGTCGGTTATTCCTTGGTATTGGTGGGCAGCATTTAGCAGTAAGGCTTCTTGAAACGATGGGCCGATGAGTTGTGCTCCCACAGGAAGGTTGTTAACAAAGCCTGCTGGCATCGACAGAGCTGGTAGGCCTGCTAGATTAACAGCCGTGGTGTAGACGTCTGCTAGATAGCGTTCTGACGGGGTTGTGTCCGTTTGGTTGAGAGAAAACGCGTTGCTTGGTGTGGTCGGACCTAGGATAAAATCAACTTTCTCAAATGCCTTTAGAAAATCATTAAGAATTAGTCGTCTTATTTTTTGTGCTTTTCGGTAGTAGGCATCGTAATAGCCACTGCTAAGCACATAACAGCCTGTTAGAATTCGCCTTTTAACTTCTAGTCCAAACCCTTCTTGTCGAGTGTTTTTATAAAGCGCGGTTAAGTCCTCTTCTTGTTCACTGCGATGCCCATAACGAATGCCATCATAACGAGATAAATTTGAAGAACATTCTGCGGGTGCAAGGACGTAATAACATGGCACCGAAAGGTGCATAAAGGGTAATTCTATTTCAATGACTTTAGCCCCCAAGGACTCATAGACCTTCCGGCAGCTTTCAATGATGGTAGCAATGTTTGGATCCAATGAATCATTAAAATAGGTTTTAGGTAGACCAATGACTTTGTCTTTTAGAGAGTTATTGAGAGTGAGCGTGTAATCTGGCACGGATTGGTTGATGGAGGTGGAATCTTTTGCATCAAACCCTGCCATTGCTCCTAACAGGATGGCAAGATCTTCACTGCTTCTGGCAAATAACCCTCCCTGATCGAGGCTTGATGCAAAGGCAATCATCCCCCAGCGTGAGACACGTCCATAACTTGGTTTAATCCCTGTTAAATTACAAAAAGAGGCGGGCTGGCGTATAGAGCCACCAGTGTCACTGCCGGTACTAGCAGGCACAATGCCTGCAGCTACCGCAACGGCACTGCCACCTGATGAGCCGCCTGGTGTTTTACTCTTATCCCAGGGGTTATGACAGGGGCCAAAATAACTGGTTTCATTGGAAGAGCCCATGGCAAACTCATCCATATTGGTTTTTCCTATCGTTACCATGCCGGCCTCTTTGAGCTTTTCAACCACAGTTGCGCTATAGGGTGGGATAAAGTGCTCGAGCATTTTTGAGCCGCAAGTGGTTCGTATGCCTTCAGTACAAAAGAGATCTTTGTGAGCAATGGGAATGCCAAGCAGGGGGGGGGATTCACCCTTTGCTCGTCGCTTATCAGCAAGCTCGGCGCTTATCAGCGCTTTTTCTTCACACAGGCTTATAAAGCAGTTTAAGTCTTGGTTTAGACGAGAGGCTTCCTGTAAGGAAAGCTTGCATAATTCAACACTTGAGAGCTCTTTATTGCTAAGGGCTTGTTGAATGCTTTTAATACTTTTGGTTAGCATGGTTACTCTCATTCAATGACTTTGGGGACTAGGTATAAATTGTTTTCTTTGCGGTTGACCCCTTGTTGGTAGTAGGCGGGGTCAGCCTTTTCGCTCACTTGGTCTTTTCGCAAGCGTTGGCACAGATCCAGTGGGCTATGCAAAGGGGGGATGTCGTGGGTGTCCACTTGCTCTAGGGCGTTGATGAGCTTTAGGATGTCTTCTAGATCGTCTCTTAGCAAAGATTTACTGCCTGAATCTAGGTTTAACATTGATAAGTCGGCAAGCTTTTCTAAGGTTTGGTCATCGATGGCCATGTTGAACAGTAACTAATGAAAAGTCGGCCATTATAGCACGCCTAATAACATACCCAAACTAGTTCATTATGCGAAGCTTTGACTTAATCAGAGCTTCAAGGTTTGTCCCTCTCTCAATCTCAAGAGTGAAAACTATTCATCTATCGAGAGAAACAAACCTTAAAGCTCTGCTGTTGCCAAAGTGATACTGAAAGTCAGTAAATATCGTACTTTTAGGCCCTATCTGAACTTCGATAAAATGAACTAGTTTGGGTATGTACCCAAACTAGAGGTTAGTTCTGATGTTTGGCTCTGAGAACTCTAGGCCTGCTTTTTGAAATCGGTTGGCGATTTCAGCATTGAGTTTATCAATCACAAGATTTCGCGTGCGGATGTCTTGAATGTTGGCTGTGATTAAACACTTAAAGTTGGCATCGAGAATGTTGACGATCGCCGCGTCTCCGCCGCCGTGCCGCTTCGCCATTTCTGCCGTCAGCAGCATCGGCGCGCGCAAAT
>JASBUC010000059.1 GCA_030148065.1 Legionellaceae bacterium | reverse complement strand
CAAGAGTTTATAGGAGGCGGTAATAAAAGGAGCTTATATGGCGTTCGTTGCACCCGCGCCTTAGATTATTAGTATAAATACCATTGTTATGAACCCTACCGGCTACTGAGTTGGTCAGGGTTCTGCAAGAGTAACGTAACGACTCTGTCCCCCTAAACTTCTATACTCAAGATACTTGCAAAAGCTTTTTTTAGGAAATATGCCCTTTTAGGGAACTTTTACGTTACACCCTTTATTGAGAATAATATGGAAGTACCCTAAAAGAGGAAAGTTTCTTAGCATTAGGCATTTCTGTGCAGAAGGCATGATGTTAAAATCATCTTTTTATTCATCAATTGAAAAACCATGTCGTTAGTGGTTAAACGTCTTCATTGTGAGCTAAATGATCGCACTATTTTTAAAGAGCTCTCCTTTAGCATGGTCCAGGGTGAGCTTGTGCATCTACAAGGAAAAAATGGCTGTGGCAAGACGAGCTTGTTAAACATTCTAGCAGGACTTAGTCCTGCCGCTAATGGTGAGATTTATTTTCATGGGAGCCTGTCTTGCAAAGATGAACACTACCAACAAAGAATTGGCTATATTGGCCATAAACTTGGACTGTTACCGCATTTAACGGTGGCTGAGAACTTACTGTTTTGGCGGGACCTTAATCGTGAGAAAAGTGATATTCAGGCGGTATTATCAGCGCATCAGCTTGATTCTTATGCCGATTATTATCTTAATGAGCTCTCACAAGGATTAAAAAAGCGAGTTGCTTTGTGTAAATTAAGTCTTCTCAATAGGGATTTGTGGCTGTTGGATGAGCCCTTTAATGCGCTCGATAAGGAAAGCCAACAACGTCTTAACTGCCAACTATCGATACTAAAAGGGGAGGGAAAAATGATCTTGCTAAGTGCTCACCAGACGCTAAGCTTACCGGCTAATCAAACCTTGCTATTATGAACCCATTACAAATGATTCGAATGACTCTAAAGCAAGAAATTCGAAACGTAAGTGCGCTGTGTACCCCTTTTTTGTTTTATCTAATGTTAAACTTTTTCTACCCCTTGGGCTTACCAGTCAATAGTGCGCTGTTATTACAAATAAACCCGATGATTGCTTGGATAAGCATTTTGTTGGCAACCTTTTTAATCGCTGAGGTGTTTTTTAGTGAGGAGGCGAGCTTTGGGGTGTTTGAGCAGTATCTCTTATCGCCAACGGGTTTGTTTGCTCCAATTTCTATCAAGTTGCTGATTAAGTGGTTATTGGTCATATTCCCGATGATCGTGTTAAGCGTTTTCTTAAATTTGCTTTTTGGTGGAACGCTTAGTGGCTCATGGCTTCTTTTTTGCTCTTTGCTACTAGGTAGCCCTGTCATTTTATTGTTTGCTGTTTTAATGGCGGCGGCGGGTTTGAGCGTATCTTTAAATCAGGGCTTGCTTGCCATGTTAACTCTGCCCATCTGTCTACCTGTTTTTATTTTTGGTTGTGGCCTAACTATGAGCAGCACACCACTGGTTTCACTTTATATCTTGGCGGCAATTTTTTGCTTGAGCTTGGTCTTTTTACCATTTTGTATCTGCTATTTGATTAAGGTTAGCTTAGAGTAAAGACTCATGGTAGACTTTGCCTATTTTTGTATTAGAGATCGGTACTGCAAGCTATGTGGGGATTTCTATATCGACTCGCGTCACCCAAAACCTTTATGAGGTGGGCAGATGCTTGGCAAAAACCTTTGTATTATGCGTTTTTAACCTTGTTTTGCTTAGGTCTTATTGGGGGGCTTTTTATTGCGCCAAGTGATTATCAGCAGGGTGATGCTTATCGTATTATTTTTATACATGTGCCGGCGGCTTTCTTATCGTTGTTTATCTACAGCATTATGGCCTTTTCTGCCGTCTTATTGTTAGTTTGGCAAATAAAACTTGCCGAGTTAGTGATAAAAGTCAGTGCCCCAATTGGGGCCATGGTGACCTTTCTCGCTTTGATCACGGGTTCCATTTGGGGCAAGCCCATGTGGGGAACTTGGTGGATTTGGGATGCGCGTTTAACCTCTGAACTCATTCTTTTATTTCTCTATTTAGGGTTAGTGCTTTTGTCGCAGGCACTGGATGACAAAAGACAGGGGGGTAAAATTTTGGCAATTATTACCTTGGTTGGCTTTGTTGATTTGCCCATCATTCACTACTCGGTTAATTGGTGGAATACCTTGCATCAGGGCTCTACCTTGTTGAGTTTTAAAAAACCAAGCATAGCCAGCAGCATGTTGTGGCCACTACTAACGATGATGGCGGCCTTCGTTTTTTATTATGTTTCTCAATTGGTGCATGGGCTAAGCACTCGAGTGTTATGGCAAGAGCGTAAATCTCGTTGGGTGCGCGATCGTTTAGAGGGTATGCTATGAACCATCTTCCAATGTTCTTAACCATGCATGGCTATGGCGCCTATGTTTGGAGTGCATATGCGTTAAGTGTCGCCATTCTTTTTGGCGTCACCTTAGTGAATCAACGTAAGTCCCGTAATCTTCAGCAAAAATTAAAACGTTTTTTTAAGCAATAGAGGCCGACCTTGAACCCAGCTCGAAAAAGAAAGTTACTCTTTTTATGTCTATTCATGCTAGGAATTACCTTGGCGGTTTTTTTTACCATGATGGCACTTCGTGAGAACATCAACGTTTTTTATACACCAGAACGACTGTTAAGCGCTGAGAAAATTAATCCCTCTCAAATAGTACGGTTAGGAGGCATGGTGCAAAAGGGCAGTGTGAAACGAGGTCAAAAAGATTTATTTGTTCGCTTTAAAGTGACCGACTTTAAAAAAAATGTTGAGGTGTCGTTTAATGGTATTTTGCCGGACTTATTTCGAGAAGGACAAGGCGTGGTGGTCATGGGACGCTTAGACAAAGACGGACATTTTAATGCCACAGAGGTTCTTGCAAAGCATGATGAGAACTACATGCCCCCAGAGCTCAAAGACTTGCAAGCAGTTAGTAAAGAGGTAAGCGATGTTAGCTGAGCTTGGACTATTTTGTTTAATTTTAGCGGCGTGTTTTGCAGGTTCTCTGGCAGTGTTCGTTCCCATCGCTTTTTATCGAGGCGAGCCAAGTATACTTTCTTTAGCGCCAAGACTTATTAATCTGATGGCGTTCTTTTGTGTTAGTGCTTTTATCCTTTTGGCACTACTCTTTGTACAAGATGATTTTAGCGTGTTGTACGTTGCGAACAATTCAAGCATCAGTTTGCCATGGTGGTATAAGTGGTGTGCTCTCTGGGGAGGCCATGAGGGTTCTATGCTTCTTTGGGTGACGCTTTTATCTATTTGGGGTGTGTTGGTTTCGTTGTTTTCAAAAGACTTAGAGGGAGACACTCGCGCTTTGGTACTTGCCATTATCGGCATGGTGGCAACCGGCTTTTTTCTTTTTATTATTTTGACCTCAAACCCTTTCTTGCGTTTATTTGACGGGCAACCTAAAAATGGCTTGGATCTAAACCCCTTATTACAAGACGTTGGCTTTATTTTTCATCCGCCGGTACTCTATACAGGCTATGTTGGCTTTGCCATTGCCTTTGCGGTGGCCATTGCCTCTCTGATTAAAGGCGAGTTTGACCCCAAATGGGCTCGATGGACAAGGCTTTGGACGCTTGCTGCTTGGAGTGCCTTGACCCTAGGCATTACCCTTGGCAGTTGGTGGGCTTATAGAGAGTTAGGATGGGGTGGTTGGTGGTTTTGGGATCCGGTTGAAAATGCCTCCTTAATGCCCTGGTTAGTTGGTACAGCACTACTTCACTCTCTTATTGTCAGTGAAAAAAGGCAGACCTTCAATGCATGGACCATACTCTTATCGATTAGTGCCTTCATCTTAAGCCTGATTGGCACCTTTTTAGTTCGCTCAGGGGTTCTAACCTCGGTACACGCCTTTGCGGTTTCACCTGAGCGTGGCCTTTTCATGCTGTTGTTTTTAGCCGTGACCGTCAGTGCGTCTCTAATGCTCTATGCGCTACGAGCTCAAAAGATCATTAACAGAAGTCATTTTTCAATGCTTTCTAGAGAGGCCATGTTACTGACTAATAATGTGTTTCTAACGGTGATGATGGCAACGGTATTACTAGGTACACTCTACCCGCTGGTCATTGATGCCCTAAATCTTGGTAAAATCTCTGTTGGCCCTCCCTACTTTAACAGTTTGATGGCACCAATGATGTTACCCTTACTGTTACTGATGGGCATTGCCCCTCAGTGCTATTGGAAGCACATGCCTGTGGACTTATTGATTGCAAGGTTTAAGCAAGTGGCGGGATTATGCAGTCTTTTGACGGTGTTTTTATATTTAACCGTCCTTAGAGAGGTGAGTGTGATTGCCTTTTTAGGAATGTCACTTAGTCTCTGGATGATTCTAGCAACGCTTATCTCCTTTTTCTCAAAAGTCTTTTTGTCAAAGCGTTTAAGACCCTCAAAACAATTAGCCATGGTTATTGCCCATCTTGGTGTGGGAATCGCAGTCCTTGGGATCAGTGTTAGCACAAGCTTTGGTGTTGATAAATTTGTCCGGATGGGAGAGGGAGACAGTCTTATTATTGCCAAACAGCGGCTGGTTTTTGAAAAAGAGCTAAAACTTGAAGGGCCTAATTATCATGGGGCTGAAGTCTTAATGAGATTAGAGGATGGCAAAAGTCATTCCTATTTACGGCCACAGAAACGAATCTATAATGTGAGCAAAATGGTGATGACCGATTCTGACATTAACTACAACTTGTTTCGCGATGTCTATGTAGCGCTTGGAGAGCCGCTTGATAACGGGGATTGGTCGGTTCGTGTCTATTACAAACCTTTGGTGCGCTGGATTTGGCTAGGTGGTTTATTAGTCTTTTTAGGTGGTTTGATTGCAGCCTTTTTGCTCTTAAAAGAGCGCCTTCTTGCAAGTTTTGCTTGGCGTTCACAAAAGAATCAAGTGGAGGTGATGCTCTGATGAAAGTAAAGCATGTTCTCTATTTTTTGCCATTGCTAATTTGCTTAGGTCTTTGTTACTTTTTCTTTAGGGGACTCTCGCTTGACCCTAAAGCGCTACCTTCAACGTTCCTAAACAAAGAAGCCCCTACATTTTCTTTAAGGGTGTTATCTAATGAGGAGAAGCTTGCCACCAATGAACAATTTAAGGGACAGGTTTGGTTGTTAAATGTGTGGGGATCTTGGTGTGAATCCTGTATTAATGAGCATGCATTTTTGCTTGGGCTTAGAGAGTCAATCCCAGTTGTTGGTTTAAATTACAAAGACAGTCCAAAAAATGCTCGTGACTATTTAAATAAATATGGCAATCCTTATCAAACGGTTTTACTCGATGAAAGTGGTGAGGCAACCATTGACTGGGGAATTTATGGTACGCCCGAGACATTTTTAATTGATAAAAAAGGCGTTATACAATACCGATACGCAGGCACGCTTAATCAAACAGTCTGGCAAACCTCCTTTTTACCCATTATTAAACGTATAAATCATGACAAGTAGACGCATCTTTTTTTTATTACTACTCTTTATTTCACTGTTGCCGCCATTGTCAACTTATGCAAAGACTGAGTCTCTTTACCCTTTTGCAGAGGAGGCTAGGGCAAAGCAGTTTAATGGGCTTTTAAAAGAGCTTCGTTGCTTGGTTTGCCAAAATCAAGATTTGGCTGACTCCAATGCTGAACTTGCTTTGGATTTGAAGAGAATTGTTTATAAAAAAGTGAGTGCTGGTGAATCAAACCAGATGATCAAGGATTACTTGGTTGTGCGATACGGTGACTTTGTAAGCTTTTACCCACCATTAAATCAAAAGACTTACCTACTCTGGTTTGGTCCTTTGTTCTTATTAATCGCAGCATTGAGCTTGATGTTGCTGACCATTAAAAGAAGAAGACAATGACTATTCTACTCTTTTTATGCTTGCCTCTTACCATGAGTCTTTTTGCCTTATTTTGGCAGTCCGCAATTCGTTTGCTTTTCAAGCTTCTATTCTCAGGCCTTATTTCAATTCTTGCCATTGGCAGCTACTGGCAACTCTCTGGCAAACACTACCGAGCTCATCAATTGGCGGAAAACAAAAAAGCAGAGCTTACTAAAGCACTAAAGCAATATAAAGATCCCGATGAGATCATTGAGAAAATGAAGGCACATTTAGTCAGCGATCCAACTAGTGCTAAAGGGTGGTATTTATTAGGTCGGCTATACTCTTCAAAAAAACAGTATCAGAGCGCAATGGAGGCGTATACTCATGCTTATCAGCTCGATAAGACAAACAGAGACTATGCGTTTCAATACTTAGCCCTTAAGAACTATCTCGAACCGCTTGATGCTAATGGTAAGCTAGATAAATTAGCAGACTCTCTAGAGAAGAGGTTTCCAAAAGACATTGAAATTCTAAATTTTATTGCTCAAAAAGCTTATCGAGCCAAGCACTATCAGAAAGCCATTGTTCATTGGCAGAAAATCATTCCTCTAGTGCCTGAGGGTAGCGAGGACTATAAATGGTTGTTAAGCACCATAGAGCAAGCTAAAGCGTCTTTAAATACTTGAGGAAGGCTTCAATCGGAATAGGCCTGCTAAAAAGAAAGCCTTGAGCATACTCAACATCGCGTTCTTTTAAAAACTTAAGATGCTTTTCTTCTTCAACCCCTTCAGCAATGACTTTCATATGAAGACGTTTTGCTAGTTTAATCATGCTATCGGCTAAGGTCTCTGTTATGGCGCCACTGTTTGCGGACATGATGAATTGTTTGTCAATTTTTAGGTAATTAAAAGAAAATTGATGCAGGTAACTCATACTAGAAAAACCTGTGCCAAAATCATCTAAAGCAATTTCAATCCCATGCTCTTTGATGAGCTCCATAATGGCAATGGCGTGGTGATTTTTTGCATCGATGGTCTGAGTTTCTGTTAGTTCAAAGATAATTTGTTTGGGCTCAATGTTATATTGTTGACACTGTTGAAGGCAAAAATTAAGTAAATGATCGTTTTCAAAATGTCTGGCTGAAATATTAAAGGCAACATGCAGTTGATGATCTTGACTGAGCTCATGGTGTAAATCACTTAAGGCTTGTTTGATGATCAACTCTGTTAGTGGCAAGATTAGGTTAAATTTTTCAGCAATGCTAATAAAAATATCGGAGCTGATGACTTCATTGTCAATGCCTTTCCAGCGAGCTAACACCTCACAACCGATACAGCGCTCATTCTCTAACTCAATAACCGGTTGATAATAAGGAATGATGTCACCATTTTCGATGGCAAGCTTCAAAGCTCTTTGCAGAGATAAGCGGTGTTTGGCCACTCGGTAGATTACATAGATGCATAAGGACGATAAAATTACGGCAAGTAGAATTAAATCCAAGGCGTGTCTAAAAAAAGTGGTTCGGATCAAATTCTTATTAATCAATAAACGAAGAGACAAGCTTGAAATTTGTGGTAAATCCAATTGCTGTTCAAGCAAGGTGTTTAAAAGAGGGGGCTCAACATAGCTCTCTGTACTGTATTCTTTAAAATTAATGAGCGGTTTTTTTTGCTCACTACTAAAGAGTGCACCGCTTATTTCAGGGTTGGTTGCTAAGAGTAAGCTTGGGGTAAGAGCATCGATGTTTAAAAAAATGTAGACTCTTTTTTGTTGATCTAATACCGGTTTGCTTAAAATCAAAACAGGCTTGTCAAACATCGAATAGGAGAGTGGCCCAATAACCACTGGCTCTGGAGTGTCTATGCGAGGAAATTTCATGCTTAATTTTCTCTTAAAATCAGAGCAGATCACTTTTTGAGAGTTTGATTGGGTAATCAAAACCATTAAAATACTAACATCATTAAGACTTGCTTGTTGAAGTTTTTCTTTAATATTTTTACAAGAATGGTTGCTGTTGGCATAGAGATCAAGGGTGTGAACCAATTCCTTAAAGCGTAGTTGATAGAATAGGCTTGCTTTATGAGTAAACAACAACAAGCGATTCTTTTCATTGGTATAGGTTTCATACCAAGCAAGGCCAATGGCAAGAGAAATGAAGGTGATGAAGACTACGAGAGAAGCGAGCACAGAAAGAGCAACGATTCGTTTATTTCGCAGTTTCATCATAGCGAAAAAGTGTTTAATTTGTATGATTAAAAAAGTATAGCACAGCTATACCCATCCTAGTTCATTTTGGATTTAAATTGTAAGGGAAAAGCGCCGTGTATTGAGACAACACCGATGATTGTTATTCATCGCTGTTTGTCGAGTGTCCATGAGCATCTTTCCGAGCAATTTTAATTCAAAAGGGACCCAAAGGATCCAGAACTAACTGTGAGTCGATTACTCAGAGTATACCCGTGATACTTCAAAATGCCCTTTTTTAGGTGTGGTTAATTACATCTCAGCGTCTTATCAAAAATAAGTCATATCCATAGATCTGGCGCATTTTTGATAAGACGATGGGGTGGAATTAAGTATCATAAAAATGGGCATTTTGGAGTCTCACGGGTATATCAGCCTAATTGATTTTGTAAGACAAACGCTTTGAAGGTGTTGGCAAGTAGACAAGAAACAGTCAATGGGCCAACACCGCCAGGTACTGGCGTCATATAAGCAACTTTGTCTGATATGTTATCATAATCTAGATCTCCGCAAAGCGTGCCATCATCAAGACGATGTATGCCAACGTCAATTACGATGGCATCTTCTTTAAAATCCTCTTTATCGAGCAAGCCACGGCGACCTGTCGCCATAATTAGCACGTCTGCTCGTCTAGCATGGGCTTTTAAATCTTGGGTCTTACTGTGACAACAGGTAACCGTGGCTTGTGCGTTTAATGCTTCAATAAGCATCGGCCTGCCTACAATGTTAGACGCTCCAACAATAACGACTTCCTTACCCTCTAAGGAGAGTTGATAATTCTCTAGTAATTTCATGATCCCTAAAGGAGTACCAGAGCGAAAAAGAGGCCTTTTTTGCAGTAATTTTCCGATGTTGGATGGATGAAAACCATCCACATCCTTTAAAGGGTTAATCGCATCAAGAACGTTCTTTTCAGAAATGTGGGCAGGCAATGGCAGTTGCACAATTATTCCGTTAACCTTGTCGCTCTCATTAAGTTTTTGAATAAGGCTAATCAGTTCTTGCTCACTAACGCTTTCATCTAGATGCACCTTTTCTGAGAGAAACCCTGCTTTCTCACAAGCTTTTTGTTTGTTCGCCACATAGACCTGTGAGGCAGGATCGCTGCCAACTTGAACGACCGTTAATTGAGGCGTCATTAGAGTGTGTGATTGCAGCTCTAGTAATTGAGTCTTAAGTGTCTCAATCATTTTGTCTGCAACGACTTTACCATTCAAACGTTCTGCCATTCTTTTCCCTCGAATAATTTTTTGCAGATCATACTGATCTTATGAATTAATGTAAATTTACACCGACATTTTCATCCATTGTTATTTCGCTTGTTTTCAGTAAGCTCCCGAACTAGCTATGAGTCGATTACTCAGGGTATACTGTCTTGATTACATGAGTTAGTAGGTTCCTAAGGAATGGGTCGATATTCAAACATTGTGTTGTCACTTGGTGTCTGTGCTCCTTTTTCAATTTACGCAGTTGGCTTAGGAAAGATTGATGTCTCATCGAATTTAAATCAACCATTATTGGCAAAAATTAAGTTGATTTCGGCGAGAGGGATCCCCTTATCGCAAATAAAGGCAGGCCTTGCAGATGAAAATGCCTATAGACGAGCGGATCTAGAAAGACCCTATTTTTTAAGTAAAATCACTTTTAATATTGAAAACATCAATGGCCAACCTTACATTGTGTTGAAAACCAAGGAGCGAATTGAGTCACCGTTTTTGCAAATTTTAGTGGATTTGGCTTGGTCAAAGGGGCAATTTTATCGTGCCTATACGGTGTTGTTAGATCCACCTGGTTATGAAACCGAGAGCATAGTGGTTAATAAAGAACCTATTATTAATAAAGAGCCTGATTATGCCGTTCCTTACTCACCACCACGAGCTAGTGATATAAAGCCGCAGTTTAAAGCTGTTTATGGGCCGACGGTAGCAAGCGATGAGCTATGGGTTATCGCAAAAAAATATCAACCCGAAGGACTGAACATTCAGCAAGTCATGATGGCTATTTACCTAGCAAATCCAAGTGCCTTCATTAATGAAAACGTCAACAAACTTAGAGTTGGCCAGAAATTAAAGATCCCAACTGATGCAAGAATGAGGCAAGTGAATCCTGAAAAAGCAAATCTTGAATCCATTCGACATGAAAATGCTTGGAAAGATCATCAGAAAGACATTCAACATGTGTTAACCCCATCAGATATGGAACAGCAAACAGAAGAACCCGCGCCACCGAAAGCTAAGAGCTCTAATCAGATGTTAGACACTAAAGCTGGTAGCATTCCATCCGTTCAATTAATTGAAAACACCGAAATTATTCCGGCTTTACCCGTTGAAGAAGCGAGCGTTTCATCCCAAATAGAAAAGAGCGAGAGTCTCGCTGATGAGCAAATTACTCTGGTTAGCCAAAACACCCCCACGAAAGCATCAGAACAAGAATTTGTTGCCTTGCATCCGATGATAGAGTCTTTACTTAAAAAAGCTAATGAACTTAATAAAGGCCTTAAGGATGAAAAAATTAAGTTAGAACAACCCTCTAGCAAAGACAAATCTCTTGAAAATCAAGCAATTGAAACGGCTAAAGTAGGGAATGAGTTGTTAAAAAATCAAATAAGCTCACTAGAAGCACAAAATGAACTGCTAAAACAGGCTTTAATGGCTGAAAAAAACGCACTCAATAAGACAAACCTAGAGATAAAAAATTTAAATGCGAAGTTAATAAAATACTTTGAAAGGAATGAAAGAGGAGAGCTGATATTAAAAGGTGAGTTGTCTGCTAAAGATGATTCTAGTGTACCCTACACTACGATTTTTTTAATTCTAGCGCTGCTAGCGGTGGTCAGTAACTTAGTAATTTATGCCCTATACCGAGCTCAAAAACAGTCAATCAGGGAGGAGTCTCAAGAGGCTGTAGACAAAGACTCGAATAAGGTGACTGATAAAAAACAAAAAACATCAAACCCAACGACTATTAAAGAAGAAGAGTCTATTCCTAAACCAAGCCCAACTAATAAAGAGCATAAAGTGCCGAAGCAAGAGGTAAAATCACAAGCACCAATAGCCCCAAATCACAGAGAGCAATCAAGTGATGCCATTATCAACATGCAAAGCAAAGATTCAACAAAGGGTCAAGTAAATCAGAATGATTTAAGCCCAGATACAAAAGATAAGTTGGAGATTACTGAGGTCGTAGAGACACTTGAGTTTGATAAGCCTCTGCCAAATCAGCCGATAACTGAGCATGAACTCCATGATGAAATGGAGACAGCCGAAGGTGATAATACCCTAGAGTTTGAGCAAATATCAGTTAAAACATCGGTTAATGAGTTGGCTAAAGAGCCTACAGAGGGCGCTGAATCGATCAAAGATGATTCTGAGTCTATATTAGAATTTGAGGTACATGAGTTCAAAAAGCCAGAAGAGAAGACCAAAGAAGCAGAGGCTATTTCTGAACCTGTAGATGATAACAGCATAGAATTTAACTTAGAAAAGCCAGTTGAACCCCCAAATAAGAAAGAAGAAAAGCCCATTGATTGCAAAACTCAGTTAGCACTGGCTGAAACCTATCTCTCAATGAAGGACTATGAAATGGTTAAAATAACCTTAGATGAAGTCCTAGCAAAAGGAACTGAACAAGAGCGCAAAAAGGCTGAGAGTATACTTTCAAGAATGGAACAATAGATTGTCAGCAGCAGTTCATGTACTATTCGACTATATATATCAGTAAGACTGATGGTCATAGAGGTCGACTATGCGCATTGCGCTTGGAATTGAATACGATGGCAGTCATTTCCATGGCTGGCAGAGACAACCCAATTTAAGAACGGTACAAGGAGAACTTGAAACGGTTCTCTCAAACATTGCCAATGAGGAGACACACGTGGTCTGTGCAGGACGCACCGACACAGGGGTACATGCCCTAAATCAAGTTGTTCATTTTGACACCAGTGCAGAGCGGGCTACCAAAGCCTGGATTTTTGGCGCCAATGGTCAATTGCCAAAAGACATGTGTGTTCGTTGGGTGAGTGAGGTTAAAGAGTCTTTTCACGCCAGATTTAGTGCAACGGCTAGAACTTACCGTTATTTGATTTATAACAGCAGCATACGTCCCGCGGTGGCCCGCGCCAATGTTAGTTGGTATTATCGTTCTTTAAATCATCGCTTGATGCATGACGCAGCTCAATGTTTGATTGGTGAACACAACTTTAGTTCTTTTCAAGCATCAGAATGTCAATCAAAGTCCCCAAACCGACGCGTCAGTAGAATAGAAGTGAAACGAACTTCTGATTACATCGTAATCGAAATAACAGCCAACGCATTCCTCCACCACATGGTACGAAACATTGTGGGTGTGTTAATGTTGGTTGGGGTACAGAAGAAAGATAAGAGCTGGGTTGAGGAAGTATTAAATGCCCAGGACCGCTCGGTGGCGGCAGAAACAGCCCCGCCATATGGTCTTTATCTATTAGATGTGGCATACCCAGATCACTTTGGCCTACCGAGTGCCAATCTTAATAATCTAGTTTGTAAATTGTAACAAGCTGTTCATTAACTTATTTGCAAGAAGGCAATGTATGAGCATTGAAAAAAGAATTCATTTTGTAAGACAAATGATCAAAGAATCCTTAGAAAGCGAACGTGTGAAAAATGTCATTACTCGTTTTCCACCCGAGCCTAATGGTTATTTACACATCGGGCACGCAAGAGCCATTTATTTGAATTTCTCCATGGCAGAGGAGTTCTCAGGGAGTTGTAATTTACGGTTTGATGATACAAACCCTCTAACCGAAGAGCAAAAGTACATTGAGGGCATTAAAGAAGACGTACGCTGGCTTGGGTTTTCATGGGCTGAACCAACTCACTATACTTCAGATTATTACGAACGCTTGTTTGAGTATGCCTTAGAATTAATTCATAAGGGGCTTGCCTACGTTGACAGCTTAAGCATTGATGAGATCCGCCAATATAGAGGGACTTTAACAGAGCCTGGAAAAGACAGCCCTTACCGCACTCGTAGCATTGAAGAAAACTTAGAATTGTTCAACAAGATGAGAGAAGGCGCTTTTGCTGATGGTGAACACGTTCTTCGCGCACGCATTGATATGAAAAGCCCTAATTTAAATCTTCGCGATCCTGTTTTATACCGTATTAAACATGCAACACATCCTAAAACCGGGGATAAATGGTGCCTTTACCCAATGTATGATTACGCGCACCCACTTTCAGATGCCATTGAGCACGTTAGTCATTCGCTTTGCAGCTTGGAATTCCAAGATCATCGACCGCTCTATGATTGGTTAGTGGAAAACACCAGCGTAGAAGGCACTCCCAAACAAACAGAGTTTTCTAGGCTGAATGTGTCTCATACGATTACTAGTAAAAGAAAGTTAAGAGCGTTGGTTGAAAACAAACTGGTTGATGGCTGGGATGATCCCCGTATGCCAACACTAAAAGGCTTAAGAAACTTAGGGGTGCCAGCAGAGGCCATTCGTAATTTCTGTGAGATGACGGGCATTTCAAAGAGTGACTCAATTACCGATCTAAGCCTATTGGAAGAATGCATTCGTGATGTTTACAACCAAAAAGCAACGCGCGCCTTTGGTATACTCTCGCCACTTAAGGTTGTTATTACCAACTACCCAGAAGAAACAGAAGAAGAACTTTCTATTGCGAAGCACCCAAATGAAGAGAGTTTTGGTAAGCGCATTGTGCCCTTTAGCAAATATTTATACATTGATCGAGACGATTTCATGGAAGAACCGGTTGGAAAATTCTTCCGCTTAACCAAGGGTAAAGAAGTAAGACTCCGAGGTGCTTATGTGATTAAGTGTGACGAGGTGATAAAAAATGAGCAAGGTGAGATAACTGAGATCTACTGTACTTATGATAAAGAGACACTTGGCAAGAAACCTGAAGGTCGAAAAGTAAAAGGAGTGATTCATTGGCTGCCTTTTGAGCAAGCTAAATCGTGCTCTGTTAGCTTATTTGACAGGCTCTTTACCATTGAAGATCCTGCTAAAGAAGAGCATTTTCTAGACTACCTTAATCCAAACTCAAAACAGGAGCAAAAGGCCTTGGTTGAGCCATCCTTGCTTGATGCAGACATTGGAGATGTCTTTCAGTTTGAACGAGTAGGGTATTTTATTTTAAAGAGTAAAGCACCACTTAGCTTCTACAGAACAGTCAATCTAAAAGATTTATGGCAAAAGAGGTAAGTTATGAGCCTGATCCTATTTAATTCCTTATCCCGTCAGAAAGAAGTATTTAAGCCAATCGAGCCTAATAAAATAAACATGTATGTCTGCGGCATGACAGTCTATGATGATTGCCATCTTGGTCATGCCCGTTCAATGGTAGCTTTTGATGTCATCGTTCGTCACTTACGGTTTCTAGGCTTTGAAGTAAAATTTGTCAAAAACATTACCGATGTTGACGATAAAATTATAAAGCGAGCCAATGAAAACAATGAAGGGATCCAAGCCTTAACAGAGAGAGTCATCGCCTCAGTCCGAGAAGATGAAAGCGCACTAAATGTGCTTCGAGCAGACATTGAACCTCGAGCAACCGCCTATATTAAAGAGATGATTGCGTTAATTCAGCGTCTCTTTGAAAAAGATGCTGCCTATCAAGCAGAGAACGGGGATGTTCTGTTTCGGGTTAAGAGTTTTAAGGAATATGGAAAACTATCTAAGAAAGATCTTGAAGGTCAAGCAGCTGGGCATCGCATCGAAGTAGAGCTTGGGAAAGAAAATCCATTTGATTTTGTTTTGTGGAAGCGTGCTAAAAAAGATGAACCTTATTGGGAATCACCCTTTGGTAATGGACGTCCCGGTTGGCACATCGAATGCTCGGCAATGATTATGAACACTCTATCTGAGACCATCGACATTCATGGTGGTGGAGGCGATTTACAGTTTCCTCATCATGAAAATGAAATTGCCCAAAGTGAAACGGCCACGGGTAAACCCTTTGCAAATTACTGGATGCATGGTGGCCTTTTAAAAATTGATGATGAAAAAATGTCTAAGTCTCTTGGCAACTTTACCACCATCAAAGAGGCTCTTATAGACATCAACCCAGAAGTGTTACGTTACTTTTTACTCTCAAGCCATTACCGAAGTGCGCTTAATTATTCTGATAACAATTTAGAGCTGGCAAAGGTAAATCTTGAAAAGCTCTATCGTACGCTAGAGCGTTGTCAATTAGAAGACAATGAGCCACAGCTGGTCGATGAACAATGGCAGGAAAAGTACATAGCTGCCATGAACGATGATTTCAATACCCCACAAGCCATTAGTGTGCTCTTTGAACTCTCACAAGTGATAAACAAAGAAGCTGATTTAGAAAGAAAAACTGTGCTTGCAAAGACACTCAAACACTTAGGTTCACAGTTAGGACTCTTTATCAGTAATCCTACTGAGTTCTTATCAGCAGATCTTAGCACTGAACAAATAAGTCTGATTGACGCTAAAATTCAGAAAAGAAATGACGCGCGGCGTGCTAAAGATTTTGCCTTAGCAGATAAGATTCGAGATGAGTTATTAAAAGAGAACATAGAAATTTTAGACAGTGCAGAGGGTACCAGCTGGCGTAAGAGAAATTCATAGCTATACTTACGTTTATACTGACAAATAAGCGTGATACTTTGAATAACTCAACCAGACTGTCTATTGTTTTGAGCCTGATGCTTCTTGCAGTGCCTGGTTCTTATGCAAGACTTTCGCAAGCTGCCATGTTTAATTCACCAGCTCAATGTAATGGCTATGTGGGTAATCTTGCAAACCAAGTGACGGATTTTAAGTCTTATGCTTGGTTTGAGTTTTTCGCACGGGCTCAAACCTCTAGCACAAGTGTTAACGGCGTTCGCTACGTAAATACTGGCACCGGTACCATCCCAAGACTCGGGGCTTGTGGTTTATTTTTTCCTGGTGTACCAGATAAGTTTCGGCAAAAAATATTGGCAAATTTAAATCTTCAGATTGCGGCATACAATGCCAGTGGCCATGTTAAACCAAACATTGACTCAAACTATGGCCTTGAATGTCAGGGGGGGGTGGTAGCTCCACTTAGCACTTGCACCTTACTTTCTGCCCCAAGTCCCTAGGAGGTGACTCGCAAGAGTTCAGCAAGACTGGTTTGACCATTTAAGAGTAGCTTTATTCCACTTTCCATCAAACTCTCTGAGTCTCGTCTGGCAATTTCTTCCAGTGAAGACTCACTGCACTTATCATGAATGGCTGTTTTTAACTCATCATTTAGTTTGACTACTTCATAAATGGCGGTACGGCCAACATAGCCAAACTGATTGCAGTCATCGCACCCTTTTGGTTTGTAGAGGGTGGCACTATTTAAGTTTGGTAAATGCGTTAATTCTTTTTCGCTGGCCTTATAGGACTCTTTGCAGTGTGAGCAAAGTGTGCGCACTAAGCGTTGAGCTATCAGACCTAAAATACTCGAAGAAAGTAAAAAAGGCTCAATCCCCATATCAATTAGCCGTACAATGGCTCCAAGGGCTGAATTTGTGTGAAGGGTCGATAAGACAAGGTGGCCTGTAAGACTTGCTTGAATAGCAATTTCAGCCGTTTCCTTATCTCGTATTTCTCCTACCATGACGATGTCTGGATCTTGGCGCAAAATGGCTCTTAGACCTTTGGCAAAGGTCATCTCGACTTTGGGGTTAACTTGCATTTGCCCTATCCCTGGCAGATCATATTCAACAGGATCTTCAATGGTAAGAATGTTACGAGTGTTCTGGTTAAGCTCGTTTAACATGGCATACAAAGAGGTGGTTTTACCACTTCCAGTTGGTCCTGTTACTAAGATAATGCCGTTTGGGTGAGAAATTAACTCTTGCAAAGACTGTCTATCTTCATCTTTCAAACCTAATAATTTAAAATCAAGCTTTAGGCTCTCTTTATCTAAAATACGAAGGACGATGCGCTCACCGTGACTCGCTGGAACGGTTGAGACTCGAATGTCAACGTTTCTGCCAGCAATGCGAATCGAGATCCGACCATCTTGTGGGATCCGTTTCTCTGCAATATCAAGTTTGGCCATGATCTTAACCCGGGAGATCAACAAAGGGCCTATGGCTCGCTGGATCTCTAAAACCGGCTGTAACACGCCATCAACTCGTAACCGTACTTGCACATTTTGCTCAAACGACTCGATGTGAATGTCAGAAGCATTTTGTTTAATCGCTTGGGTTAGCAAAACATTTAAAAGCTTTATGATTGGCGCATCATCTTGCGATTCCAGCAAGTCTTCTGACTGTGGGATTTCCTGAGCAAGCTGGTTTAAATCAATTGATTGTTCAACGCCTTCAAGCAAATCGCTGTTAACCCCTTCATCTTGATGATAGAGAAGACTGATTTTTTGATTAAAAGCGTCTTGCTCTACTGAGTTAAAGGCCATAATGTTTGGACAAAAACGTAGAATTTCATTCAATACAGGGAAGGGCGGCTCGTTAACAGAGATAAGCTCATAGCCCTCGTTAGAGGGCAACAGTAGGACTTTATGGGCCTTAACAAAGGAGTAAGGCAGCTTTAGTTGCGACTCATTTGACATAAGATTTAGCCGGTTGACTAAATGGTGTGGGTAATTCTGTATTATGTAAGTCTTTTAATAAAATGTTCTTATTGGCTTCATCATAGGGCTGTTTAGACAGCATGGCCAATTGCTCTTTTTGGATGTCCTCATATTTGCTGCCAGTGACTCTTAAGCCCGCATTTACATTATCTAAGATAATAGGCCGAATAAAAACCATTAACACCTTCTTATTGTGTGTGGTGCTGTTGTTTTGAAAGGCTCTGCCAACACCAGGTAATTTGCCAAGAATGGGGATGGCGTAATCTTGGGTTTGCAAACCATTCTGGGTCAGACCTCCTAGCACTAGGATGTCGCCACTATTAACCAGTACAGAGGTATTGATGCTGCTAGTGTTAATAACAGGTCTTGCGGTTGCTACATCAAGTGGATTGGCCAGAGTATCATTGCCTTGATCTATTTGTAATTGAATGGACTTAGCAATTGAAATTTGAGGGCGTACGTACAAATGCAGGGCCACGTCTTGCCTTGTGAAAGTTGTATAAGGCGTTGCGCCAGTCGTTCCACCGGCATTGTTCGGATAAGTTGAGTCTTGTACTGAGACTTGCTGACCCACTAATATTTTTGCTTGGCGGTTATCAAGCACGACCACTGAAGGCGTTGATAAAATGTTTGCTTTCTTATTGTTAATCAAGGCGTAGAGTTGAGCTTGAAAGTCAGAAAGGTTCGTGGTGCTATCTAGAATGGCAAAACCACGACGAAATGCTGAATTTCCTTCACTGTCTGTTACAACGGTTCCCCAATCGAGCCCCAATTGATTTACATCGTCTTCATTAATCTCAGCGATTAAGGCTTCAATTAATACTTGCGCCGGTCGAATGTCGAGCTTTGAAATGACGGTTCTTAGAATGCGCGTCACAGCAGCAGGTCCACTAACAATTATGGAGTTGGTATTAGGCTCTGCAATAATTTGTACCTTAGGCTTACTACTTCCTTCAGTGGAGGTGGTGCTGCCCTGTGTGTTACTTGAAAGATTAGAAGGTGTTGCATTGCTGCTACTATAATTACTAGGGTTCGTACTGCCATCGGTAGAGGTTGAGCCATCAGTGCTGCCATTACTTGCATTCGTAACCGGGTTGGAGGTATCAAGGGTCGGCGTTGTTAGTGCGCCAATGGTGGTTCCGACCTCCCCGCTAAAGTTTGCTTGAGCGATGCCTGCAAGAATGGGGGCTAAATCTTGGGCTCTTAGAAAATGCAAGTAAATAACTTGTGTATTTTCATTGCGGGTATCTTGCTCTTTACTATCGAGTTGACTAATTAAGATCCGAAGTTTCAAACGATCGGTTTTGCTGCCTGAGATGAGTACCGCATTTGCCTTATCATCTGCGGCAATGGTTGCTTGACGCGGGTTCATGCCACTTTTTTGAGTTTCTAGTAAGGACTTGATGGTGCTAACTACATCCATCGCTAGGGCATAATGCAAGGAAACGACATCAACGCCATGGGCACTTGCACTGTCAACTTGAGTAATAATATCGGCAAGACGCTTAATATTCCCGGCTCTTCCGGCTAGAATCAGCATGTTAGACGGCCCATAGGCAGACACATTGCTCCACTGCGGCATTAAAGGGCGTAACACTGGGACTAATTGTTCAGAAGAGACGTGCAAAACAGGCACCACCTGCACGACCATCTCATCGCCATCACTGGCTTCGAGTCCATCAAGTCCGCCAACATTTGCAAGTGACTTTGCTTCAATGTTTGGAACAATCTTAACAACATCGCCGGCATCAATGGCAGAAAATCCAGAGACTTGTAGCATGGATAGAAAAACAGCATAGAGCTCTTTACTGGAAATAGGCGTCGTAGAGATAATTGAAATCTTACCCTGTACCCGTGGGTCGATGACAAAGTTTTTACCGGTTTCTCTAGATACCTCTGCAATAACACTCCTAACATCGGCTTGTCGTAAATTCCAAAGTCTAAGTTTTGGTTTGGAAGCCTTCTTAGTGCTTTTACTAGGAGCATTGGTTGTGCTTTTATTCTTGGGCGAGGGGGGCTTAACCTCGAGAGAGGAGGGGGTTGAGGATTTAAAGTCAGTAATGGGTTGGGAAACTTTAGGTAGCTCACTTAAGAGAATTTGAGGTTTTTTTTCCGACTCTTTTTTAGTCAACAAACCTTTTATTGCACTATTGACTTCTTCTTTGCTTTCACCCTTTGCTAACGGTCCGACCATCACCTTATGCCAATGAGGGGTCTTCTTGACCGAGACAGTTGATTTTAGGGATTTCGAGAGTTGGTCTTTAAAACTAATGGCGTTTTGTTCTTGACTAAATGCTGCTGCTTGCATGATCTTAGTGTTGTCAATTGTGTCAGCATGGGCGCCAAACACTAGGGTCTGCAGCAGGGCTAAAATAAGTAGGGCTGATGACTTTATCGAAACAGGTACTCTAGGCATAAGCTCGTTATCCTCTTGATTTAGCTAATAGTACCTTAAAAGATTTGAAGAGAACAGAGTAATATTGAAGAAGAAGAAGGCGTTGGTGGCTATGGGTGGGCTCGAACCACCGACCTCGGCATTATGAGTGCCGCGCTCTAACCAGCTGAGCTACATAGCCATCGACGGGGCGTATTCTCCACAGAGCACGCCCTAAAGTCAAGCCCCTGCCACTTAATTCTTTAAAATTATACCCGTGATCCTCGGTAAAGCCCGTCGACTAAGGGTCAAAATTAAACTTGCACACACCGTGAGTAACATAACTTCTACCCAATAAAGGTTGGCCACAGGAAATGTCTCGCCCAACGAACCCAATACTAAATAAAAGGCCAATATAAAAAGTCCACTCACACTGTTAAACAATGATTGCACACGTCCTTGAAAGGCCATCTCAGTTTTTTCCTGCGCCAAAGTGGTAATCAAAGCCCAAGCTGAAAAACTAAAACCGATAACTAAGTAGGCTGTTAAAGCGCTCATCATTAGATGACTGTGACTAAAGCAGACAAAGCAAATGGCCCCGATGGTAACTTGTAAACAAATGACTCTCAAAGAGCCATATTGACTGGCAAGATAAGGGCTAAGTAGCCCTCCAAAGACCATACCAAGAGACATCGCGCCTTCAATTAAACCAAACTCTGAGACAGAAGCATGCAACACACTTTTTGCAAAAGGTACTAACAGCACAGGAGCAGTCATGTAACTTGCAAAGGTTAGCATTTGAATGCAATAGAGACCCAGCAAGTATGGGTTTTGCAAAAGATAATCAAAGCCTTCTTTTAAATCTTCAAAATAGGTGCTCTTTGAGCTTTCTTTATTTTTCCTTTTTAAGTCATTTGGGATTTTTTGTATAAACACCATCGCAATAAAATAGCAAAATGCGTTAATTAATAGAGCGGAACTTTCACCAAAGACGGCAATGATGACACCTGAAGAGCCCATGCCTAAGACAGCTCCTAATTCATAAGCCATGTCCGCAGTTGCATTAGCGTTTAAAAGATCAGACTCATCTACAATTTCTCGCACATAAGCCATGGCCGCAGGAATGTAGAGACTAATAATGCAGCCAATGATCAATGCCAACAGATAGATAAAAGCATTTGAGTTATAAAACGTAAATAAGCCATAGAAGACTAAAAACAAACACATGCGACTAAAACTGCAAGAAAAAAGGATTTGTTTTTTATCAAACCTATCCGCAACCACGCCTAAAAATGGACTGAGCAAGATGTTTGGTAACCAAAAGCAAAACATCAAACCAGAAATGGCTGCAACGTTGTGTTCTCCCTTCGCAAGACACCAACTAAGCGTAATGTATGTCAATCCATTACCAAACATGGCAAACATACAGCTAAATAAGTAATTTCTAAAGGCAGTGTTTTTAAAGAGTTGTACTCTGGATTTTAGATAGCTCATAACAAATTTCCGAAAACGATAGGGTATAAAGGTCTTAAATCAAACGCTAAAACCTGCCACTCAACTAGAAACTTATTAATAAAGCCAAAGAGGAGGGCAGTTTAGTGTGACGATCTGGTGGGACGAACGATTAACATCTTATTGCCTAAAAAAAATATAACGGTATCGACCATTATACTCAAAAAGAATCTTTAATTTCAAGAGCGTTGTGATAAAATTTTTATTTTTGTGCTATGAAGACTCATCTCTGCCATCCCACTACAAGATTAAACAAACCCTTATTAAAAAAGATTTGGGGGTTGGCCTGGCCCGTTATTTTATCAAACATTACCATTCCACTTTTAGGCATGGTCGACATTGCGGTTGTTGGCCACAACTATCCTGCAGAGATTTTATCGACCGTTGCCATTGGTACCACCGTCTTTGATGTTTTATTTGGACTATTTATTTTTTTAAGAATGAGTACCACTGGCTTAACCGCGCAAAACCCTAAAAAACCCGTCATACTGCAAAGAGCCTTAATCACAGCATTAATGATTGCAGCTCTCATAATAGTCCTTAGTCCTAGTCTTTTTCGGCTTATCTGTGTTTTAGTGCCCATGAACGTCAATATTAAAGAAGGACTTTTTAGTTACTTTCATTTAAGAATTTTAGCAACGCCTGCAATCCTTATTAATTTTGTATTGATGGGTTATTTTTTTGGCCAACAAAATACCAAAGCGCCATTGATGATGTTGCTACTGATTAACCTCTCTGCCATTGTGTTGGATTTTGTATTGGTTAATTACTTTAGGATTGGCTTAAAAGGCTTAGGCTACGCCAATATACTCTCGCAATGTTTTGGTAGCGCCTTAGGAGTCATTCTTACTCATCATCAATACAAACCATTTGTGAAACAAAATGGCGAGCTTTTTGAGCCAAGTGCCTTGATGGCTTTTTTCCATTTAAATAAAGATATTTTTATCAGGACACTTTGCTTAATGATAAGCATTGCCACGTTCACCAGACTTGGTGCAGGTCTCGGGCCTTCAGTGGTTGCGGCTAATCTTATATTGATGAGCCTACACCAGTTTTCATCTTATTTTCTGGATGGCTTTGCCATTAGTTGTGAAGCATTAGTTGGCAAAGCTCTTGGCAGAAATGATGTCAAAGAGTTTATTGCAGCACTGAAAGCATGTTTTCTCTATTCAATTCTTATTGGGTGCGCCTTATCGTTAATCTACTCGCTGTTAGGCTCTCAAATTATTTCCCTTTTGAGTTCCATTCAACCGGTGGTTCAAATCGCCAACGCAAATCTTATGTGGCTCTCTCTGTTACCATTAGTCTCAGTCATCAGTTTTTTACTCGATGGGGTGTTTATAGGTGCTACCTGGTCAAAGCCCATGAGAAATACCATGCTTCTTGCAACTTTTGCTGTGTTTCTTCCCTTATGCTGGTTATTAAAAAGTTATGGTAACAGCGGGCTTTGGTTCTCTTTTATTAGCTTCATTGCCGCACGAGGTGTGTTTCTTTCTCTATCCTTGTACCAGCGCTTAAGCAAACCTCTTAAATAAGAATTAATAGAGACCTTTCAGGCTGCTAAAAGAAGATGAATCATACTCTAAAATTCTGTACTTGATGCAAAGTATGATCATCTTCTTGTTGGCGTTCCTCTCTTTGGCGGATTGCGAGTAAGGCACGTGCTGATGCCGTGATATCATCTTCCTCACTCTCGCAATCACTACTAAGCTCTACTAAATCATCTAGTTCAGATTCTTCATCGTCGGTTTCAAAATACGACTCAAGACGCGCTATTAGCTCTGGTTTTCCATCAAAATGCTTCCTACAAAATGGAATAAGACATTCTTGTAATGGGCTATCGCTTTCAAAGTGATCTTTCCACTTGTCGATAAGGTCATCAGTTAAGCTCTCTGATCCATCATGTATTATAAAAAACACAAAAAGCCAAGTAATTATATTCTTTTTATCTTCTTTCTCTATTTCTTCAGAGGCAATCAGTGCCTCTATTGCTCCCTGATAGGGGCCTTCATTTAAGCCTCCCTCCTCAATGTCGCAAATCTCAGTTTGGCCAACAAAAGGCTCTATGGCAACGAGCTTCTGAAAGTTACCATACTCAATAATTTT
>JASBUC010000055.1 GCA_030148065.1 Legionellaceae bacterium | reverse complement strand
CAAAATCTCAGCTCAACTCGCTAAAGGAGCAAACGGCCACGATGACTGGTAGCTACGGGATGGGAAAACTCAATAACTCACTCTCTGAACTAAAGGCCCGCCAATATTCTCCAGACTCTTGGAAAGACGCCCTGAAAGTACAAGCGGGCGGTGTTAATAACCGCTACCGTGAACTAGTAAGAGATTATGAAAAAAACCACCCCGATGTTGCGGATAAATCTGGACTAAACGGATTAGGAAACAACAAAGACGAAGAGGGGCGAGTCAAAAACTTTAGAGACGGCAGGGCGGTTAACCGTGCGGTCAGCGTGCAAGCAACTTACGCCTACGACAACATCAATAAACACTTAAAAAACATCTATGAGCTCAGTGAAAAAATCGACAAAACCGACAATGAAAAAGCGGCGACTGATTTAAATTCACGAATGATGGCAGAAATTGGTTACCTGCAAGCAGAGCAAATCAAGCAACAAGCCCTGCAAAATCAACAAGTCTCAGAAGGCGTTGCCAAGGCACTTGATGGCGAGCGCTCAGCAATCATCTATTCCCGAGATGAAACCTTAAAGGCCCCAAGGTAGAGGAGAAAACAATGAAAGCATTAATGAAAGTAATGGCCGCAGTCTTATTAGGGTTAACCCTAATCGGATGTACCCACACAGATTTGGGCTCACCGTGTGCTGACTTTGGACGCCAGTGCCACAAAGAACCTGCAAACTAAACCACAACTTAAACTAACAAGGAGTCGTCATGAAAAACGTATCAACCATTTTAATTAGCGGAGTACTTGCTTTATCTCTAAGTGCTTGCAGCGATCCTAATCCCCTAAAAACCAGCTCTAAAAGCGAGAAGGAAAACACCATTAAAGTTATGTCAGCAGCGCTTATTAAATACAACGTCTATAACCCCATGGAAGATTATAACGCCTGCTTAACGGGCACCAGGGTTGAGCGAAATAATTTTGGCTCTGAAATGGATTGCAACTTAATGAGCACGTTCATGGTGCAAATCATTAAAGAATTAAACCCTAACCAATACCCTGATTTAAAGGTTGAGCACATTCGAGACAAGCGTCTTTTTTCACGAATTAATGAAGACTTAAAAGCTAACCTAAAGGGTGCCTAATATGAATCTTGCAACCGACACCATTGTTTTAATGACAGGATCACAAGTGGACTTGGTGACCAAGCACTTTATCCAAAGCTCTTATGCGGTGCTCTCCAATAGCTTGTATCCTGCCTTTTGCTCACTGCTGGTGCTCTACCTCATCGTGCGAGGGTACCTAATTGTGATGGGTAAGGGGGACACCAGCATACAAGACCTTACTAAAACCACTCTAAAAATCTTTTTAATTGGTTTTTTTGCCTTTAATTGGGGAAGCTTTTCAACCTACGTGGTTAAGCTCTTTGAGGATGGCGTTGGAGAAGTAGCCGCTACCGCCTTAAGTGCGAACCCCATAAAAATTCCCATTGTGTCAGGTGGCAGCTTGATACTTGGGGCTTTGCAAACGGTGCTCAATGAAAGTTTATTGCTAGGCGATCGCTTTATCGCTGCAGGCAATTTCACCACAATTTCTCCGGTGATCCACGGCTGGATCATCCAGTTAAGTGGCTTAGCCGTTGTGCTACTGGCCTTTTTGTTTATTACCATTTCCAAAATGGGGATCGCCTTAATTTTAAGTGCCGCACCTCTTATTCTTCCTTTGGCGCTGTTTGGGCGAACCAAAAAAATGTTTGATGACGCGCTAGGTTTGTTAGCAGGCTATTCAATGTCGATTATTTTTGTCTCGCTTGCGGTGAGTGTTTCGGTGGCTTTAGTACATTGGAGCATTCCCATCGACGTACTCACTCAAAAAACACTTGGCCACTTACACAGTTGGGTGGGCATTGTGGTGTGTTCACTGCTTGGCTTATTCATCATCAAAACCGCCAACGACATAGGTAACCGCATTGGTGGCTCTTGCGCCTCTTTTGATGCTGGCAGTGCGGTTGGCGCCACCATGGGGGCAGCCTTTGGCGCCGGTCGCTTAACCCGCACGTTTTCTGGAACCACTATGGCAACAGCCGCTCGAGCTAGTCGTGGGGTAAAAGGCGCCTATAA